>JACMML010000260.1 GCA_014379105.1 Phycisphaerae bacterium
AGACCCACCGGGAGGAATGGAACCAACGATCCGCGGCCAACTCGTTGGTTGGGAGGGCATGCTTGATGAGCCGATGCGAAGTTCATAGCGATTTGTCGAGGCCGTCTCATTTGTCGACATCCATCCCACATACAAAGGCCGTTTTGTCCCACGATTTGCCAGCGCCACGGCACCGGTTCCCCAGTCGGCGATACGGACCGGCGTATCACCCAGTGAAAAGCTCATGACCGGACCACCGGTGAAGCCGGCCGGGTTTTTGGGGAATCGCATCGCGATTGGGTACAGGTTGATCCCTTCGATCGTGTCCGAACCAGACGTATTGGTCACATGCACCGCAATATCAAGTCCGTCATTCGCGACCGTGTAATAGCTCTGCACCACGCCCCACGCGTAAGTCGCGGTCAGCGTTTGCCGATCCGCATCCCACTCTTTCTTGGATACCGCCGGCGTCCACAGATGCGCGGGCTTACCGTCGGCGGATAAGATGCTCACATGAATGACGCGCCAAGTGTCCCCAAAATATTTTGCGGAATCGGCCAATATGGTTCCGGCGTATGAAATGGATGTGAGCCCCTCAGGACCAAAATCCACTTTAAGGCGCGGCGCGTCGGTGGTGGTCGGGGGCGACCCGATTGGTTGCGCGTTTGCACTTGCGGATCGCAGCGCGATCAACGCGATCAGGAGCAGCCGAAGGCATCTGTGAGGCAAGATCGGCATTTTCGGATGACTCCCTTCGCTGATGCACCGCCGAGGAACCAACTGTTTGGATAACAAAGTTCGCTTATGAAACATATCTCCCGCCGCGTCAATGAACCAACGCTTTTTCCAGATTCTCCGGGTCTTGTCCGCAGCGTATTACAAATATGTCGAAGAATTGGAACGATTCGATAGTTGCAAACCGGGAATGCAAAGCGCACTCTACTCGTCCGAATTACCGCCGCGACCTGTCGATGCCATCGGGGGCAGAGGAGGCGAGGCGAATTCGCTTTTCACAGCAGGAGGTCGAATCATGAAACAACGACTCGCAACACTTTTGCCCGCGATGACGCTGGCGATGATCTTCGCGGCAGCGCCGCTCGCCCATTCGCAGCCGGCCGCACAACCGGCAGCGCCGGCGGAAATTACCGAGAACGGCGTCATCACCGGAACAATGAACATCGAGTTCGGCTCGCGAACCAACCTCGACACCAGCGGCGATCTGAAAAAAGGCTCGGCCGCCATGGGTGCGAAGGATAAGTACAACTTCCAGATCCAGGTCGCCAAGACCACGGAATACGCCGGCGAAATCACCCGCCAGCCCAAACTATTCTCGAGCATTCTCGGCCGCACCAAGCAGGACGGTCGGCTTTATTACAACGTCAATCTTGCGGTCATGAATCCGTCGGACCTGAAGCAGAAGAAGACGATCGGCAAATGGGTTGGCGAAGTTCCGCTCGATCCCGCCAGCGGCACCTATGACCTCGCCGGCGGAAAAGCCAACGAGAGCCCGCTGCGAATCGCCATCGACGCGATCGGGCAAGGCCAGGCATTCACCGATCCGTTCGCCGGCAAGCTCGTGGGCAAGACTGAGAAAAAGGAAGCCCTCGGCTCGCGTCTGTATAAGCGCGTGGTCGGCGGCAAGGAAGTGACGGTCACCGTCAAGCGTGCCGACCCGATGAAGTTCCAGGGCATCGAGCTCGCCAAGGGACCGGCCTCGGTCTATCCACGCACAATGGTGAACGGTTCGCTCGATTATGATTACGAAACCAGCAACTACCTCACCGAAGGCATCACCTTCACCTACTCCGTCGACGGCAAGGAATACACCGACAAGGTGACCGGCTCGATCAAGTGGGTGGAAGACGCCCAGTACAAGACCAATGGCCGTGGTGCTTATGAGTTTAATCTTCGCTTCAACGAAGATAAGAATAAGCCCGCCCAGGGAGAAGGCGCTGCATTCGCCGGCCAGAGCGCCGAAGACGCATTTTTCACCGTCGATAACTCTTTGCCATCCCTCACCGGCAAGATTGACTACGTCGACGCCTTCATTCCCGGCGAAGAGACCGTGTCTGCCAGCAAGATCACCTACAACCTCAATGCAAATAAGCTGACCAAGCAGCAGATCGTGAACTTCGCGAAGCTGTGGCTGATCTGTGTCGGCCCGACCAACGACGATTGATCGGTCGTTTTGTGATTGACAGAAACTCATCCGGACGCGAGCCTTTCATCGGGTTCGCGTCCGTTTTTTTATACGCCTCTTCTTGCTGATGCGGCGTTTTCCGGAGCGGTGGTTTTATGAAGCTGATTATTCTCGGGCTAATTTGCGTCGTCGTGTTCTTGTCCACGCTCTCTTCCCGCGCCCAGCCGGCAACGGGTCCGACGACGCAGAGCGCGCCTACGCGCAAATTGTCGTACAAGCTGTCCGGCGGCGCGGACAAGTGGGACGCTGAAGCCAGGAAAAAGATCGTGGCCGCGATGGATGCGGCGGTTGCGACTTACAACGAGCAAGGGGAATTTAATCGCGTCATCACCGCCAATTACAACCCCGGCACCCCCACCGCCGACGCCAACTTTGACGGCTGGATCAACTTTGGCGGGCAGGTCGGCAAACGTACGGCGATGCACGAGATCGCCCACACGATGGGCATCGGCACGCAATCAAAATGGCACGCGATGATCAAGGACGGCAAATGGACCGGCGAGCACGCCATCGCTCAGTTGAGAGAGTTCGACGGCCCTGATGCGATCCTCCACGCCGACCGCCAGCACTTCTGGCCGTATGGGCTCAATTTCGAAAAAGAAGGCGGCGAAGTGAACGAGAAGCGGCACGTGAAAATGGTCGCGGCATTGCGACGGGACATGAAACTCAAGGATTGAAGATTTATCCACGAGTCTTCACGAATAGACACGAATGAATGCGGACAAATGGCCTTACATTCGTGTTCATTCGTGAAGATTCGTGGACAGTCTTTGCTATTTGATCAGTAAATAGAATGCCGGGATCTATTTACCAAGCTCTGCGAGCCCGATACGCCGCTGGTCCGCATCCGAGCCGGCGCGACTTCTTACGCGCCGCGGCGGCGCTGTCGGGCGGTCTGCTACTGAGCCGCGATCTGCCGGCGCGCGACCTGCGCCCTAAGCCGACAAGGCATGTTGTGGTGATCGGGGCCGGATTTTCCGGGCTCTCGTGCGCCTACGAGCTCACCTACGCGGGCTATCGCGTCACCGTAGTTGAGGCGCGCGATCGGGTCGCGGGGCGCGTGATCTCATTCGGCGATTTTATTGACGACGCCGTCATTGAAGGCGGCGGCGAATTCATCGGGAATAATCACCCGCGCTGGCTGCACTACGCGAAAATATTCGATCTCCCCCTGCGCGAAGCCAGCGATCATGCAGACTTGGAGCGCCCGATCGTCATTGCCGGCAGGCGTCTGGAGAACGCGGATGCCGAAACCCTCTGGCACGAGAGCGATGAGTTGCTCAAGCGCCTCACCGCGCTGGCGGCCGACATCAATGCCGACGAGCCGTGGATGTCGCCGCGGGCGGCAGAGCTGGACGCCGAATCGGTCGGCCATTGGATTGGCAAACATCAGGCGTCGGATCTGACGCGGCTGGTGGCGAGGATCCAGATGGGGAGCGATAACGGCGTGGATGTTGATCGGCAATCGCTGCTCGGCAACCTGGCGATGATCAAAGGCGGCGGGCTCGATAAATACTGGGAAGAGAGCGAGTGGTACCGATGCGACGGCGGTAACCAGTTGCTCGCGCGGGAACTGGCTGAGGAAATCGGCGCGGAGAATATTTTGCTCAGTAGGCCGGTAATCGAACTCCGCTCTCTAGCCGAAAAATTCGTCGTCGAATGCCTGGACGGCCGAACCATTGACGCGGACGACGTGGTGCTGGCGATCCCGCCGTCCACTTGGCGGAACATCCGCTTTGATCCGCCGTTGCCCCGCGAACTGCGCGTGCAGATGGGGACGGCGGTGAAATTTATCGCGGATGTGAAAGACCGCTTCTGGCTTGCTCGAAACACCTCGCCGGAGGGTCTTGGCGACGGATTGATCAGCCAGACCTGGGAAGCGACCGACGGACAAACGGAAGAGGCCGGCGCGGAGTTGACCTGTTTTATGGGCGGGCCGCCGGCGGAACGATCGATCGCGATCGATCGCGCTTCGCGCAATGAAGCGCACCTGCGCGACCTTGAGACCATGTACCCCGGCACGGATCGAGCGTTCAACAAGGCGCGTTATATGAACTGGCCTGGCGACACATGGACCCGCGCCGGCTACAGCTTCCCCGCGCCCGGCGACGTGACGAGTGTCGGGCCACTGCTTCACAATGGAGTCGGCAACCTGCATTTCGCCGGCGAGCACTGCAGCTACGCGTTTATCGGGTACATGGAAGGCGCATTGGCAAGCGGCGCGCGTGTCGCGCGCAAGATCGCCGTCCGTGATGGGGTCATTGCCGGCTGAGGAATCCATGCAAGAATGGCCCGCCGATGGACGCGGATAAACCCCGAACTGAAGAGGCGATGCAATCTAAAGCGCACGCGCTTCACGATGCGGCGGATCTTGTGTCGCTTGTCGAGCCGCGGCTCGGCACCAACACCGGCCGATGGATCGCGTTCTCGTCGGCGTGCCGTCCGTTTGGCATGGTCAATCTAAGCCCCGACACCCGCATCGATGGCGACTGGGGCTGCGGCTACAAATATGCCGACAACCGCATCATCGGCTTCAGCCATATCCATGCGTGGCAGATCAGTGGAATTCTTGTGATGCCGACCACGGGTGCTGCCGACCCCGCACAGGGCGCAGACGAATTTGCCTCTGATTTTTCGCACGATGATGAAGTCTGCCAACCCGGTTATCACCGTGTGAATTTGCAGCGCTGCAGCATCACCGCCGAACTCACGGCCACGCAGCGCGTCGGCGTGCATCGCTATCATTTCCCGGCTGGTGCATCCGCTTCGATCTACATCGATCTCGCGTCAACGCTCGGCCCGTGCGCCATGGGCGGCGCAGCGCTCAAACAAACCGGCCCGCGGACACTCCAGGGCTTTGTCATCAATGAACCGACGATCCGCAAGCCAAAACGATTGACGATCTACTTCGCGATCGAACTGGATCGCGATGTAGAATTGAGCGACTTTAATCCCGATGCGATCCGGGCGTTGATCAATCTCGGCAATGTCTCCGAGCCGGTGACGATGAAAGTGGCGATCAGCTACACGTCCATCGCCGCGGCGTGGGACAATTTGCGCGCCGAGGCGGCGGATCTGACGTTCGATGAGATCAAAGCCAGCGCCCAGCGCGAGTGGAACGATTGGCTGCGGCGGATTGAAGTGGAAGGCGGCACCGAGACGCAGCGGGCGCGCTTCTACACCGATCTCTATTTCTCCCTGCTCGGCCGCCGCGTGGTGAGCGATGTTGCGGGCACGTATATCGATAATACGGGGGACGCGCCGACGGTTCGTCAGATCCCGTGCGATGCCGCGGGCAAGCCGCGCTATCAACACCATAATTCCGATTCTTTCTGGGGCGCGCAATGGTCGATCACGCCGCTGTGGGCGATCGCGTATCCGCAACTGATTGACGATTTCTGCCGCTGTTTCTTCGATATGTACAAGAATGGCGGCCTGATCCCGCGCGGACCGGCCGGCGGTAACTACACCTTCGTAATGACCAGTGCGCAGACCACCCCGCTCTACGCAGCCGCGATCAATACGGGCATCTACAAGCCCGATGACGTTGAGGCCGTCTATCACGCCGTGCGCAAGAACCATTTCCCCGGCGGCCTGATGAGCAAGTGCGGCTACGAGCATCACACCTGCATTGGCGGCGGAATTGAAGACTACATCGCACGCGGCTACATCCCCGAAGACCTCCCCAAAGCCGGCTTCCATAACAACGGCGCGGCCCAGACGATCGAACACGCCTGGAACGATTGGGCATTGGCGCAACTCGCAATCACGCTTGGGAAAACTGCCGACGCCGAGCTATTCCGGCGTCGCTCTCAGAACTGGCGCAACCTGTTTGACCCAAAGATCGGCTTCTGCCGTCCGCGAAACCGCGACGGCACATGGCTCGAGCCGTTCGACCCGTGGCAGCGCCGCGGCTGGACCGAGGCCAACGCGTGGACGTATACGTTCAACGCGCCGCACGATGTCGCGGGCGCGGTCGAGCTATTCGGCTCGCGCGAGCGATTCCTCGCGCGGCTGGAAGAGGCATTCCAGAAGACGCGAGAGAAGGGCTTTTTCGTCGCGCACGAACATCATCAGGAAATCCCGCTGGATTTCGGCAACGAGCCGGCGCTGCCGTGCGTGCACCTGTTTCACGCCGCCGGCGATGCCCGGCGGACGCAGTACTGGCTGACGCAGGTGCTCGACAATCTCAAGTCGGGCAACGCCCCCACCGATTCGTTCGGCGGCGACGAAGACCAGGGCATTATGGGCGCGTGGAACGTGCTGATCGCGATCGGCCTGTTCAGCATCGATGGCGCCGCCGGCGCGACGCCGACGTATCAGATCACCGCGCCGCTCTTTGATCGGGTGACGATCCATCTCGACCCCGCGTATTTCCCCGGCCGAACGTTCACCATTACCGCTACGCCGCGGCATGGGTGCGCGGGCCGGTATGTCGATCGCGCCGAGTATGACGGCAAAACGCTCCAGGCGCTCCAGATCAACCACAGCGATATTGCCCGCGGCGGCAATCTTTTGCTTGAACTTGCGGATTAGCGCCTCGTATACTGGCACGTAATTGCCTGGGCATCTTGTATAGCGCCGGGGCGATGACCGACCTTCCCCTCAACCACCAGGAGAGAATTCGCGTGCCCACCACTTCCGCCCGCCTTGCCGTCGCTTCGTGCGCTGCGGCGTCTATTTGTACCTCCGCCGCGCTGGCGGATGCGTCGTTCTCGCTTTTGGCAACCGAATTGTCCTCCGGTGTCCCGTGGCTGAAACCGGGCGTGCCTATTCCGATCTCGCAGGACGGCAAAGTCGTCTTCCCCACCGAAGCATTCGACACATTCGCCGACGGATTGCATTCCTGGCAGGCCGGCGTGCTGACCCCGATCAACATCGGTGCGAGCAGTCTGGATCTGGTTAACAGCATCGCGGTCCGGTCCGCCGGTGATGTTGCGTTCGTGGCGGCACGGGGCAGTCCCGGCGGTTCGTACCGCGGCGTCTATCGCACGACCACTTCCGCCGGGCCGATCACAACCTATCACGAGGATTTGCAGGAGGACGGAAGCCCCGCGGCCCGTTTCGTCGCCATGAGCGAGAACGGGACCACCGCGTTCAGCACCATCGTCAGCAGCGCCGGCTCATTGCAGCGTGGCCCGATTGGCGGGTCGCCAAGTGTCCTGCGCAGCGGATCGGGGATCTTTTACAACACGCAGCGCCTCGACGTGAATGACGCCGGCACGGTGGCGGTGCAGATGGAGCACACGCGACCGTTTGGCGGCCTCGGACGCGGCATCCTCGCGTTTGATACACCCGAGCAGCCGCTGACAAGCAACCGCACCGCGATTGAGCAAACCAGCGTCGGCGTGCAGCCGATGCCATCGATGAACAGCAGCGGGCAGATCGCCTTCTCG
>JACMML010000028.1 GCA_014379105.1 Phycisphaerae bacterium
CACGCACCTTGAGCCACTCGGGCTTGGGCTCTCTAGGCTTGATGAAATGTAACGGCGCTTCAACCATCTGGAACCTGCGTCTCGTAGCTGCGTCTCGTGCCTGCGTCTCGTGCCTGCGTTACGTGCCTGCGTTTCTTAATAAGTATATTAGGTGCCATGCAATCGCTTGCAATTACGTGGCTTGGCCATAGTTCCTTTCGTCTGCGCACTCCCGGAGGAAAAGAGGTGTTGCTCGACCCGTGGCTGACGGGTAATCCGTCGTTTCCCGAAGCCGCCCGGCCCAAAGCGGCCGACCTGATCCTGATCTCTCACGGTCACTTCGATCACTTCACCGACGCCGAAGCGCTGGCCAGGGCGACGGGTGCGACGGTCGTCGCAATCTGGGAGATCACGACCTACCTCGGAGCGAAGGGCATCAAGGCGGTTGAGCCGATGAACAAGGGCGGCACGATCACGAGTAAGGGGCTGCGCATCACGATGACCGACGCGCGCCACAGCAGCAGCTTCGACGACAACGGCATCGTCTATCTGGGCGAAGCGGCCGGCTTCATCGTCAGGCTGGAGAACGGCCAGACGATCTATTTCGCGGGCGACACGGCGCTGTTCGGCGACATGAAATTGATCGGCGAGCTGTATAAACCGGATATCGCGTTTCTGCCGATCGGCGATCGATTCACGATGGGCCCCGACACGGCGGCGCTCGCCGCGCAGTGGCTTGGGGTGAAGCAAGTAGTGCCGATGCATCACGGCACGTTCCCGCTGCTGAGCGGCACGCCGGAGCAGCTCGAGCAGCATCTCGCGGGAACCGGTATTGAAGTCTTGCAACTGAAGCCGGGAGAAACTGCGTCCTGAAATAACGAATACCAAATAACGAATTCTTCTTTTGTTCTTTGTTATTCGTTCTTTGTTATTTTCAGTCCGCCGACCAGGTAGTCGGCGAATGCGTCGCCGATGTGGTCCGAGGTCATCGGGCCCGCGGGATCGAACCACTTCGCGATCCAGTTGATCGCCCCCATCATCGCGAACTCGATCATCTTCGGATCGCCCGGCCTGAACGCGCCCTGGTCGATGCCTTGCTGGATAATGTCGCGGATCCCATGATCGAACTGATCGCGCTTGGCGATGACGCGCTTGAACAGCGGCGGTGACAGCGCTTCGGGATCGAGCGTCAGCGCGGTGCCGTGCAGGTCGTCGAGGATCAAGTGGACGAAGGCGAGCACCAGCCGGCGAAGCTTGGCCTCGGGTGAAGCGGTCTCGGCCTGGACATCGGCCATCAGCGCCAGCAACTTGTCGAGCGAGTATTCGTGGCAGGCGAAGAGAATCTCTTCCTTGTTCTTGAAGTAGTAGTAGAGATTGCCCTTGGTCATTTCGAGGGCCGAGGCAATCTCGTCCACGCTCGCGCCGTGATAGCCGCGCCTCCGGAACGCCGCCGCCGCGCTCTTCAGAATCTCCGTCCGCCGGTCGCCGCTTCCTGGCTGTCGTGACATAAGGGGGGCTTACTTACCGGCTTTAATGTTGAAGTCGTGCTTTGGCGCCGAATTCAACCATGACTCGTTATACCACGAGTTTGAACGAGCGTTTAAAACCGTAGTAAACTTCGCTTTGTGGAACCGACTGTCGCTCCGCCGGCCGTAACCTTCGAAATTAACCCCGCTCAGTATCAGCACTGGAAGCTGTCCGTCGACGGCAACGTGGCGACGCTCGCGATGGACGTCCGTGAAGACGCGGGGCTGCGGCCTCACGACTACAAACTCAAGCTCAATTCGTACGACCTCGGCGTCGACATCGAGCTGGCCGATATCCTGCAGCGCCTGCGGTTCGA
>JACMML010000261.1 GCA_014379105.1 Phycisphaerae bacterium
CGTTGACGGTAACGATCTTCACGTTCTGAGCGTTGATTGACATCTTGGTATCCGTCACGCGGCGACGAATCTCGGCGGTCAGATCGATGTCACTTTTCCCCTGGCCTTGCATGCCAGCGGTTTTCGCACCTTCGGCCCGGTCGCGTTCGTTGACACCAGTGTTGTCCCGGTCACGTGCCTGCGCGTCGCCTGTTCCAGCGACCGCACCACCGACTGTGCCGGTGCCGGGCGCGACTGTTGCGCCGGTTCCGGTACCAGCCCCGCCGACGCCGGTGTTCGCGCCCATGCCGGTTCCTGTCCCGGTTGGCCCGGTGCCGGTTCCAGCGCTGGCGGCCGCGCCGGCTCCCGCGTCGCGGGATGTGCCGCTTACCGCCGGGGTGCCGGAGTTATTCCCGGTGTTGCCGCTTCCCGTACCCGTAGCCACAGACGGGGTTGAGGAGCCGGGCGTAGCAGTTGTCTGATTCGCACCGTCGTCGCACGCGGTGACGGTTAATGCACACGCCATAAGTAGAGCTGCTCGTTTCATATCTCAGTCCTTTCTAAAGTCTGATTCCAAATGTTTTGCAATTCTGCTGTTCAGTTCCCACCGGCGCTTGTTGAGCCGCCGCCTCCAGCACTCCCGGCACCAGATCCTGATCCAGCGGAAGATCCGCCCGATGATCCGCCGGAGCTACCGCCACCGGCGTTGGAATTGTTCCCGGCGTTGGCGTTATCAGCGCCGCTGTTGTTGCTGGAGTTATTCGAGTTGCCTGCGCCGGATCCGCCGTTGTTGGTTCGACTCGAGCGTCCGCGGTCGGCACCCGACCCTCCGATGCCCGCAGCGGCCCCGCGGTTGCCGGATTGATCCGTTGACTCGCCGGTTGATGATCCGCCACCAGTTGATGTTCCGGCGGATGCATCATTACCCGTGGCTCCACTGCTCGATCCGGCACTTCCCGTGCTGTTCACGCTTCCAACGGGCGCACTCGAGCGAATGCCGCCGCTGTCGGTCCCGCCCTTTCCCGCAGTGGGTGTAGCCGTGCCCGTTGAATTTGCAGGCGCACCCCCTGTTGAGCCCGTCGCCCCCGCGCCGCTCGCGTCGGTGGACACACCGACAGGCGGTGTAGTTGTAGTGGTGATGCCTGTGTTGGTCCCGCCGGTGCTGATTGCGCCCGTCCCGGGCACGACCGTGGTTCCAGGTACGGGATTGACGCCTCGGTTAGGACTATCACCTGAGATTCCCGCGCCGGTTGTCGCGGCACCGGCAGTTGGGCTTCCAATATTGGTCGCCACATGGGGTATGTTTGCCGAGCCCGTTGCTGAGCTCCCAACCGAACCTGTCCCTGCTGCAGTGCTCGCACCCGATGCGGTACCGGCACCCGTCGTGGCACCAGCTTGAGTTGCACCAGTTTGACCTGTGATTGCCCCACCCGCCCCCGTCACACCAGCGGCACCGGCAGCCGGGTCGGTGCTAGCATCGGCGGTACCTGTAGACGCCGCATCTGCGCCAGGTGTTGTGCCGGGCGTTTCGTTGGTCCCCGTCGCTCCAACCGTCGCACCAGTGGCGCCGTTTGCCGTTGCACCGGTTGCAGCCGCACCCGCGACCGTCGAGGAATCCGCCGGGGTATTTGCTGCGCCGGCTGTTTCTGAATTTGCGGTGCTATCGCCGGGGATGCGGGCGCGAACCGGACCGGTACCAGATTGCGCAAGTGAGAGCCCGGAGGCTGCCAGGGTGGTCACACAAGCAATTGCGATGAAATTTGATCTTGTTCTGAAAACCATGATCGAATCATTTCCTTCACGCGCCGGACATGCCGACCGAACTACTCCTAAACGACTATGTGGCAAATTGTGCGATTAGCCGTGCCTGTCAGCTATCAGGCCGTTGCTCGCACTCGCTATAGGAATTTCACTGTCTCGGCCCGAGGGGGAGGCCCCGCCCGGAGATATGAGGAACTCTGCGTACCAACCACTGATGAAGAGCTTTCACGAACATGAGAATCTTTGAGCGTTCGAAAGCGAATTCTAAAACGTGTTCTCGGGGAATTCCGTAAGCCCACGGACACGACCATCCTGATGATTTCTACGCGCCAACACGCCAGACTCCTCAGCCATGACACAGGGAAACCCATTCACCGGCGTCTTGTGCCCTGCCGCCCAATCCGTTGATCAGACTGCCTCTAGCGCAGCGGCTGACACAACGACCTCCAGAACTCGCTGGAGATCAGACCTGTCCGGAATTGCGACCCGATTCAGCCGCTGGTCTTTCAGCGCGCCGTCGATGCCGTTATGGGTGACAGACTTCCCGATGGTGGACACGCTGATGGAGTATGTCGCCGAGGAAATTCAGAAGCTCGGCATTTGCATCGAGCAGTCCAGCGCCAAAGCAGCCGGCCACTCGTCAGCTGATACCGCCAACTTTGACGCGGCCAACATCGAAGACCGCCTGGCCACCCTTTGCACTAAGTTATCTATGTTGAATGCGATTCTCGTTCAGAGCGTTCCGGCGGTGCCAACACGCATGAGGGATAACCAACCAGCCGCGATCGAATAGCCATTTTCAGGAGCAGTCATGGACACGACATCTGACACCAATGCACGGACTAAGCGCACCGGACATAACGGGCTGGAAGAGCCCGGCATACAGGAGAAGATGATATCCAAGCCCGTCGTAGTGCGCGATGGATATCGCGGCGCGGACCGCCTGCTCGATCGCGTCGCGCTCATCACCGGCGGCGACAGCGGCATCGGCCGATCGGTGGCGGTGGTGTATGCCAAGGAGGGCGCTGATGTTGCAATCGTCTACAAGGACGAACATGAAGATGCCCAGGAAACCCAACGCCTGATCGAAGCAGAAGGCCGTCAATGCCTGCTGCTGCCGGGAGACATCGGGTCCGAATCGTTTTGTCAGCAGGCAGTTCAACAGACGGTAAGCCGCCTGGGACGCCTCGATATCCTGATCAATAACGCCGCCGAGCAGCATCCGCAGGAATCCATTGAGGATATCGGGCAGGAGCAGCTCGTTCGCACATTCTCGACCAATATCTTCTCAAATTTCTACCTCGCCAAGGCCGCGCTGCCGCACCTGCGCCGCCAGCCCGGCAGCACCATTATCAACACCGCCTCGGTAGTGGCGTATCGCGGGCAAAACCAATTGCTCGATTACTCGGCCACCAAAGGCGCGATGGTGACATTCACCCGATCATTGTCAAAGATGCTTGCGCCGGAGAATATCCGCGTGAATGCCGTTGCGCCCGGGCCGATCTGGACGCCGTTGATCCCATCGACCTTCCCGGACGAAAAAGTCGCCAAGTTCGGGCAAGACACCCCGATGGGACGCCCCGGCCAACCGTGGGAATGCGCGGGCGCTTACGTGTTCCTCGCCAGTGAGGATGCCACCTACATCACCGGCCAGGTCATCCATATCAATGGCGGCGACGTCGTAAATGGCTAAGACGTTCTCGTTGGCACATGTGGAACCCAGAGGCTGGTCACCACGACGGTAAACCGATAATTTGTCTGGAATGTCCGAAGGTTTGTTCGATCAGCCCGGTGCATGCCGGTTTGTCGTTGTTGCACCGACTTACAACAACGCCGCATCGCTGTGCGCGGTGCTGTCTCAGATTCTCGCGCTGCGGCTGCCGTTGATCGTGGTCAACGACGGCTCGACCGACGGCACGGCGAATACCCTTCAAGAAATGTCCGGCGATTGCGAGGTTCTGACACACGCCATCAACCGCGGCAAAGCCGCCGCGATGAGGAGCGGATTTGATCATTCTCAGCAGCGCGGATTCACCCATGTCATCACCATCGACACCGACGGCCAGCACGACGTGGCCGACGTGCCGCGACTGATCGAAGCGGCGCGAGCGCATCCCAATGCGCTGATTCTCGGTGCCCGCGACATGTGGGCAGCCGATTACCCTCGCGCCAGCCGGGTCGGGCGGATGTGGAGTAATCGGTTCGTCTATCTCGAAAGCGGTGTTCGGTTATCCGACAGCCAATGCGGACTGCGCGTTTATCCGATTAGCGTTCTGCAACTCCATGCCCGCTCGACACGCTACGGATTTGAGACTGAAATACTCACTCGCTGCGGCTGGGCAAATATTCCGGTGGTCGAGACACCGATCCGCTGCATCTACAACCTTCCCGGCGAGCGAGTCAGTCATTTCCGCCCATGGAAAGATACGGCTGTGGGAATGTGCATGCACTTACGTCTTCTGGGGAGGTCGTTCTGGCCGATTCCGCCTCGGCGAACGCACGCCGCGGACGACGCGACGACTACGGGAACCATCTTCGAGCGAATGTTGCGATGGTTTAATCCGATGCGCGCATGGCGCACGATCCGGCATGATCCACGCGAGCGCCGGCGGTTCGCGTTGGCGGTATCGATCGGCGTTTTGATCGCGAATCTGCCGTTGTATGGATTGCAAACACTTCTCAGCCTGCTGGCGGCGC
>JACMML010000262.1 GCA_014379105.1 Phycisphaerae bacterium
GATCTACATCGCCGTGCTGGCGTTCGGGATGTCCATGGGAATGGTGGCGTACCTGATCCTTCTGGAGCGCAAAGTGGCGTCATGGGCGCAGGACCGGCTCGGGCCCAACCGCGTGGGGTTCGGGTTTGGGCTGCCGTTCATGCCCAAGTTCCATTTCTGGGGACTCGGCCAGCCGATGGCGGACGGGCTGAAGTTTCTGGTCAAAGAGGATTATCGACCCAGTCACGTCGACAAGGTCCTCTTCAGCGTCGCGCCCATTGTGATGATGCTGACCGTGGTGGTCTCGCTGGTCGCGATCCCGTGGGGCGGGACCAAGGTCACCACGCACCGCATCGACGTCACGGCGTCGCATCTGGCGGGTGAATCCGACGCCAACATCATCGCCTATGCGGATAAATCGGTGACACCAAGCCTCCCCTGGTACAGCACGATGCTGAAGAAGCCGCAGGCGGTTGAAACGGTGACCGACAGCGCCGGCACAAAGCATTTCATTACCTTCGTCAGTGGCTGGCGATTCCAGAGCGCGGACCTATCGATCGGCCTGCTGTTTATCCTCGCGTCGCTATCGCTTGCGGTGTACGGCATCGTCGTCGGCGGGTGGGCGAGCAATAATAAATTCTCGTTCCTCGGCGCGCTGCGCGCCACCGCCAACATGATCAGCTACGAGATCCCGCTGGGGCTTTCGGTGCTCATTGTGGTGCTGATGTTCGGCACGCTCGATCTGGCGCGGCTGGTGGAAGACCAGGCGCGATACTGGTATCTCGGGCCGATCCCCATTCCGGCGTGGAACGTCTTTGCCCAGCCGTTGGCGTTCGTACTGTTCCTGATCTGCATCCACGCCGAGGCCAACCGCGCGCCGTTCGACCTGGCTGAGGCCGAGCAAGAGTTGGTCGGCGGGTATCACACCGAATACAGCTCGATGCGCTTCGCGCTGTTCTTCCTCAGCGAATACGCCGGCATGATCACCACCAGCTGCGTCTGCATCGCGCTGTTCTTCGGCGGCTGGCACATGCCGGGAATGGACTGGGCGTTCAACAAGATCACCGGCACTCAGCCAGTACCCGGCGGACAGATCGGCTGGACCGAGAGCCTGGTGCTCTGCTTCCTGCGCATGTGCGCATTCTTCGGCAAGGCGGCTTTTGTGCTGTTCCTGTTCATGTGGGTCCGCTGGTCGCTCCCGCGATTCCGATTCGATCAACTGATGCGCCTCGCATGGGGCGGCCTGATCCCCATCGGCATCGGCCTGCTGGTCGCGACGGCGGTGGTCGTCTACCTCACCCGAGGCGCCAGCTACACCAACTGGATGGCCGCACGGCGCTCTATTTCCTGGTGATGAACGCGGCGATCAGTGTCGTGCTGTTCCTGATCATGGGCCTGAAGGGTCCGGCACCGACGACCAACAAACGTGTTAACGTGCCCGACAGCCGTTTTGGTAATAATCCCAAGCCGCAGACGGTGTGATACAATCAAACCGATGCTCGACTTGATCGAACAACATCGCGCGGCTCTCGAAGCGCTGTGCGCCAAATACGGCGTGCGGCGGCTGGAGCTTTTCGGCTCTGCCGTTGGGGGAGGATTCGATCGCAAGAACAGTGATTTGGATCTCGTGGTTCATTTTCATAACTGGACCCATCACAAAGCATCGGATCGATTTTTCGGACTTTTGTTCGACCTTGAGTCGCTTTTCGGCCGCAAAGTTGATTTGGTAACGGACGGATCGATTCGCAATCCCTACTTCCGCCGAAATGTAGATGCGTCCAAGGTTGCAATTTATGCCGCATGACCCGCGAAAGCTTCTGCAGGACATCGAAGAAGCCGCGATGCGAATAGTCGAGTTCTCGCGCGGAAGATCGGTTGAGGACTATTTAAGTGATGCTTATTTTCGGTCCGCCGTGGAGAGACAGTTCGAGATCATCGGCGAAGCCTTAACCCGACTCCGAAAACTCGATCCGTCTCTGCTCGAACGCTTGTCTGAGCACAAGAAAGCCATTGGCTTCCGAAATCAACTCAGTCACGGTTACGACACGATCGATCATTACGTCTCGTGGGACATTATTCTTGAAAAACTTCCCGTACTTCTAACTGACGTGCGATCACTGCGCGAACATTTGGATCAGGCATCAGAAAATTCGCACCCCTGGATCACCATCTCCGATTCCGCCCGACGGCAGACACTTGCGGTCGGGCAGCGGATGATGCAGGTGCAGGTCGTCATCGCGCCGCACACGACGATGCCTACGCATAGCCATCCGCACGAGCAGCATGTCTATGTCGCACGCGGGTCGGTGACGTTCAATGTCGGCGACAAGGTGGTCCAGCTCACGCAGGGACAGAGCATCTTCCTGCCCGGTGATGTCCCGCACGGGTGCGTCAGCGGCGATGCCGAAACGGTGTTGATCGACACATTCACCCCGCTCCGCGACGACATGCTCGCCCAGGACGCCGCCGCCGCCCTTCGCTGATAATGCCAGTGAAAATGCCGCACGGATGGCCGATCCAGCAACGCTCAGCCATAATCAGACTGGATGACCAACGCCAATCCTCGCTTCACGCTCCCCGTTGCACCGACTGATCTGACCAGCGCCGTAAAGGCGTGGTCCGAGCCGGTCACGATCCCCACTTATCTCCCCCAATTGCCGGACAAGAATCCGATGTTCCTGGAGAAGCGCGTCTACCAGGGCTCCAGCGGCAAGATCTATCCACTGCCGTTTTACGACCGGATCAGCGGCGACAAAATCGATCACGCGTGGCAGGCGCTGCACATTGAGAACGAATTCGTCCGCGTAATGATCCTTCCGCAGATCGGCGGCCGCATCCATGTGGCGCTGGACAAAACCAATGGCTACGATTTCGTTTACCGGCAGAACGTGATCAAGCCCGCGCTGGTCGGCCTGGCCGGGCCGTGGATCAGCGGCGGCATCGAGTTTAACTGGCCACAGCATCATCGGCCGGGGACGTTCATGCCGGCGGATTGGGTAATCGAAAATCACGCTGATGGCTCGGTCACAATCTGGCTCAGCGAACACGATCCGCTCAATCGCCTCAAGGGGATGCACGGCGTCTGCCTGCATCCCGGGCGGTCGTATATCGAGCTCAAGGTGCGGCTCTACAATCGCACTTCGCTGACGCAGACGTTTCTCTGGTGGGCCAATGTCGCGACGCGCGTGCACGAGCAGTACCAGAGCTTTTTTCCGCCGGACGTGTATTACATCGCCGATCACGCGAAGCGCGCGACCAGCGCGTATCCGCTGTGCAATGGACATTATTACGGGGTCGATTACGCAGCCCGGGCCAGACATGGCGTGCCCGCGCACGAGCGGCCGCGGCAATTCAATCCGGCGGGCACGTATGCCGCCAATGACCTGAGCTGGTACGCCAATATTCCCGTGCCGACCAGTTACATGTGCATGGGATCGCAGGAAGATTTTTTCGGCGGCTACGATCACGCCGCCCGCGCCGGGCTGGTGCACGTGGCCGACCATCACATTGCGCCGGGAAAGAAACAGTGGACATGGGGCAACCATGATTTCGGCTACGCGTGGGACCGGCTGCTGACCGACGCCGACGGGCCGTATATCGAATTGATGGCCGGCGTATTCACGGACAATCAGCCGGATTTCACGTTTCTCCAGCCCGGTGAAACCAAGACCTTCAGCCAATTCTGGTACCCGATCCGTGAGATCGGTCCGGCGCACCACGCCAACATCGATGCGGCCGTGCGGCTGCAGATCGTTGATCGCACCGTGAGCGTGGCGGTCGCGGTGACTGCCGACCATCCTGACGGAGTGATCACGCTGTCGGATCGCACCGGGCACGAGATCAAGCGGTGGGCCGCGCTCCTTTCACCGTCAGCTCCGTTTCTGGAGACAGTCGCAATTGCGAAAGGTATCGATGCCGAATCGCTGACGCTGGAAGTGCGGGATGCCGGCCAAGTTCTGATCCGGTACGAACCAAAGGCGCCTCGCGCCGGCAAAATTCCGCCAGCGGCAACTGAGATCCCCGTGCCGCGGGACATCGCATCAATCGACGAACTCTATCTCGCCGGCGTGCATCTGCAGCAATACCGACACGCAACACGCATGCCCGAGCCGTACTGGCAAGAGGCGCTCAAGCGCGATCCGGGAGATTCACGCTGCAATACGGCCACGGGAAACTGGCGTCTGCGTCGCGGGGAGTTCGAGCTGGCATGCCGACATTTTCGCACGGCCATCGCGCGGCTCACGCAGCGCAATCCAAATCCGCCCGATGGCGAAGCCTTTTACGGGCTGGGAATCGCGCTTCAATTCCTCGGTCAATTTGACGACGCGTATACCGCCTTCTCCAAGGCATGCTGGTCGGCGGCGTGGCAGAGCGCGGGGCATTTCGCGCTGGCTCGACTCGATGCGCGCTCCAAGCGCTGTGTGGCGGCGCTGGATCACCTTAACCGGTCACTGGCGCGCGATGCCGATCATCTCAAGGCGCGAAATCTGAAGACGATCGTCCTCCGCAAGCTCGGCCGTCCGGAAGAGGCCGACGATGACCTGCGCACTACGCGTTCGCGGGATGCGCTCGATTTCTTCGCACGCGATCTTGCCGGCGACCCACTTCATTGCGACACGCAGGTCCGTTTCGACATCGCACTCGACTACGCAAGCGCCGGGCTTGTGGCTGACGCACTGCGCGTGCTAAATGATGTGACGTCGGCTGACTCGCTCGGCAGCGAGCCGATGCTGCATTACTACCGCGCGTACTTGAGCAATCTTGATGGTAAGGATGCCGCGCCGCACCTCGACCGCGCCGCCGGCGCATCGCCGGACTACTGTTTTCCCGCGCGGCTCGAGGAGATCACGATCCTCGAGTACGCGATTTCCGCCCGGCCGTCGGACGCCCGCGCCAGGTATTACCTCGGCAATCTGCTCTACGATCGAAAACGTTATGCCGAAGCGATCAAGCTGTGGGAGGCGTCTGCGCGACTCGACGGTTCATTCCCCACCGTGTGGCGCAATCTCGGCATCGGCTATTTCAATGTGCTGCGGCAGCCGAAAAAGGCGCTAAAGGCGTACCAGCGCGCCGTCGCGAATGATCCGCTGGATGCGCGCCTGCTTTACGAGCGCGATCAACTCTACAAGCGCGTCGGCATCGCGCCGACAAAGCGGTTGAGGCAACTGCTGATCCATCGCGATCTGGTGGAGCAGCGGGATGACCTGTCGATCGAACTCTGTGCGCTGCTCAACCAGACGGGCAAACACAAGGCGGCACAGAAGATCATCTCGACGCGTCAATTCCAGCCCTGGGAAGGCGGGGAAGGCCAGGCGCTACAGCAGCACACGCGCACGCACCTGGCGCTCGGCCAGGCGGCGCTGGCGGACGGAAACACCGCGGCCGCGCGGTCGTTTTTTGAGCACGCCCTCACCGCCCCGCCAAACCTCGGCGAGGCGCGTCACCTGCTAGCCAACTGCAGCGACGTTCACTACTGGATCGGCATCGCCGCCGACGCATCCGGTGATCGCGCCCAGGCGAAGCGGCATTGGACAATCGCCGCGGAATTTGAGGGGGATTTTCAACTCATGAGCGTCCGCGCATTTTCCAATATGACCTATTACAGCGCAAAATCCCTTGCATGCCTCGGCCATCCCAAGCGGGCGGCGCGGTTGCTCCATCAGCTTCTGGACCATGCCCGCGCACTGGAGCGAACTCCCGCAACAATCGATTATTTTGCGACGTCGCTGCCGACGATGCTGTTGTTTGACGAGGATTTACAATCGCAGCAGACCATCGCCGCGCGGCACATGCAGGCGCTGGCGCTCCACGGACTCGGCAAAGAGCGCGCGGCCCAGCGTCTGATGAAGCGTGTTCAGAAATCTGACCCGACACGCCAATTGTTTTCTTGAAATGGCTGTCTCTTGAATCCGGCGCACACTTGCCGCTAAGCTCGCGTGCTCACAGGGCAAGGCACCTCGTTCGATTCAGGAATTCAGCATGGTCAATCCTATCGGATCGAATGCAGGGGTGGATGCCGCGGATGCACTGGCGATTGCCGCGCTGCTCGGACACGCGACCGGGCCGCTGGCGGACTCGCATTCGCGACGTCTGGCGATCGTGAAAGGCCTGTGCCTACTGCTGCGCGCCACCGCCGGACACTGGGCGTGGGGACGCGGCACGCCGCAGGATTCCTGCGTCGCACCGCTGGGCATCATCGACAGCGGCTATACCGATGTGCACCGGCACGCGCTTATGACGGGCTCGCTGTTACCCGATACCGACGCGCTGATCCGCAAGCCCGTTCTACTCCAGCTCGTGCGCGATCAACGGGCGATTCACGTTCGTAGTGATGTGGTGGACGACGCCCGATGGAAGGCGTCCAAGCTCTACGAATACTTCGCGCCCGCGGGCATGGCCGAATGGGTGCAAGGCGTGCGTTACGTCGGCACCGACACGTGGTTCAACCTCTTTTTCTTTCGCAGCGAGGCGGACGGCGCATTTGGAGAACGCGAGAGTGGAATCGTCGCGGCCATGATCGCACACGCCGCTTGTCTGCAGGTCGCTGCCGCCGAGCAGGTCCCCGCCGAGGCGTTCGTCGGGCTTACTTCGAGACAGCGGGCGGTCATGCTGCTTCTGCTGGACGGGCTTGGACGTAAGCAGGTTGCAACGACCCTGCAGATCAGCATTGATACCGTGAACGACCACGCCAAGGCGATATTCAAACATTTTGGCGTGAGTTCCATCACAGAACTTGCGGCGCGTTTTCTTAAGAACGTCTGACACCCACAAATTGGGGATGGCAATCTCGCTTCGTAGCAGATACCTTGCTCCCTTCCAAAACTCGAAAGGGAGAATAAATGTCATCCACCCCTCACCTGAGCGGGCTTTTTTTGCGCGCGCTAATTGCCTTCGTCGGAACGGCATCCGTCGCCAGCGCTACGATTACCAATGGTTTTACGGGTTCATTCTCGTCCATCAATTGGTCAGTGAATCCCGGCACCTTTTACTCATTCACCGATACAAATTTTGACCTGATTCCAGATCAACTCACTATCAACCCGACTTTGGGTCCGCCGGGAGGCCCTCCGGGGGGCCCTCCAGGTGGTCCGCCGGGAAGCAGCAATGGGCTGTTTCTTTTCTCGCCGCCCACCGGAAGTGTCAGCTTTTCTTACAGTGCCCCGTTCTCCGGGGGCGGCTATGGGAGTAGCGTACTCCCGACCCCTGTGAGTGGGAGCGGCACGATCTCCAACGTTTCGGTCGGCAGCCTGTTCGGGTCGTTCGGATTTTTCAACAGCAGCACAACTCAATCACTGATCATCAACAATTTTTCGTTTAACGACGCCGGCGGCGGAGGTGGTGGACCCGTCTTGACGAGCGACCTGCAAGTGTCACCGCAGAATATTAGCATCGCCAAGCTGGCCCAGCCGGCCGGTAGCTTCGTGACAACTCCGGTGTCGGTCACCAATGCCGGGCCTAATGGCACGAGCTATTTCATCAGCGATAACAACAGCACGACCGCAATTACGCGCCTCGGCGGCGCGGGTACGCTGCCGATTGGGCCCGGCACCACCCAGACGTCGTTCGGCATTCGCGTCGCGACGGACACGCTCGGGTCGTTCCAATCCAATCATCAGGCGTTCAACACCAGCGATACCAATGACAATAACCTGACGTTTGATAACCGCGTCTATGTCGAGGCGTACATCAACCGCGCGCCCATGCCGATCGCGCATCTGGGAAATCTAGGGAGCTACAACCCCAATGGCGACCTGGTGGCGGCCGTGGACCAGGGCGCTGGCGCGGTTAAAACAAAATCGATCAGCTTTGAAAACCTCTACATGGGGACCTTTCAGGCGCAGCAGAAGTGGCTGAGCGAAACGGTATCTAACCCCGCGTTCACGCACACCGCGCTGTTCGATCCCGCGAGCCCTAATCCGTACGGCCACGGCGATTACCAACTGGCTGCCAACTTCCGCAAAGCGACCACTTTTTCGTTCGACACCGCCGGCAAGCTCAACGGCACGTATACAGCCACCTACTCCACCGTCTGGGGCGTCGGTTACGCCGGCGGATCGAACGTGCAGGTGGATGCGCCCGACACGTATACCGTCAATGTTCAACTCTCGGCAGTGGTTACTGGAAATACCTCCGGCGCGGGCTCGGCGCCGTTAACCGCCGGACAATCTTTCGCCAATCTCAATGTGTCGGGCAATCCGAGCGCCGGCTCACTGGCGCCGACCGAAGCAAAGCTGCTCGAAGGCGTCACCAGCGGCGGTACGACGGTGAGCATGCAGATCGTCACGCCGTCACCCACCCAACTCAGCGCGTTCGGTTCGATCGGGGGCGCGAGCGACGTGCTGTCGCTCAGCGGGACCGGGAGCGACGTGTTCGTGCTCCAGATGAACTACGACCCCTCCGCGCTGACAGTCGGCCAGAACGAGGCGGATCTGTACCTGGCATGGTGGAATGGCTTGACTTGGACGAATGCAGTCGCGGGCAACACGCCGAACACGATCTACGCCGGCAGC
>JACMML010000263.1 GCA_014379105.1 Phycisphaerae bacterium
GCCTGGCGATCGCCAAGGAGATCGTCGAAGCACACGGCGGCCGGATGGGCGTCGAGAGCGATCCGGGGGCCGGAACGCGATTCACATTCACATTGCGATCGGCGGACACAGCGATTGCGGCAAGAAGCCAATCCCCCGCAGCGGATGCTGCCGAAGCTGGGCGAGCAGTTTGAGCATGACCAGGACAACTTGATGAAGAATCGCACCAACATCCTAATCGTCGACGACGAGCCCAACATCCGGCTCACTTTGCGCACCGCGCTCGACGCGGTTGGTCACGAAGTTACCGAAGCTCCCAACGGCCGCGTGGCGTTGGAGATGATGGGCCAACGGATGCCAGGGCTGATGATCCTCGATCTCTCGATGTCCGTGATGGATGGAATGTCCCTACTGGAAGAGTTGAAGGAAGTGCCGTCCAGCGAAAAGCCGCCGATCATTGTGTTGACGGCATACGGCTCCATTGCTGCCGCCGTTAAGGCGATGCGGCTCGGAGCCCGAGAGTTCATCGAGAAGCCTACGACGCCCGACGATCTGCGCGCCACGGTGCAGGCGGTGCTCGCCGAACCACCGCCGCCGGATGTGACGCCTCCCCAGGAACTGAATTACGACGATGTGCTCAACCAAGTGCGTGAGGCGCTACGCGAAGGCGAGTTCAAGGACGCTGAATCGCTCCTGATGAAAGCCGGCAGTATCACCAGCAACGATGCGACGTTCCTCAACCTGGCCGGCGTGTTTCACGAAGCCAGCGGGCGGAAAGCCGCCGCGCGGAGCTACTACGGCAAGGCGATCCGGGCGAATCGACAGTACGCGCCCGCGCAACAAAACATGCGACGGCTGTACGAGCTGACCACATTAGGCAGCACGACTCAATCGGTCGCTCTAGGCGATGAGCAGCAGTTCGTTGCTCCCATCTCGAGCAACGCGGCCGACAAGCTTACTGATCGACTCAAACGACTGATCCGCGGGCACGGCTAACGGCTCGGTTCAAACTGTTCAGAGGACAATTATGGGTGACTTGATTTTTATCGTGTTAACGCTCGCGTTCTTCGCCGCGTGCGGCGGCTACGTCTACGCAGCCGCCCGGCCATAACTGTGAAGATAATCTGGGAGTAAAGCATGTACGAGTTGTTCATCGGAGCCGTCGCCGTAGCGTTGATCGTGTACCTGTTCGTGACGTTGCTGCGTCCCGAGAAATTTTAAGCGCGTGAGAGAATCATGACTGCAATCGGATGGATTCAACTGTTGATCTTCTCGGGTTTGCTGCTGCTGCTGACCAAGCCGCTCGGCGTGTACCTGTTTGCGGTGCTGGAAGGCGGCAAGACTCTCTTGGACCCTGTCCTCGGTCCGGTCGAGCGCATCTTCTATCGCCTCTTCGGCATCGACCCGAAGCGCGAGCAGGGATGGAAAAACTACACGCTCGCTCTGCTGATGTTCAGCGTCGTCGGGATGCTGCTGATTTACGGAATTCTCCGGCTGCAAGGCTACCTGCCGTTGAATCCAGCCAAGGAGGAGCTCGGTACGGCGCTCAACACGCATCTGTCGTTCAACACGGCCGCCAGTTTCACGACCAACACCAACTGGCAGAGCTACGCCGGCGAAGACACCATGTCGTATTTCTCGCAGATGTTCGCGCTGGCAGTAAAGAACTTTACCTCGGCGGCGGTTGGCATCGCGATCGCCGCCGCGCTCGTGCGGGGGATTGCCCGAAGTCGCGCTGGCACGATCGGGAATTTCTGGGTCGATCTGGTTCGCACCAACCTCTATCTGCTGCTCCCGCTGTCGCTCGTGTTGGCCATCTTCCTCGTGTCGCAGGGAATGCTGCAAAACTTTGATCCTTATGTGAAGGCCGCTGTGGTCGAGACGCAGGGCGCCGGCGTCGCCGCGGTGACCGAGCAGACGATCGCGCAGGGTCCGGTCGCGTCGCAGGTCGCGATCAAGATGCTTGGCACCAACGGCGGCGGGTTCTTTAACGTCAATGCCGCACATCCCTACGAGAATCCAACGCCCCTCAGCAACTTCGTCCAGATGCTGGCGATCTTCGCCATCCCGGCGGGGCTCACTTATTACCTGGGCCGGATGGTCAAGAATCAGAAGCACGGCTGGACGATCTGGGGCGTTATGTTCGCGCTGTTCCTGGCTGGCACAATCATCGCCTGGGCGGCCGAGGCGAACGGGAACCCGCGCATGGCTGCCGCGGGAATCTCAGCCGCTGACGGAAACATGGAAGGCAAGGAAGTCCGCTTCGGGATTTTCAACTCGGCGCTCTTCGCCACGATCACCACTGACGCCTCGTGCGGCGCGGTCAATGCGATGCACGATTCGTTCACACCGATCGGCGGTCTCGTTCCCCTATTCAACATGCAGCTCGGCGAAGTGATTTTCGGAGGCGTCGGCGCGGGCCTCTACGGCATGCTGATCTTCGTGGTCCTGGCGATCTTCATCGCCGGTTTGATGGTTGGACGGACGCCCGAATACCTGGGCAAGAAGATCGAGTCGTTCGACGTAAAGGTCGCCACCCTCGCGGTGCTCGCCCCGGCATTCGCAATCCTCGGCTTCGCCGCATGGGCTGTTGTCAGTAAGTGGGGCGTGGCCGGGTTGAACAATGGTGGACCGCACGGTTTCACCGAGATTCTGTACGCCTACACCTCCAGCGCCTCCAACAACGGATCGGCTTTCGCCGGGCTAACCGCCAACCCCGCGAACGGCGATTGGCACTACGACACCACGCTTGGTCTGGCCATGCTGATCGGCCGGTTCTTCATCATCGTTCCAGTGATGGCGCTGGCGGGAAACATGGCCGCCAAAAAGCTGATTCCGCCCAGCGGCGGCAGCTTTCCGGTGGCGGGCGCGACGTTTGGCGCGCTGTTGATCGGCACGGTCATCATTGTCGGGGCGCTGACGTTTCTCCCAGCCTTGGCGCTGGGTCCCGTGGTCGAGCACTTCATCATGCACGACTTGCCAAACGCGATTTCGTATTGAACTGGCAACTGACAACTAACAACTGGCAACTCACCAATGGCAACGAAAGCAAGACGTCTATTTGATCCGGAGATCGTGGTCCCGGCCCTCCTTTCCAGCTTGCAGAAGCTGAACCCAGTACACATGGTGCGCAATCCGGTAATGTTCGTCACCGAGGTTGGCGCGCTGGTGACGACCATTGACCTGGTGAGGACAATGTACCTCGGTCAACCGTTCGGCTTCGTCCTCAACATCACCGTTTGGCTGTGGTTCACGGTGGTGTTCGCCAACTTTGCCGAGGCGATGGCCGAGGGGCGCGGCAAGGCGCAGGCGGCCACGTTGCGGCAAAGTCGAACGAAGACGAAAGCGCGGAAGCTTGACCCGATCAGCGGGAAGACGGAGGCAGTCGCGGCCGAATCGCTTCGCAAAGGCGACGTCTTCGTTGTCTCGGCCAATGAGATCATTGCCGCCGATGGTGAAATCATCGAGGGCGCCGCGACCGTGAACGAGTCGGCCATCACCGGTGAGTCTGCGCCGGTGATTCGCGAA
This sequence comes from Phycisphaerae bacterium, assembly GCA_014379105.1. Taxonomy (GTDB): domain Bacteria; phylum Planctomycetota; class Phycisphaerae; order Tepidisphaerales; family Tepidisphaeraceae; genus JACMML01. The sequence continues at coordinate 3,508 of JACMML010000263.1, forward strand.
GCCGGCGGTGACCGCAGCGCCGTTACTGGCGGCACCACTGTCCTTTCCGACGAGATCAAGGTCCGCGTGACAGCCAATCCGGGCGAGAGCTTCATGGACCGGATGATCGGTCTAATCGAAGGGGCAAAACGCCAGAAAACTCCCAACGAAATCGCGCTCTCGATTCTCCTGTCGGCATTGACAATCATCTTTATGATCGTCGTCATCACGCTAAAGCCGTTTGCGATCTACGCCGGCGCGGCGGTAGCGCAGTTCGTAACGGTGACAGTGCTCGCGTCGCTGCTCGTCTGCCTGATTCCAACGACCATCGGCGGATTGCTCAGCGCGATCGGCATCGCCGGGATAGACCGGATGGTTCAGAAAAACGTCTTGGCGATGAGCGGTCGAGCCGTGGAAGCGGCCGGCGACGTGGACGTGCTGCTGCTCGACAAAACTGGAACGATCACACTTGGCAACCGCCAGGCGGTTGATCTCATCGCCGCGCCCGGGATCGATCCGAAAGAGCTCGCCGATGCCGCCCAACTCTCCAGCCTCGCGGACGAAACCCCCGAGGGCCGAAGCATCGTGGTGTTGGCGAAGGAAAAGTTTGGCATTCGCGGCCGCGAAATTCACGAAATGTCAAACGCCCAGTTCGTGCCATTCACCGCGCAGACGCGCATGAGCGGGGTGAACTTGGAGGGCCGGCAAATCCGCAAGGGCGCGGGAGATTCGATTCTTCGGTTCGTGCAGGCTGCGTTCCCGGTGGAAGTCGAGGGGGTCATTACGAAGATTGCCTCCAGTGGTGGCACGCCACTCGTCGTCGCAGACAACCGTCGGGTTCTGGGTGTCGTGCATCTGAAGGACATCGTGAAGGGCGGCTTGCCCGATCGCTTCAAGCGCTTCCGCGCGATGGGCATCAAGACGGTGATGATCACCGGCGACAACCAACTCACCGCCGCTGCGATCGCGAAAGAAGCGGGCGTGGACGATTTTCTCGCCCAGGCCACACCCGA
>JACMML010000264.1 GCA_014379105.1 Phycisphaerae bacterium
GGCGGGGACGAGCTTGCTGGTGATCGAGCCTTTGATCAGCAACGCGGGATCAATCTGCGTCGTTTCGGTGGGGACGATGAATCGCAGGCGACGCGCCGGATCGTCAGTCACTTCGCCGCGGACGCCGACGAACAGCCCTTCATAGCGAATGACATTCGCATCGGCGGTGTTGATGTAAACCACCGTGCGGCCGGTCGTCGGATCGGTCAGCCGGTAGAGCGTGCGCCCGCCGTACGGCACCGCCGACTGCCTGAGCGTCCCCACGGCGGTGAACTGCTGCACCTGCGCGTCCTTGATGCGCTGATCAATCTCCTGGCCTTCAGCTTCGATGGGCTTGGCGCGATTGGCGAGGTCGTCACGCACCTTGCGCGTTTCCAGATATTGCGCTCGCGCGTCACGCCGCACGTTCAGTCCCTTAAGCCGGAACTCGGCGATCCGCAGCATCGACTCAGGCACTTTCTTATCGCTGATGACCTTCTGATACGACGCCAGCAGTTCATCGACCGGCTGCTCTTCGAGGGGAAGCCGCGATGCCGCTTCGAAGCGCGCGTCGAGCACGTCAAATGCCGCTTCATCCGCAGATGCCACGGGCGCCGCCGGCGCGGTTGTGGGTCCGCCGGCAAGAGGCGTCTCCGGTTCTTTTGTGGGTGGGTTCGTCGGGGCGGTTGGTGTTTGAATATCTGTCGTGGTCCCAGTGTTCGCCGGAGTTGCGATTAGGCCCGTCTCCAGCGCCTTCACCTGCAGTGTTCCATTATCGTTGATCACTTCGACACGCTTCACGGGGTCAATGAATTTCTTGTGCACGTACATGAACGTGCCGGCCGGCGGGGCGACTTTGAAGTATTCGTCCTGCTCGCCGAGGATTTTCACGTCGTCGCCGCTCTTCATCTGCATCGCGACTTTGGTGATCATGTTGTTGAGTGATGAAGCGATGCGGACGTTCACGTTCGTCGCGTCGTCATGCACACGGCCGACGGTTCCGTCGGCGCGCTTCTCAACCCACGCCTTGCCGACGAGGCAGAACGTATTCTCCGGCGGCAGCACCTTCAGCCAGTCAAACTTGGTGCCTACGACAACCACGGTGCCGCCTTTATTCAGCTTCACCACCGGGTAGTCATTCTCGCTGGGACCGGAGCGCACGTAGACATTGTCGGCATTGACGATGCCGGAGAACTGATACTTCTCCATTTCGGCGTCGGGCGCTTCGGCTTGCGCCAAGGCCGCTGACGGTGCGAGGTATGTGATTGAGAAAACAAATGAACCGAGCGAGAGACCAAGAATTGCAGCCGTGCGATGCATGAGCACCTCCATGTGCCGTCTTGAGGAACCGGACAACTCCATCCGGGACGGCGAAGTTTTATCGACCTTCGAACCCGCCGTATTTTGCTTGATCGGGGTGGATTGTTCAAGCCCGCGCGCGCTTCGTGACAGGCGTGTTCGGCTTGGTATTGTTTGTCACACAACCCACGGAAGGCGCAGATAAAGTGATCCTCGCAGGCGACATCGGCGGCACCAATACACGACTGGCGATCTTTGACCAGCAAATGCGGCCGCGCGTGAAGCCGATGAAGTTTCCCACCGGTAACGGCGAGCAGCTCGAAGCGCAGATCGCCAGGGTATTGAAGCGCGCCGGCGGGCAGACGATCGACCGCGCCAGCCTGGCGATCGCCGGGCCGGTTATCGACGGCGTTTGCCGATCGACCAACATCGGGCGCACGTATGTCGCGGACGACATTCGACGGCAGCTTAAGCTGAAATCGCTGGTTTTGCTCAATGATCTGGTCGCCAACGCGTCTGGGATCGAGCGGCTGACCAGGAGCGAAATCGTCACGATCCTTCGTGGAGAATCACTCGCCGGCAACCGCGCGATTGTCTCCCCGGGCACCGGCCTGGGAGAAGGCGCATTGATCTGGGACGGCCAACATCATCGCCCCATCGCCAGTGAAGGCGGGCACGCCCGATTTGCCCCCGCCGGTGAGTTGGAGTGCGGGTTGCTGAGCTATTTAGCCGAGCGCGGGGAAGACGGCGCGGGCATGGTGTCTTTCGAAGACGTCTGCAGCGGCCGGGGGCTCGGGAATATTTTTGATTTCTTCATCGACCTGGGCGCCGCAGCGCCCCCCAGCCTGCAAAAGCGGATCGCCGCCAGCGACGCCAAGGACCGCGGCGGTCTCATCGCCAACGCCGCACAACAGCAGATCTCCGAGGCCGCGGTGCTCACGATGAACCTCTTCATTGGCATCCTCGGCAGCGAGTGCGCCAACATGGCGCTCAAATTCCTAGCCACCGGCGGCGTCTACCTCGGCGGCGGCATCCCACCACGGATCGTGCCGCTGTTAAAAACTAAGACGTTCAAGCGGGCGTTTCTCACACATCGCACGCTTGGTGAATTGCTGAAACGAATCCCTGTCCGCGTGATTATGAATAGCGATACGGCGCTTGAAGGCGCGGCACTGTATGGGCTGCGGTTTGGGGCGTGATCTTTTCTGTTTGAATATTTACGCAGAGAGCGCAAAGACGCGGAGGACGCGGAGAAGAAATGAATGGATCAACAATCAGAGTGCCGACGTATTCCGAGGATCATACATTTCCAAGCTTCGATACGAATTATGCCGTGACATGCTGTAACGATTTTTCTACCGCCGCGATCGTCGCATCAATCGCCTCTTCATCATGCGCCGTGCTCACAAACCACGCCTCGAACTGGCTTGGCGGGAGGAAGATGCCGTTGTCGAGCATGGCGTGGAAGAATTTGGCGTAGCGGGCGGTGTCGCAGGCGGTGGCGTCGGCGAAATTGGTGACGGTGCCGCCGGCTTCTTTTGTGAAAAATGGACAGACCATCGCGCCCACGCGGTTGACCGCCAGCGGCACTGATGCGCGTTCGGCGGCGGCGGTTAGTCCGTCGGCCAGGCGGGCGCTGAGCGACTCCAATTTTTCGTAGCAGTCTCCCTCCCACAGCAGCTCGAGCGTCGCGATGCCGGCCGCCATCGCGACGGGGTTGCCCGAGAGCGTGCCGGCTTGGTAAACCGGTCCGGCGGGGGAGATCATCTCCATCAATTTCCGCGATCCCCCATACGCGCCGACCGGCATGCCGCCGCCGATGATTTTGCCGAGGCAGGTGATGTCCGGGCGGATGTCGTAGAGCACTTGCGCTCCGCCCCAGGCGACGCGAAATCCGGTCATCACTTCGTCAAACAGCAGCAGCGCGCCGTGCGCATCGCACAACGCGCGCAGGCCCGGCAGGTACCCGGAGGACGGAACGACAAGTCCCATGTTGCCGGCGATCGGCTCGACGCAGAAGCATGCGATCTGGCCGGGATACTTCTCGAACGCGGCGCGGGCGTCGTCGAGGTTGTTGTATTGCACACTGACAGTTCCCGCGGCGATGGATCGCGGCACGCCGGGGGATGATGGGGTGCCCAGCGTCAGCGCGCCCGAACCGGCGTTGACCAACAGGCCGTCGGAATGGCCGTGGTAGCAGCCGTTGCATTTGATGATCAGGTCGCGGCCGGTGGCGGCGCGGGCGAGACGAATGGCGCTCATCGCCGCCTCGGTGCCGCTGTTGACGAACCGCACCATCTCCACGCTGGGGATCGCGCCGGTGATGATCTCCGCCAGACGGATTTCCGCTTCAGTGGATGCCCCGAATGTCGCGCCTTTCCCAAGCGCCTTGGTGATAGCGGCGACGACGATGTCATTGGCGTGACCGACGATTAGCGGGCCGTAACTGCCGACGTAATCGATGTATTCGTTGCCGTCGATGTCGGTGATGGTGCAGCCGCGCGCTTCCTTGATAAACAGCGGCGTCCCGCCGACACCCTTAAACGCCCGCACCGGCGAGCTCACGCCGCCGGGCATCACCCTGGACGCCTTGACGTATGCGGCCCGCGAATGAGCGGTGGAGCGCGGGGCGGAGCTGGATTCGTGTGACATTTGAGCGGATCAAAAGGCATTTCCTTTTTCGATGCAAGCCCTTTGTCACAATTGAGCTGATTCCTTGACGGGTACTCCGTCCAGTTGATTTAATTGCCCCGAGAGGGCCCATGTCCAAGCAGTTAAAAGCCGCAATCGAAACCAACGACCCCGAGGCCGCCAAGGCGGCGCTCAAGTCTGTCAAAGATTTAAGTCGCAAACTTCCCGGGGCCGCGACGCCCGTTCTGTATGCCTGCAAAAGAGGCGCTGACAAGGTGCTTGCGGTGCTGCTTGATGCCGGTGCTCCGCTAAAGGGGACGGACAACTACGCGGGATTCCATCCGCTCGTAGTCGCGATCGAGGCGAATCAATTGGAACCCGCCCGGCTGATGCTGGAGCGGAAATTGGTTAGCGATGAAGTCCTGAATCACGCAGTCCAAAGCGCTGCCATGGGCGGCCATGAGCAGGCGCTTCGGTTTCTGCTGGAAACGGGTAAACCGGCCATCACCGCGATGATGTTGCGAATGGCGACGCATTCGAAGAATGCGAATATTCTCAGGATATTCGGCGCGGCCGGGGCGGACTTCAATCAATCGGAACAACTCGCCAGCAGCGGTAGTGCCGGGATCACGCCGCTGCACTTCGTGGTCGATGAACTGGACCCGGAAATGGTCAAGGTGATGCTTGAATTTGGTGCCGACATCAATGCCCACGACGCGCTTGGCCGAACCCCGCTGATGATGCTGGGGCACGCGATGGAGCGGTTGCGCGAGGATGATGAAGAGTCGGGCGGACTGGAGATGATGAAGACCCTCGTGAAGCTGGGCGCCAAAGCCGATCTCACGGATATCCATGGGAACGATGTGATTGATCATTACCGGTTTCAAATGGCATGTCGCAACGAAAAGCCCGATGCCAAAGTGATCAAGTATCTGACTCAAGTCGGCGCCAGTGGCAGCGAAGCGACGGTGAACCTGATGCTCGCGCTCCGGACGAACGACATGACCGCGGCCAGGCAGGCGATCGCTGCGGGCGCTGATGTAAACCGCGTCGGTCCGCCGGACTGGGAAACAACCCCGCTGATGATGGCCAGTGATGCCGCCGCGGCGCAGATGCTGCTGGACGCCGGTGCGGATCCTAATCGATCGGTCGGCCAGCGCGTGCCGCTGATCGAAGCCGCAGACCGTGGCGATTTGGGGCGGGTGAAGGTGCTGCTCTCAGCCGGTGCGGATTTGCATGCACTTCAGTCTGTGCCCAAAGGGAGCGAGGCAATTCCCAAAAACGCGCTCACCGCCGCCGAGCAGAGGGGGCACGATGCGGTTGTGGAATATCTCATATCCCTGGGCGCTGCCAAGCCGAATCTGGCATGGAAACCTTTTGAGCCCGGCGTCCACAGTTGGAACGACTTTAGCGAACTGCTCGTTTGCGCCGATCCGGCAAGAACTGCTCAGGCGATCGCAAAAATTATCGGAGGCACGGCGCAGGTGAGCGTCTACCGACAATCCTTTAAACCCGGCAAGCGCGCGTATGTGGTCATTCGTCCCAAGGGAATGAAATGGAGCAATGTTTTTCAGATCGCACCGATACGACGCCGGTCTGATTCGACAGAAGTAGCCGAGCAATTCGCGACCGATCTGGCGGTCGGCACGAAATCGGATGTGCTGTCGATCGAATACAGCGATACGTCGGATTCGGCGACTGTATCGCGCTTCTCGCCGGATGGTGCTGTTGCGCGCGACGACGGTATGGACCAAGAATTGCTTAAGGAACTCATCGAAGGTGCAGGGAAAAAAGCCCCGGCCTGGGCGAAAAAGAGGCTTGCCGAATCGACTGAAGACGGTCCGATCAGCACCCGGAGGCTTCAGCAACTGGCCGAGACAGAGAAGTTCGTCGTTGCGGCTTTCGGTCTGTATGCCGAAGAAGGGCGGCTGCTGGAAATTGACGTTCCAGGCTATCCGCAGGAAGCGTTCGATCCCGTGGCGTGGGTGACGACGGCGTAACGCAGTCATCACCCACGGCCACTGATTAAACTTCGCAGGATCGAACCTATTAGGTAATCACTGAGCACGCCGACGACGCTTCAACGACATCATGCCGACCAATCCCAGCGCGGCCAGCGTCGAAGGCTCGGGAATCACCGCGAGCCCGCCGGTGAATTCCAGCCCGCCGCCAACGAGTCGGCCGTTGGTGGTCTCGCCGGTGGTGAGATTGACGTCGTACAGCAGGTACGCGCCGCCGGACGTGGCGGTGCGCGTGAACGCGGCGAACGCGAGTTCATCAGCGATGGTGTCGTCAGCGACGTTAGTCGACAGGATATCGAACGCGGTGTTGGGATTGGCGTCGATGCTCACGCCGAATGATCCGACGCTGGTGATCGTGCCGTCATTCGGCAGATTTTGAAGAACCAGGTCATCGATGATCGAATCCAGTCCAAAGAGCGATGTCGCACCGCCGGCCGTTGATTGACCACTGTTGGTGTATGCCGACGCATCCACAAACGGTGAGCCGGGATTTAATGCCGTATCGACGGCTGCGACCAGCCCGGTGTTGGAGTTGAGGCGCAGATTGGCGTCGGTGCCGCTGGAGACCAGGCGGATGCGTACGCTGCCGTCGCCTTGCAAAGTGCGCGGGTTAAAATCGAATCCGAACGTCTGCGCGCCGCTCAGGTCATACGCGCCTGCGCCGACGACGGTGGTTGGGAACCCGGCACCGACGGGCGTAATGAATCCTGTTCCGGTGTTGACCGTATACAGCTGCGTCGTGACAGGTCCGACATCAATCGCGTAGAGCGTCGCGGTGCCCGGGCGGAAATCGATTGCTTCTGGAAGGATGCCCAGATTGCCGATGGTCGTGGCGGTGGCGGTGGAGGCGGGGTTGAAGCGGAAAAGCGTTCCGTTGGCTGTTACGCCGTAGCCGATATTCTGGGCGTTCGCGGCGGTCGCCAGTCCTGCGGTGATCAAAGAACCTGCGAAAACGGCGCGGCCTGCGCGCTGTAGTGGAAACGACATATTCACTCCTTCCAAAAAGCCGGATATGTTCCCGATCGACACGCGTCGCGCGGGCATGGCAAAAACGTGTACGCGGCGGCCGGGTAAGCGGACGCGACGAAATTTAGAATAGTTGCGGTCGCAGGAATCGCCATCCCCGAAGGCACATTTTCGAGAAATCAGACATCTCGCCCGGCACTTTGAGCAACCTGTCACGATTGCGCTAATTCGCAAAAATCGGGCTTGCCACGCGAAGCGGGGCTGTGTTATAAGACCGGGCAGGAGAGATCGCGTCGTCAGTCCACATTTCTCGGGCTGATATATCCATTTCACAACTCGTGTCCGGAAGCTTTTTGGCGTGCGCGCATTGGCGCGCGGTTTTCGGTTCATGGGACGGCGCGATCGATCGCAAGTGGAGGTCTGCTCATGCGTGGCTCGATCGCTTTGCGCGCGCGGTTCGCACCGGGTTTGGTCGCACCGGCTCTTTTCGTACTTGGCGCGATGTCGTCATTCGTTTCCGCAGCTGTATATACGGTTCCGTCGGGAACATCCGCCACCTTCACATCGGCCGACGCGCCGCTGGTTGGCACCGGGGACAGCGCCGTGGTGAACGGCCAACTCACCGTCGAAAGCGGAGACTTCGGGCCGGGCTCATTGCTGATCGACGGCATAGGTTCACCCGACGGCGACGTCTATTTCAATGTCGGCCAAATCCAGCCCAGTTCGATCACGATGCAGAACTTTTCCAGGCTCCTGGTCAACGCGCCGGCCTCGGCTAATTCGCTCACCAATGGCGGCACAACCGTCAGCGTTGATTCGACGCTGACCATCAATGGCAGCGTAAGTAACAGCGCGAATTTCTATACCACTTCCAATGGCGTGGTCACCACGACGAGTCAATTTCAGACCGATGGAAACAGCACGCTCGGCGGCAATGGGAGCATCTCGGCGGGCACCTTCACGCTCGAAGGCGTCATCGCGCCCGGCGATCTCGAAGCGACGACGGGCACGGGGACGCTCGCACTGACTTCGGCAAATGACATCTCGCTGGCGAACACGATCTATCTGCTGGATATCATGACCGGATTTGGTCCGTTCTTTGAAAGCGATAAGTTGACGGTGAACGGATCGATCACGCTCGGTAACGGCCTGCTCGTCATGAACACTGTCAGCGATCCGACCGGCCTGCTTCAGGTCGGCGACCGCTTCGACGTCATTGATGCCACCGCCGCACTGACCCTTGGCGATACGTTTGGCAACGACGATCCCTCCAATTTTCCGGTGGATGACGGCAGCGGTAACCAGATCGGCTATTTCAATGTGGGCTACGACGTCAGCGCCGGGCAGGTTTATCTGACCTACGTTCCCGAGCCGGCAAGTCTAGGTGTCGTCGGCTTGTCACCCTTGCTGCTGGTCCGCCGTCGACGCTGATCGATACGCCAACCTGACAGCCCACCGATTCGGGCTGTCATACTGGCATAATCACGCGCGGACGAATATTTTTGTTCGCGACATAAATCATTAACAAACAATAACTTACGTCCCAAGCCTCTTTCCACGTTTTTGGCACTGGCTTTGATATAGATGCCTGATCCCCCACTATGCTCAATGCGTAGCAGGCGGAATTAAGGAGCTAGTATCATGGCAAAAATTATTGGTATCGATCTGGGTACGACCAACTCGGTTGTCGCGATTATGGAGGGCGATCAGCCCAAGGTGCTGATCAACCGCAATGGCGCTCGGCTGACGCCTTCGGTAGTCGGTTTCACCGACAAAGGAGAGATCCTCGTCGGTCAGACCGCTAAGCACCAGCAGGTGACTAATCCGCAAAACACGGTCTTCTCCATCAAGCGTTTCGTCGGTCGCCGGCATAAGGAAGTCGCCGGTGAAGAGAAGATGGTGCCGTACGAAATCCTGGGCGGGCAGGAAGAGTACGTGAAGGTCAAAGTTCGCGGCAAGGAGTACACGCCCGAGCAGGTCTCGGCGTTCATCCTGCAGGACCTGAAAAAGACCGCCGAAGATTATCTCGGCGAGGCCGTGACCGAAGCGGTCATCACCGTGCCGGCGTACTTTAATGACGCCCAGCGACAAGCCACCAAGAACGCCGGCGAGATCGCCGGCCTGAAGGTCCTACGCGTGCTCCCCGAGCCGACGGCCGCGGCGCTGGCGTACGGGTTGGATCGTAAGAAAAACGAGAAGATCCTCGTCTTCGATCTCGGCGGCGGCACGTTCGACGTCTCCGTCCTGGATATCACCGACGACGGCGTGTTTGAAGTCGTCAGCATCGGCGGCGATACCCACCTTGGCGGCGATGACTTCGATGAAGAATTGATCAATTACCTCGCTGAGGAATTCCGCAAGAAGGAAGGCATCGATCTTCGCAAGGACCCGATGGCGCTTCAGCGCCTGAAGGAAGCGGGGGAGAAGGCCAAGATCGAGCTGTCGAATGCGATGGAGACCACCGTCAATCTGCCGTTCATCACGGCCGATCAGTCCGGTCCGAAGCATCTGCAGACGACGATCACCCGCACCAAGTTCGAGCAGCTCATCACGCCGCTGGTGGAAAAATGCCGCCAGCCTGTGCTGAGCGCCCTCAAGGACGCCAAGCTCGAAGCCAAAGCGATCGACGAAGTGGTCCTGGTGGGCGGTTCCACCCGCGTGCCGCTCGTGCAGCGACTGGTAAAGGAACTCTTCGCCGGTAAAGAGCCGAATAAGACCGTCAACCCTGACGAAGTGGTCGCAATCGGCGCCGCCATTCAGGGCGCGATCGCTAAAGGCGATGTTAAAGACATCCTCGTGCTCGACGCCACGCCGTTGAGCCTCGGCGTAGAGACGCAAGGCGGCGTGATGACGGTGCTGATCGCGCGAAACACGACGATCCCCACCAGCAAGAGCGAGACCTTCAGCACCGCCGCCGACAATCAGACCGCCGTGACGATCAACGTTTTGCAAGGCGAGCGCCCGATGGCTAAGGACAACCGCCTGCTCGGGGCGTTCAACCTCGAAGGCATCGCACCGGCGCCGCGCGGAATGCCGCAGATCGAGGTGCAGTTCAACATCGACGTGAACGGCATTCTCAACGTCACCGCCAAGGACAAAGGCACCAGCAAGGAAGCCAAGGTCACGATCCAGAACTCCGGCGGACTCAGCAAGGAAGAGATCGAGAAGATGAAGCGCGAGGCCGAGTCGCATGCCGACGAGGACAAGCGCCGCCGCGAGACGATCGACGCGAAGAATCAAGGTGAATCACTCGCCTACAGCGCCGAGAAATCGTTGAAGGAGCACGGCGAGAAGGTCTCGGCCGAAGTGCGAGCCGACATCGAGCGGGCGATCTCCGAACTCCGCGAGGCGCTCAAAACCGACGACGGCGATGTCATCAAGAAGAAGATCGAGCTCCTCTCCGAGTCCAGCCAGAAGCTCGGCGAAGCGATCTACAAAGACGCCGGCGCAAATGCTGGAGCGACCCAAGGCGCCGGTGCGGGTCCCGGACCCGAAGCGCAGAGCGACCGAGGCACCAAGGCCAAGAAGGACGACGACGTCATCGACGCCGAGTTTGAAGTGAAGGAATAAGTTCCTGCGTCAGGCAGGTTCTGTGACTATGCTATGAGAAAGCCCACGGTTCAGCCGTGGGCTTTCTCTTGCGCCGTGCCTTTTACAAAACGGCAACTTGCGTAAAGTGCGTGGCAGGATTTAGAAGAAGGAACGAATAATGATCGAGTTCATGGCAGACTTATCGCTGCTCGCCGTCGCGGACGGGCACGGCGGGGGCGCGGCGCTCACTACGCTCTGGTCCAGCGCCGCGGTCATCGCACTGGTGACGCTGACGATTTTGGAGATCGTCCTCGGCATCGACAATATCATTTTCATATCCGTGCTCGCCGACAAACTGCCCCCCGGACAACAGGCCAAGGCGCGCACCACCGGGCTCGCGCTGGCGATGATCATGCGCGTGTTGCTGCTGCTGGGAATCAGTTGGATCATGGGTCTCACCGCGCCCGTGCCCGGAATCGGCAATGCGATGACCTGGGCGATGGGCGACGACCAGCCGCTCAACTGGCGCGATCTGATTCTGCTCGCCGGCGGATTGTTCCTGATCTACAAGAGCGTCACCGAGATCCACGAAAAGCTGGAAGGCAACGAGCACGAGGTCGGCGGAAAGGCCGGCATCTCGTTCGCGAATGTGATCGTTCAGATCCTCATCCTCGATCTCGTCTTCAGCCTCGACAGCGTGATCACCGCCGTCGGCATGGTGCAGACGAGCCCGGAGAAGCGTTGGGTCGGCCTGACGATCATGATCGTCGCCGTGGTGATCGCGGTCGGCGTGATGCTCTTTTCCGCCAAGCCGATCGCCGACTTCGTCAACCGCCACCCGACGGTAAAAATGCTGGCGTTCAGCTTCCTGATCCTCGTGGGCGTGGTGCTGGTCGTCGATGCCTCGCACCGCC
>JACMML010000265.1 GCA_014379105.1 Phycisphaerae bacterium
CTATCGCCGGTGAACGGTCATCGAGCGCGACTTAAGTTTCAGTTTTTCGTGCTGCGTGCGCGGCGACGTGAAGCAAGCGCACCCGTACATTTCAGGAGGATGACATGAAAGTTTCGCTCCTAGTGGTGTTCTCGTGCGTTGTCGCGCTTGCACCAGTTGCTCATGCCGAAGACTTGACGATTGTCGGCACCGGCGATGGCATCCCCGTTCTGAAAGCTTTGGGTAGCGCCTTCACGTCCGAAAAGCAGGATATAAAAATCATTGTACCGCCGAGTATTCATTCGAGCGGCGGTGTAAGGGAAGTAGCCGGCGATCGCGCGGTGCTCGGGAGGATTGCCCGGCCGTTGAAAGATGACGAAAAGGGATTCGGATTCCGCGTTGTGCCTATCTTTCGCCAGCCAGCCGTTTTCTACGTCCACAAATCAGCGGGGGTTAAAGACCTATCGGCTGAGCAACTCGTCAGGATTTATACCGGAGCAGTGACGAACTGGCGCGATGTCGGAGGGGCGGACCTTCGCATCAGAGTAGTCCGGCGCGAAGAGGTCGACAGCACCCTAGCAGTCTTGCGCGACACACTGCCCGGCTGGAAAGACCTGCAATTTCAACCAGACCGATCCATGCTGGCGACGTCTACACAAGATGCTTTTGACGCCGTTCGTTCCAACGCAGGGGCTATTGGCTTTGGTCCCTATAGTACCGATCTAGAATCTGTCTTCACGGTGCTGCGTGTGAATGGCATTTCGCCCACCGAACCAAATTATCCGAGCGCAGTCCCGCTTTTGCTGATCTATAAGGACACGACGGTCACGAAATCCGCTCTCGCCTTTATCGACTTCATTTTTACGGCGAAGGGGAAGACGGCCATCAAGGAGAATGGGGCACTTCCGGTCGCGCGTGAGACCAAACCTACGACATGAGATTATCTCGGCATCACCGTTCAGCGGCCTAAGATCAGACTTCGCCACGTGCTGCGGTGGCGCGACCAGCAGATTGAGGCATTAGCTTTTGGCAGCCTCAGTTCGTCCACTTCTGGCACGAAACAGACGCGCAAGATGCACTGATCAACGTCTGTTTACCGAGTAAGTGCGAACATTAGATTCAGAGCGGCTCACATCCCGCTTCTGACCCATAGCGAACATTGGACCCGCGTTTACAAAGCGATCGCGACTCGGGCCTCGCCCTTGAGGGTCAGTTCAGTTTCTTGATGTCCGAATACTCGCCTTGGGTTTTCAAGATAACGGTTACGTTGCTCGTGCCTCGATTGCGCCAGAACCAGCCGTGACTTCCGTCAAACGCGGCTTGCAGAACTCCTTTTGCGCCGGGTGACGCTCGGCCTTTCTCATAGCTCTTTTCCGTGCCGCCACCGTCGCCGTGCATGTCAAAATTCACGACACCCCCGGCAACAGTCCAAGAGTAATTGGTTTTTGCATTGCGCTTCATGGCGAGTTTAATTTCCATTCCTTGGCCAGGCGTAAGAGTAATCGAGGTCTCGTCCGTCCGACCAGCGGGAGCCGCTTGCGCCGCCGCGCTGCGGATCACAAAGGTAGAAATTATTGTGCCCATCAAATCCGAACGCTTATCGGGCGATTGCGTCGCATCGGGCTGCTGATCGCGAATACGGTCGCGACGAGCCTCATCCGCAAGCTGCGTCTTGATCTGTCCCATTTCTGTTAGACCGAGCACACGGCCAATGCCGGTGGGATCGATCGCATATTCGGCGGGCAACACAATCGTAACGAGGATCGCGGCAGCCGCAAGAATGGCGAGGACAGTTGAACGCAACAGTTGCTTCGACGTCGGTAATTCTGCACGGCTGGGGATATCGGTGTTGTACATAACCATTCCTTTTCGTTTATGAAATGAACCAGCCGGTGAGCTGATATCCGATCAGCACGAAACCGGCAGTCATGAGGACGGTGTTTGCAGTGTAGGCATAACGCCAGAAGCTTTCTGTCTTGCGCCAGTATCCCATCACGATAAGGATCGCGGCGAGCGCAAGAAGCTGACCGATTTCCACGCCGACATTGAACGCGAGCAAATTCGGAATCAGTCCCTCGGGCGAAATGTTGTAATCGATGATTTTGGTCGACAGGCCGAAGCCGTGAAAGAATCCGAAAATCAGCGTCGCGGCTTTGGTATCTGGCTGGAACCCGAACCATCTCTGGAACGCGCCCATATTGTCGAGGGCCTTATAGACCACCGACAGGCCAATGATCGCGTCGATAATGTAGCTATTGATGCCGACGTTGAAATAGACGCCGAGCAACATGGTAGTTGAATGGCCGAGCGCGAAAAGGCTCACATAGATGCCGATGTGCTTTAGCCGATAGAGAAA
>JACMML010000266.1 GCA_014379105.1 Phycisphaerae bacterium
AGCAGCAGTATCTGGATGCCGCGTTATCTGGGCGTCACGTTTCCCGCCGTCGCGATCATCGTCGCGGCGTTGATCGCGCGCCAGCCGGCGCGGTGGATGCAGATCGTGACGCTGCTGCTGTTTGTCGTCGTCAACATGAGCGAGTTCGGCGCCCGCGTTGTCGGCCACACCGAGCCGCCGGTGGACCGGATGGCGCGCGACGTCATCGACGCCCAGCCCCGATCAGTCGTCGCCGCCAATGCGGCCATCCCGACGTTTCGCGCCTACACGTTCCTGGGAACCGCCCAGGGGCCCGACCCGGGCAAAGGCACGCTCTTCACCGGCCCGGGCAGCTATTACCTGCGTCTGTACGCCGGCATCCCCTCCGAGCCGCGCACCGTCCGCATCGGCCAATATCATGGGCGGTTAAATATATGGCCGTTCGACGGCGTTGATCGGATCGCCCGCGATCTGGAGCGCTCGCCGCAGATAGAACGATTCGTGGTATGGTCCGCCACGATCGACCACAACCTCCGCCCCACCGATCTGCTCGCCGAACGATTGAAGGGGAAATTTCGCCGAGTGTCTGAAGAATACATCCCCGCCTACGACCACTGGACCTGGCGAAAAACGTTCACGCTTGTTCGCCGTGAGTATGTCTTGGTTAAATGATTTTTTGGCCACAGAGACACAGAGGGCACAGAGATCGCCTTGCAAGACTTCGATGGTGGATTCTTTCCATGTAATTTTATTTAAAAGAATTGACATTTAAATAAACTTGGAGCGTGAAAGCGATCTCTGTGCCCTCTGTGTCTCTGTGGTCAATTTGAATTTTCAACCGAAATGCACGCCGTACTTCCCAAGCAGCGTCACCGTGTTGTCGTGATAGATTTTCTGCAGCACCTCATCGGGCATCGCCAAACCGCGCAGCACCGGTTGGCGGTCTTCGGGTAGTTCGGGGTCGTAGATCGGGCTCGGGCCGATGTACGCGGTTTCCCATAGTTTGCGGTGGCACCAGAGCCGCGACGCGAGGAAATCGAAGCCGCGCTGGTCGCCGCTGACCTGGTCGCTGCCCCAGAGCAATCGGTCCTGGTTGCGGATGACAAAATCGCGCATCGCGTCGCGACGGATCGATACCTCGCGCACCATCCACCGTGTGGCCGACAGGTCGAGGTGGAGATTGGGGTAGGTATCAAGCAATTGCTGCAGACGCCCTGGGTTTTCCGGGTTGCCGCCGAGGTGCGCGCCCACCCACGGGTGATCGCGGTGCTCGGCCAGCTGCGCTTCCCACTGCTCGTAGTGCTGCTGGCGCGTTCCATACTTTGCCGTATCGGTGTAGCGGGTCTGGTACCACAGATCGGGGTCGCCGACGTGTGACATCAGAATCATCTTCCGCGATACCGCTTCTTTAATCACCCGCTGAACACCCGCGTGCTCGAACGAATAGTTCCGCATCACCATCGTCAGCGGGGCCATGTGAAATTTCACGATCCGGCTGCCGAGGTTGTAGAACGCCTCCAGCCGCCTTAGCCAGTCGTCCACCCAATAGGGACCGGCATCGCCCCACTTGGGCACGGCGATGAACTGCACGCGCTCACCCAGAGATCGCTTAATCCGCACGGCCTCTTCCAGCGGGGTCATCGTGACAAACGCGCCAATGCCGAAGTGCCGGTTCGCCTCCTGCCACGCGGGCATCTGCCGGTGCGCGAACAGATGGGAGTGATAATCGATCGCCATCCCGCGTACCTTCGGGTGCGGCATGGGCGTACGGAAATCGAGTTCCACCCGGTTGTACTCGGCCGGCTTCGGGGTCTTCAGTATCTCGGTGGCAACGTTCATCCGGCCCGGATGATAGGCATTCGCCGGGAAGTGCAAAGCCGCGCCGATCGGCGGCATCGTGTTGGCCGAGCGCGACGGGGCGGGTATCGTCGTGCCGATGGGATGGTTTGCACGACGGATCGGTCAGCCGAGCAGCCCGATGGTGCGGCCGTGGGCGATCGCGGGTCCGGTGCTGATCCTCATCCTCGCCGCCCCGCTGCTCCGGCCATTGCGGGCGCAGTCGCAGGCGTCTGATCGCGAGGCGATCAATCTCGCCGCCGTGCGCGCGGTGCTTGAGAACGGCACACTGGCGATGGACCCGTCGGCATTTCGCCACAACGAATCGGCGTATCTCGCTCACGGCAAGGCGTTCACCGTTGATTCCCCCGCGTTCCCTACCGTGCTCGCGGGCTTCGCGTGGATGATCCAGAAAGCGGGCGTGGAGTTTGATACCAATCCGCTATTTCTTGAATACCTGCTCATCCTGTTCGCGATCACGCTGCCGTCGGCATTGGCGTGTGGATTTCTCTATCGCATGGGGCGCATTTTTGAGATCCGCCGGGGTTGGCGAATGCTGATCGCGCTGGCATGCGTGCTGGCGACCGGCTGGTTCAGCTACTGCGTTGTCCTACTCCCCTACGCGCCGGCCGCGGCGCTGGTGGTGATGGCGGCGGCGAGCATTATCCATCTTGTCACCGCCAAGAAGCCCGCGCTGGCGGTCGGCTGGATTGTCGCTGGCGGCTTCTGCGCCGCGCTCGCGGCCGCGATCGAGCCGACTGCGCTCTGGTCGCTGCTGCTCATGCCCGTTCTCATCCTCGCCCAGCCGCACCCGTGGCGCGTTCGTTTGTCCGGCGTACTGCTGCTGATCGCCGGCGCGGCGGCACCGATCGCGCTACACATGAGCATCAATCCGCCCATCACTGGGGACTTCCTTCCCCCGCGCCTGCACGCGGATTTCTTCGACCAGAGTTTGATGCCGGTGGCGATGCCCGTTTCGATATCCGTGTCTGGGGATGATGTGGAACCGCTGGATGCATCGTCCTGGGTGATCATCGGCCGGGCGATCAACCGGCTGATCACGCTCACGATCGGCTCGCACGGCATCCTCAGTCATTTCCCGGTGCTGCTGATCGCGCTCGGCGGCGCGGTGATCATCCTGCACCGCCACTGGACGCGCCCGATCAAGTGGCTGGCCGGGGGGACAATCCTCGCGATGCTCGGTCTGATCCTCATCAACACCGGAACCCGCACGCAGGTGGGGGAACTGATGTTCGCGGCGCCGGGACTGCTTGCGACGCTTCCCATCCTCCTACTCTTCAGCGGCGCATGGCTGCGACGCCGGCATCATAAATTGGTATGGGTGCTCGCCGGCATCGCGCTGTCGATCAGCGTCGGCATCACGATGATCGGCGCCACCGCCCCCGCCCCGCCAGGCGGCTATTCGGGATACACCGCCGCCGAGGCGGTTGCGCGGCTGCTATCTCCAAAGCGTCCACTGGAACCAGCGCCGGCGCAAACCCGGGCGGCGGCGATTCGCTGAGCGCGGCGCGTGGCGATCTTCGGCTTTTTATTTTTTCCTTGATTCGCTTCATTTGCGAGTTAATATCTGCCCCCTCTGAAGGTTTCCGATGCGCAAGCTATTCAATCCCATCCTCTTCGCAGCCAGTCGCCAGCAATGGCCGGCTGCCGTGTCAACTGATCGCATGATGCATATTGCATCGCGGTAGTTGAATCTTTTTTCCAGACTTATTTTCCGTTGCAAGCACCAATTGCTTGAGTGATCCCCATGTTGAACCTCGAATTCAAGCGCGCCTCACGCCGCTCCACATGGCAGCGCATGCTCCCGCCGGATGTCGTATTCAACGAGTACGCGATCGGACAAATGCGCGCTTATCTGGATGAGATCGGCGTCGACGGCTTCACGATCTATCACGCCGAATTCTCGAACCTGTCGGGAATCGACAATGTGCTCGCACAGGTGGACCCGCACGCGACCTGGACGACCAACGAGTGGATCGCCGGCGGTGAAGGCCTCACGCCGATCACGTTCAGCGACAGCGGCAATTCCGCGCGTGCGTGGCCGGGCGGATATCTGCACCTCGAGCGGCTGCAGGTCGTGATCGGCCGGACCTACTGGCTCGACCCGCAATACAACCGCATCCGGGCGATCTTGCTGGTCGCCGCGCCGAGCCCGGATTCGGTGCTTGATCTGCGCAAGCGGCTGGTTGAGCTGGATCACCAGCACAACGCGGCGCATTGGCAGATCAGCGACGACGATGGCTGCATCGAGCGTGAGCCGCTGACCGCGCCGGCCGGATATCTGGTGATCGACGACGAAGTGCAGCGGCGCATCGATGTGGATGTGATCGGCTTCTTTGAGCCCCCGGTCCGCGCGATGTATGAGCGGCTCGGACTGCCGTACCGGCGCGGCGTACTGTTGTACGGATCGCCGGGGAACGGCAAGACGTCGCTCATCCGCACGATGGCGCTGCGCCTGCCGAACGTCTCGACGATCCTGGCGCGGCCGGGTGCGTGCTTCAACACCGACACGCTGATCGCTCTGATCGCGCGCTGGAAAGAGCAGGCGCCGGCGATGCTGGTGATTGAGGACATCAACTCGGTGATCGAGCGGGTTGATATCAGCACGTTGCTGAATCTCCTGGACGGCGTTGACCAGAAGATCGGCGGCGGCTTGTTGCTCGTCGCGAGCACCAACCACCCGGAGAAGCTCGACTCGGCGCTGAGCAGCCGGCCGGGCCGATTCGATGTGGTGATCGAAGTCCCCGCGCCCGCGGCCAACGCGCGGGACATGTTCTTCTCCGCGCGCCTGCTGGAGATGGATCGGCCGACGATCGAAACGCTGATCGCCGGCACCGACGGGATGAGCTTCGCGCATCTGGAAGAGATCGTCCGTTCCAGCGGCCTGCTGGCGCTGCGCCACGGCCGCGACGTGCGGACGATCGCTGACGTGCTCAAGGCGCTTGAGCAGGCGCGGGCGGCGGTAGAATCCGCACAGCGCGGCTTCTTCGCGCCGCCGGAGATGCCGTTCGGTCTTCGTGCGCTGCACGAGAAGCGATCGTGAACCAGGCCCGCCCTTCCGATGTTTCCGGAAGGGCGGGCTGCCGGTCGCCAACGCGCCGTCAATGCTTTAACGTGCCGGACAAATGCCCCAAGCCTATCTGGGAGAAATTTACGCCGGCGTCGCGGCCTGCTGCTGGGTCATCAGCGCAACCTGCTTCGAGGCGGCCGGTAAGCGGATCGGATCGCTCGTCGTCAACCTGCTGCGCTTGCTGATCGCTGTTGCGCTGCTGGGGATCATCTGCTGGATACGACGCGGAACTTTTCTGCCGGTCGATGCGCCGCCGCACGTGCTGTGGTGGATCATCGTCAGCGGTGTGATCGGTTTTTTTCTTTGCGACATGTGCCTGTTCCGCGCATTAGTGCTGGCCGGCGCGCGGCGGTGCATGTTGATGCTGTCGCTCGCGCCGTGCTTCGCGGCGGTGCTGGATGTGGCGTCCGGCGAACCGCCGACCGCGCGGATGTGGCTGGGAATGGCGATAACGCTCGCCGGCGTGATGTGGGCGATCACCCAGCGTTCGGCCGAGCACGAAACGCCGCATTCGCGCCGCGAATTGCGCATCGGCGTACTCCTCGCGCTGTCGGCCGCGCTATTGCAGGCGCTGGGCGCAAAAGCCGCCGAAATCGGCTTGGACCTGGGCAATGGCAACCACTACGACGCGATGGCGGCGACCTTCATCCGCGCCAGCGCCGGTGCGGTGTGCTTCGCGCTACTCATCGCCGCCACCGGACGTGCCGCGTCCGTCCTGGCCGGCTCCCGTCATCCTCAGACAATGCTGATCCTCACGCTCGGCGCGATCGCCGGGCCGGTCATCGGCGTCACGCTGTTCCTGGCGTCGCTGGCGCGGGTGCAGTCCAGCGTCACGCAGACGATCCTCGCGACGATGCCGATTCTCGCTCTGCCGGTGGCGTATTTTTTCAACAAGGAACGCATCTCCGCTCAGGCGATCGCTGGGACGATTCTTTGCGTAATCGGCGTGATGATTCTTTGCCTGCGATGAACGTGATCATACGTGTTCGACGTATGCTCGTTTGATCTGCTCGAGATAGCTGTTCTGATCCAGCGCCCACTTCTCGGTCGAGAAAATCTCGATCTCATTGAGACCTTTAAATCCCGCGTGCTCCACCCACGAGCGGATCATCTTGATATCGATGCAGCCTTCGCCCATCAGGCCGCGATCATTGAGCAGATCGCGCGTGTTGGCGCGCCAATCGCACACGTGGAAACCAAACAGCGTGCCGTTCGCGCCGGCCAGCGCGATCTCGCGCTCCAGATCGGGGTCCCACCAGACGTGATACACATCGCACGCGATTCCCAGCCACGGGCTCTGCACCTGCTCGCAGCAAAGACGCGCTTCTTTCATTCGATTGATGCACGACCGATCGGCGGCGTACATCGGGTGAAGCGGCTCGATCGCGAGTTTCACCTTGTTCGCGGCCGCGTGGTCGATCACGCGGGAGATGCCCTCGGCGACCTGTTTTCTCGCGTCCTCCAGCGACATTCCCACCACCGCGCCGACCACCAGCACCACCATCTCCGCCCCGATCGCGGCCGCCTCGTCGATGCAGCGCTTGTTGTCGTCGATCGCCGCATCCCGCACCGGCGGCTCGAATCCGGGGAAGAATCCGCCGCGCACCAGCGCCGGCACCTTGAGCCCCGATCCGCGCACGATCTTCGCCGCCTCGGTGATGCCGATCGGCTCGATAACATTCCGCCACACACTGATCCCGCCGATCCCCGCGTTCACATAAGCGTCACAACACTCGGCCAGTGCCCAGGGCTTGTTCGTCATCGTATGAACGGCGGCGGTTTTTAGGTTTGGCATTGATTCTCGGTGCGCGAAGGGACGAAGGAGCGAAGATTCGCGAAGATAAAATTGTTGTTATTTCGAGACTGTTCTAATGACGCGTTTGATTCCGTCTTTCATTAGGGCAACGTTGAAGTTAGCGAGAAAACCGAGTTGGAGATTAAGTGCGACCAGATAACTTCCGAGTTGCGCCCGGTGAGTCGGACTCAGTTGCTCAACTGCTTTGAGTTCAAGAACGATCAAATCAGCCACAAGCACGTCAACGATGCTGTCGCCAACATCTTTTCCCTTGTACATAACGCGCACTGGCACTTGGCGGCTATACGTGATCTGGCGCAGATCGAATTCATAGCACAACGCATTTTCGTACACTCGCTCGGGATGACCCGGACCCAACCGCCGATGCACTTCAACCAAGGCATCAACAACTTGTGTGGCAAGTGCTTCCAGACCATCAGACAACCGAACCTGATCCCGCGCAATAAACTCAAAAAAGCCCTTCTTTTCTTCGGACTCCTCTTCGCGCATCTTCGCTCCTTCGCATCTTCGCGCACCTATTCACAACGCCGGCACGTCCACCCACGTCCGCTCCTGCCACGACTTCATCCCCAACTCGGCCAGCTGCACGCCTTTGGCGCCTTCGCGGAGGGTGTAGCGGAAAGGCTCGTCCAGCGCCACGTGGCGGAGGAACATCTCCCACTGGATTTTGAACGCATTGTCGTAGTGGATGTTGTTCGGAACCGGCTGCCAGCCTTTGTAGAAATCGATCGGCTGGGCAATGTCGGGGTTCCAGACTGGCTTTGGCGTCTCGGCGGCGCTCTGGACAACTACCTCGCGCAGCCCGGCGACTGCGGTGCCGTGCGTGCCGTCGACCTGCACCGTCAACAAATCATCCCGGCGGACGCGGGTGCACCAACTGCTGTTGAACTGACACACCGTGCCGTCTTCGAGGAGGAAAATCGCATAAGCAGAGTCGTCCGCGGTGGCTTTGAACGGCTTGCCGTCCTCGGAGCGGCGCTCCGGGATATCCACATTGCCGTAAGCGACCAGCGATTTGATCGGGCCGAATAGATTGCTGATCACATATTGCCAGTGGCAGAACATATCGATCATCATTCCGCCGCCGTCTTCGGCGCGATAATTCCAACTGGGGCGCTGGGCCGGTTGATCGAGATCCATGCCGGTGAAAACCCAGTAGCCGAAATCGCCGCGGACGCTGAGGATCTTGCCGAAGAAGCCCAGCTCTTTGAGCATCGCGATTTTACGAAAGCTCGGCAGCCAGAGCTTGTCCTGTACGACGCCGTTCTTCAGCCCCGCGTCTTCGACGATCTTCGCGAGCCGCAGCGCTTCGGCGGTCTTGGTGGCGGTGGGCTTTTCGCAATAGATCGACTTGCCGGCTTTGACGGCTTTCTCGATGAAGCCGGCGCGCTGGAGCGTGCCGGAAGCGTCGAAGAATATTTCGTTCTCGGGGTCCGCCAGCGCGTGGTCGAGGTTGGTCGTATACGCCACGGTCCGGCCGATCTCGCGGAGCGCGATGTCTTCTGCCAGATGGCGCAGCTTGTTCTCGCTTCGGCCGGTGAGGATCGGCTCGGGCATCAGCGTCAGTTGGTCGCTGACTTTGACGCCGCCGTGCTTGATGATCGCCAGAATCGATCGAATCAGGTGCTGGTTGGTGCCCATGCGTCCGGTGACGCCGTTCATGACGATGCCGATCTTCCGCGTTTCCATTCAGATCTCCTGTGCCTTTCGGCGAGTGCCTTGGGATGCCGCCTGTGACGTTGACGTGTGAGATTGTCATTGCCTGAGGCAAAGAATGGAATGGATATTTCTGCCAAGTTTTTGCACAATACGGACACATGAGCCGGCCGGACATCAACTTCATCACGGGGCAGTTTGTTCGTCGGTGCAGGCATCGGATTGACAAGCATTTTGCGGACTACATGACGCTCCAGTACATGTCCGCCGGCTCGGTTGCTCTGCGGGTCGGGGATGCGGAATACGCACTAAACGGACGAAATTTCTGGTCCGCCTACCCCGGCCCGCGCGTGGCGTTTCATGCTTCTGCGCCAGGGGGATGGTGGGTTCATCGTTACCTGGCGTTTCGCGGGCCGCTGGTCACTCGGTGGATGGCGGACGGCATATTTCCGGTGCCCCCGCAGCCGCCGCCGGGCAATGCCGACTACGCGCCGCGCTTTGATGAAGTGATGGCGCTCGCCATTCAGCCCGGCCGCTGGGACGCGCAGCGAGCGGCGCACAAGCTCGAATCGATCCTGATCGATCTCGCCGAAGCGCGCGACGCGGCGCCCGAGCCGCCGGTGTGGGTGAAGTCGGTCTCGCAGCAGCTCTCGAGACGGATCACCGCGCCGGTGGACTACGACGCGCTGTCGGATCAACTCGGCATGTCGGTGCGAAGTCTGCGGCGCAATTTCAATCTCCGGCTCGGCACGTCGCCACATCAGTATGTGATCACGCACCGCGTGCAGGCGGCGCGCGACCTGCTGCTGCGAACGGACACGCCATTGAAAGAGATCGCGACGCGGCTGGGCTATAGCGACGTGTTCTATTTCGGGCGGCAATTCAAGAAAGTCACCGGGGTATCGCCGGCGCGATTTCGTAAGAGTCGCGAGGGGTAGCACAACACGTAGAAGGGGCGGCGACTTTGTCCGAAGCGCTAGAATGCCGCGAAAGTCAAGCGCGGCGGCGGCGGGTCCAATGATTCATCCCGGAAAAACAAGGCATTCCGTGCGCGGGCTATTGAATTCCATTGATTAACGAGTATTTTTCTTCTTACCGGTTGGCCGAACGATTCGCTGTGAGACGGTCGGGAGGACATCGGGGTACGGGGAAGGAACTCAGTGCGGAATGGATCCGCGCTGCCGTGCGACTGGTGCTCGGACGATGTCGCGGCTTGCGACGC
Source organism: Phycisphaerae bacterium (assembly GCA_014379105.1). Taxonomy (GTDB): domain Bacteria; phylum Planctomycetota; class Phycisphaerae; order Tepidisphaerales; family Tepidisphaeraceae; genus JACMML01. The sequence goes on from JACMML010000266.1 coordinate 9,601, forward strand.
GTCCCGGGCGGAGGTCACGCCGATCAGACGGATCGGTTGCGTGGTCCGGCTTCCGGAGCCGGCACATCTCTCACGTGGCGAAACACTCGGCCGGCTCCCGTCTCGGCGCCGAGGACCGCCTTATCGGAGAAGCGTTATGGCAAAAGCATTGACCAAGTCGGAAATCGCTGCGGCGATCGCGGAAAAAGTCGGCGTGACCAAGAAGCAGGTCAGCCAGTTCTTTGAAGCACAGTCGGAGCTCGCCTACAAGCAGGCCAAGAATGTGTTCACCATCCCGGGTATCGGCAAGCTCAAGCTCGTCGATCGTCCGGCCCGTAAGATGGTGATGCGTTTCGGCGCCGATGCGGGCAAGGAAAAGCTCATTCCCAAGAGCAAAAAGGTGAAGTTCCTCGTCGCTAAGGCGGCCAAGGACTCGATCCTCGGCAAGAAGTAAGTAATTCTGTCTGCCAAAATCTACCTCAAGGCCTTCGCGATCCGCGAAGGCCTTGTTGTTTTGATTCCGCACTTATGGTGTAGTCGTTGATCGCCAATGTATAGCCCGTCCAAGCCCCACCTAAGCAATATCGAACTGCTGGATCTGTCGACTAACACTCGCATCGCTGCAGTGTTTTATGACAGAGCGCCTCGGGCACACCTTGAGCAAACCGCTACTCATTGGATGAAAGTAAAGCGATCGCTGGGTGGGCGGGCACTCAATGGCGATGATGACCCCACCCTTGGTTGGCAATGGAAGCTGAAGCTGGACAACCTCTCGGAAGGTCACAACCATCTCGAATGCTTTTCGATCGCCAGAGCGGATGAACTTCAAGGGATTATCGTTTTGACGGGTCCCGAAAGATGCGAACTCGCGGCACACGCCGGATCAATGGCGCTGCGGATCGAATACCTCGAAACAGCGCCTTGGAATCGACGCGATTTGATGAAAAACCCAAAGTTCTCGGGAGTCGGCGCCGTGCTCGTCGCGGCCTCGGCGCTAAAGAGCACCGAACTAGGACATGACGGAAGACTAATTCTGGATTCAATTCCCGCTGCTACGGCATTTTATGCTCGCATGGGCTTCGAGCCTGTCCGATACCCCAGCCGACTGCCCAATACCCGCTACGAGCTAACGGCGTCAGAAGCCCGTCGCCTCCTGGGCGACTGACCGTATAATAAAGAAACCGTTTTCCAGATCGTATTAAAAGACGATATACTTAGTGGAGAGCATGAAGTTAGAACTTAAAAAGAAGTGGTATGATCGACTCCTTACCCGGGAAGGGGAAACCGCGTTAGCGGGAAAGAGGACCGAGAAAACGGCCGCTGTCGCTGTCTCAAAGCGACCTCGTTCCACTGGGCGAGTTGGCACCCTCAAGACACAAGCTGCTCACAAAAAATGAGCCGATATTTAAATGTGCGCACAAGTAGTCAGGGTTAGCGTCCGACCTGAACTTGCTCCCGCGCCGCGATCGCCCGTCGCAACTCCACTTCGTCTATTTCTTCGCCTACTCGCGTACCCGCAAAGATCGCCCAGCCGGTGAGGCCGTTCACGAACAGCTTCGTTCGCACGCGGTATCTCCCTCCCTCGGCGACAAATCGCATGCAGTCGGCGGCGGCGTCCCAGTGCTGCTCGATTAATTCAGCGTGGCCTTCACTATCTTTCATATTTTGAAGGAACCCCCACACCGCCAGGTCATGCCCGACGGGGAGCGGGAGCCTGAAGTGAATGACGCCCAGCGCAGTTAAATCCGACGGGCTCACCCAGACCTGCGTTACGTGATCTTCTGTGCGTTCGGTCGGCAGCTGCATCCAACCCGCCGGCGGCGCGATCGAGGCCTGTAGATCGGCGCGGTAAGTGTGTGGCTCCGGCACCCGCCTTGGCGGCTTAGCGACCGGCGGACGTTGCACGCAGCCGGCGATCATCAAAAGCAGACAGGCACGAGCGATGCTCATGCCTGCTGTGGATAATCGTTGATTGTGCGGCAAGCGAATGCTTACTTCTGCGGGCACAACGCGCCCGCGACGACCGGTGCGCGGCCTACTTCTTTGGCGCCCCGCCCTTTTGGAAGCTGTAGCTTCCGCCGAACTTCTTGGCGAAACGATCGAGTCGGCCGGTGGTGTCCAGGAAGGTCTGCTTGCCGGTGTAGAACGGGTGGCTCGCCGAGCTGACGTCGACTTTCACCAGAGGGTATTCCTTGCCGTCTTCCCACTTGATCGTGTCTTTGCTCTCGATTGTTGTGCGGGTCAGGAACGAGAAAGTCGAGGACATGTCCGAAAAC
>JACMML010000029.1 GCA_014379105.1 Phycisphaerae bacterium
ATCAGCGAAGTAACCGTGCTGTTGGGACGTCTGGACGGCATGGCTTTGACGTTGCCGGATCCGACAATTCTCATCCGGTCGTTCGTGCGTCGCGAAGCCCAGCTATCGAGCTATATCGAAAATACCTTCGCCAAATATGATGAAATAGCTGAGGCGGATCGCGCGGTCGATCGATCACGAACGACCGGCCAAGTGACCGAAACTTTGAACGCAGAACGTGCGATTCTGGCAGGCGTCAAGTCTGTGAATGACGAACGCAGGCCGGTCAACAACGTTCTAATTCGCCAACTCCATGAAGTGCTGCTCAAGGATGTTCGAGGACATGAGTGTCGAGGAACATATCGCCAGAAACAGGTATATATTGGCAACGAGATTCTTGGCATCGACGCCGCCCGCTTTGTTCCGCCGGCGTCTCATGTGGTGCCGCAGCTAATGGATCAGTTCGAGCAAGCATGGGGAGGTGGAGACGAACAATTTGCCCTGGTACGCATCGCGATGCTTCACTACCAGTTCGAAACCATTCACCCGTTCGAAGATGGAAATGGCCGCCTGGGGCGCATCCTCACGCTGCTCGGGTTATGCACATACGGGGTGCTTAATATCCCATTGCTGAATGCGAGCATTCATTTCGAGCGAAATCGCCAGCAGTATTACGACGGACTACTGCGTGTCAGCACACACGGCGACTGGGCTGGCTGGGTCGCATTCTTTCTGGAAGGGTTGCGCGTCGCGGCGATCGAATCAACACAGAAATTGAAGGAGCTGCTCAGCCTTCAGCGTGAATACCACGCGTTAATCAGGCTCGCACGCAATTCGGCGTTGTTGTATACATTGATCGATCATCTGTTCATCAGTCCGTCGATTACTATCAATCAGGCCGCAGACGTGATGGGCGTCACCTACATGGCTGCCAGTACGAGCGTTCAAAAGTTGCTGGAGAACGGGATTCTTCGCATCCGGACCGCAGGTAAGCCGACCGTTTACATCGCCGATCGAATTCTCAAAGCAGTTAGCGCCGAGCCTAGTCATCAGTACGTGCGTACGATGGGCTTGGGTTATCAGATTGAATAGAGCCAATGGCCACCCAACTCGACTCACAAAAACTCCTCGCCACCGCCGACCAGATGGCGCTGCGCGTGCGCGAGCGGTTTCCGGGCTCGGGACTGGCCGGCGTGGCGGCGCTGGTTGCGGCGACGGCGCCGAACGCCGATGCGGTTGCCAGGTCCGTCTCTGAGGTGAAAGTCGGCTGGCGCCTGCTCGGCGTGCTCGTCACGGCCGTCATCATTCTGATCGTCGGCGTCGCGATTTACGGGCTGCGCGTGCCGATGCACGTGTCGAGCATTACAGATCTGATTCAGGGGATCGAAGCGCTGATCAATATCATCGTCTTCGGTGGAATTGCAATGTATTTCGTCTTCTCACTGGAGACGCGCGTGAAGCGGTCGGCCGCTCTGAAGTTGCTCGCGTCGCTGCGGTCGCTCGCGCACGTGATCGACATGCACCAGCTCTCCAAGGACCCGTCGCGCCTGAAAGACGCGTTGCCGCAGACGGCCCATTCGCCGCCGAAGATGCAGCTCACGCCGGAGCTGCTGACGCGATATCTCGACTATTGCAGCGAACTGCTGGCGATCATCAGCAAGCTGGCGGCGCTACAGGTTCAGCGGTTTGACGACCCGGTGACGCTGGCGGCGGTCAACGATCTGGAAGAGCTCGTCAGCGGACTATCGCGGAAGATCTGGCAGAAGATCATGATCATTGATCGGCTCGCGTGATGGTCGTTGCAGCGATTGGGATAACCGAGACGCTGAGCCCACGGTCTGGTAGTGCTGATTCAACGATGAAACCTGATACAATCCTCTTATGGTGACCGGCTATGAACAGATCGCACGCTCGGGCGGACTGGCCGCTTTAACGCAGGCAGGAGGGTTCTTCATGCAGGACAACCCGGTACGCAATTCGCTCATCAAGATCACTTCACGATTGCATGAACTGAATATCGACTACGCGGTCGTGGGCGGAATGGCTTTGGTCGCGCATGGATATGAGCGCACGACTGTGGATGTTGATCTGCTCGTGACGAGTGACGGATTGAAGCGGGCGCATGAAGCGTTGGATGGCTTGGGTTATGTACCGCCATTCGTTGGTAGCAAGCACTTGCGTGATACCGAAACCGGCGTGCGCATCGAATTTCTTATAACCGGCCAATTTCCTGGCGATGGTGTTCCCAAGCCGATTGCGTTTCCGCATCCCGCGGATGCCGGCGTCGACATCGCGGGCATCCGATTCCTGTCCCTCGAACGGCTGATAGAGCTCAAGCTTGCATCGGGCATGACAAATCCGGGGCGGCTAAAAGACCTTGCTGATGTGCAGGAACTGATTCGCGTGCGCGGTCTTGACGCGGCATTCGGCGAGCGCATCGACGCTTCCGTGCGCGATAAGTTCGTGGAGTTCGTACGGGCCGTCCGCGCGGATTCGTCCGAGACCTGATGTCCATTACCACACTACGTCTCGGCACCCGCGGCAGCCTCCTCGCCCGTGCGCAAAGCCAACTCGTCGCCGGCGCGATCGAGCTTGCCAATGACGGCGTGCGCGTGGAACTGGTCATCCTCAAAACCACCGGCGATCGGGTGCAGGACAAGTCGCTGGCCGATCTTGGTGGGAAGGGTCTGTTTACCAAAGAGCTCGAGCAGGCGCTGTTGCGCGGCGAGATCGATCTGGCGGTTCACAGTTACAAAGACGTGCCCGTCACGATGCCGCTGGTGGATCAGGCGAATCTGGTTATCACCGCGGTGCCGCGGCGCGAGGACCCGCGGGACGTGCTGATCGTTCGCGGCGATGCCCGGGCGATCGCGGAGTTGCAGGCCAATGCGCGGGTCGGCACGGGCAGCTTGCGGCGCCGCTGTCAGTTGCTGGCGATCCGCGAGGACCTGATGATCGAGCCGATTCGCGGCAATATCGACACGCGGCTAAGCAAGCTGGGCAATGGCGATTTCGACGCGATCGTGCTCGCGTATGCGGGGCTCAAACGCACCGGTCTCTACGATGCCGCCTGCTCCACCATTTTGCCGGCCGACCAACTGATCCCCTCGCCCGGACAAGGGGCGCTAGCGCTGCAGACGCGGCGTGATGACCCGGCGACGCACCGTCTCCTGGAGCCCCTGCACGATGCTGAAACCGGGCTTTGCGTCGATACGGAGCGGGAAGTCGTCCGCCTTCTCAATGGCGACTGCCATTCACCGATCGCCGCCCATGCGACCGTGGCCGGCGATCGACTGACACTCGTTGCCGCGGTCGGTCAGGAGAATGGCCAATTACCGGTCGTAAGGGCGCTGCAAAATGGGGCTGTGACCGATCATCAATGGATCGCGGAGATCGTCGCGTCACGCCTCATAAAGGCTTGATTCAGCGTCCATTGCGGCGCACCAGGCCATATTTCGTTGACATTCTCATTTGTGCCACGCTAGACTTTCATTCGGGTAGAACGAATATCGTCGGGAATCTATTTGGCTGACAAGCCGTGCAAAGTTCTAGTTCTCACCGGGCATCAGAATCCCTCGTTCACAAACGAACTGGTGCAGAGCCTCCGGTCTCTCTGCGAAGTCTGTGAGACAGACACCATCGACAAAGCAATCGAGCACCTCCGCCGCGAACATTTCGCGGCGGTCTTCTCAGACGCGGATGATTTCCTGCCGCTTGAGCGGGCGCTGGTCAGCCAGCAGGCGTCGCTGATCCTCAACACCATCGGCGAAGGCATCTGTCTGGTGGACGGGCAAGGCCGCTGCAACTGGATGAACAAGCGGATGATCGCCTGGCCGGCGCGGGTGCATGAGAAGGTGCGACGCACCTGCCAGGAAGCATACACGCTCTTCACCACGCAGTTTTCCAACCAGCCACCCGATGCCAACACGCCGGCGCCTTCCCGCTCCAAACGTTACACGCTCAATCTCGATGATCAACAGTTCATGGAATTGGTCTGCTCGCCGATCATTTCGCCAAGCGGACAGGTCATCCAGGTCGTCGCGGTCGTCTGGGATGCGACCAGCCAGCGCCGGTTGCAACAGAAGATTGATGCGATCGATAAAGCCGGCAGCGAGCTGGTCCGCCTTGAAGGCGATCTGGTCCTGCGGAAGAACGTCGCCGAGCGCCTGAAACTGCTTGAGGAGAAGATCATCAGCTTCACGCGCGAGCTGATGCATTTTGACCATTTCGCGATTCGCCTGCTCGAGCGTAAGACCAATCGCCTGGAGTTGGTGATGAGCGCCGGCCTTCCGGACGACGCGCTCAATGTGGAGCTATTCGCGTGCCCGGAAAACAACGGCATCAGCGGGTACGTAGCGGCCTCGGGCAGAAGTTACATCTGTCCGGACGTGGAGCGTGATGCGCGGTACGTGGTGGGGCTCGATTCGGCGCGGTCGAGCCTGACGGTGCCGCTACGGCTGCACGACAAGGTGATCGGCATTTTCAACATCGAGAGCCGCCAGCGTGCGGCGTTCAATGAGGACGACCGCCAATTCGCCGAGATCTTCGGCCGATATGTCGCGCTGGCGCTGAACATCCTGAATCTCCTGGTGACCGAGCGCGTCGAGACCAGCCATACCGTGACCGACACCGTCAATGCCGAGGTCGCCGGCCCGCTTAATGACATCGCATCAGACATCGGCACGATCATGGACGACCATGCCGGCGACGACGAGCTGCGTGTAAAGCTGCAGACCGTGCTGGACAACGTCAATTTCATCCGCACCAGCCTGCGCCAGGCCGCCGAAGGGCCGAACACGATCCTGGGCGCTAAAGAGGTGAAAGCCAACGACGACCCGGTGATCTCGGGTGCGCGCGTGCTGGTGGTGGATGACGACGCCAATATCCGCGTCACGATCGCCGACATTTTGCGCAAGTACCGCGCGACGGTGACGATCGGCACCAGCGGGCAGGACGCGATCGACCTGCTGACGCGGGAAAACTTCGACCTGATCCTCTCCGACATCAAAATGCCCGACAAAACCGGCTACGACGTCTTCGCCGCCGCCAAAAAACAGCGGCCGGGCGTGCCGGTGATCCTGATGACCGGCTTCGGCTACGACCCGAATCACTGCATCGTCCGCGCGAGCCAGGAGGGTTTGTCCGCGGTGCTGTTCAAGCCTTTCAAAGTCGAGCTGCTCGTCGGCGAAATCCGCAAGGCACTTCAGCCGCAAAAAGCGCGGGCGTAAACCTCGATTCCAGGGTTTAAGAAAGTCAATCGCGAATATGCTATTTGCGTGGATTGCAATGCACGTGGGCAAGACAGGATCAACGCACTCGGCGAGCAAGTTCCTCACCGCAGCGGACCACCTCTATGGTTATCTAGCTGCGTCCTCGTATCATTGCCACGGCCAAGCATAAAAGCGGAACCTACCGAGCTTTCATTTTGAAAAAATAACGGATGGATCTTTAGTAATAACACCGCCCCTTACAGTAACATTCGGACCGACGACCGACGCATTGGCTTTAAGGCCTCTTCGAATCGTGAATTCTACACCGCCGAATGGCGTATATGCTTCAGCGTAAACATCTTTAATTACTACTTGGAGTTGATCTCCCTTTGCCACCCAAGAATCATAATTGATGTGTATGTAACCACTTTCGGGACGCCAAGGAATATCTTCAGTTAGTGGAATATCGTCTTGCCCAGTTCTTCGTAGAATAAATTGTTCGAAAATATGATTAATTATTGCGGCACTTGCTAATGGAGTAAAATCTGGCGCATCGATTCCGTATAATCCCCTGAGAGAATAGCCAGAATATATATCGCGCAATAAAACGGGCTTCAAATTGCCATATTCAGCTTTGGGCCATTGCACGGAAACAGCTCGAGCATCAAGAGTGTAATCAAGACTGACTCCTGCTCCTTTAACGCTCACGTCTGGGCCAACTCTAATCGTTTCACTACCTTTCACTTTAACTGCAACATTAATTGACAATGCTCCGGACAACGCATGGGTTATTCCAATATCATCTTTCGGACTCGCATCTAATATCTCAATAGGTAATTGGCTTTCACCCTCGGCTGGAATGCGCTCCTCTTTACCGGTTGCTGCATTGGTTGCATATCCGAATGCTTCGTAAACGAAAACGCCTTTGGCTGATGAACTGCCTGTAACGAGATCTTCAGGAAATGAAATGCTTATATTTTTCGTGTTATTGCTTGCTGGTAATCCAGATGTATCAAATAACTCCGACTTTACGGTTTCAGGAGTAAGCGATCCATCGATCACATTGCGAACTTTTGTCTTCAAGGTATATTGAATGCCGTACATTGTTCCCCTTACTCTATGGAACAATGTCGCTGTGGGAGTGTTTGTACCATCAAAATCTACTTTGGTTTTAACGAACTGAATCGTTGGTCTTGCGATCCGTGCCGATATTGAGAGCGTTGTGTTTTCCTTTCGAGGATCGTTGGATTTAACAACAATATTTGCGCGATGGATTCCAAAGGCATTTCCCGTATTTTCAGCTTCGAAACTGAATCGCTTTGATTCGCCTCCTTTGAGCGTGAAAGTTCGATCATCTGATCTGAAATTGAATGGCAAACTAGCCAAAGTCTTCTTCATTATTCTCGAGAAACTCCCACTTAATACACTCTCTGGAGTACCGGCATTAGTGACAGTTATGCGCGATAGTTTACGGTTACTGCCTATCAATTCACCAAAGTTGACCGGATCGGGTTGAATTCTGAGAACCGGTGCGATTTCCTGAATATCAAATTCACTCGCATAAGTACCACGAACCGTTATCGTTCCCTGGACAACGCCCATTATATCTAAATGTTGAAGAAGCTTAGATAATCCGCTGCCCAATCCTACATTTGTGAATATAGCTCGATGATAAGTACGACCTTTATATTCGACAGACTCATCAATTGTTGTGCCATAAAATGTCTCCTCTCCGAATAATCGGCGATCGCTGAACGGCGAAGATGCCTCTGGTAATGGACGCGATCCATCCCTAGTGCTCGATCCAGAAAGACTGAAGGCGGTCTTAACTGACATTTGCAATTGTCGCCCCGGATTTCCTAATACATAGACCGAGAATGATCCCGAGGAAACACCAGTGCCTTCAAATAAACCACCACCTGGGCCAACAGTTAATGTACTTCGGAGACTCCCTGCAATTGTGACGTGTCCACTTGTTGAATCCAATGCACGAGCCGTTACGAATCCCTGCCCCGTGAATGTTCGAGAACCTTCTGCATAGGATTGCTTGCCACTCGAAACCTTTACTGTTGCACCGCGATCAGTTTTAATATAATTGATGGGTTTAGCGTTACCGGTCGTATTATTCTGAGTAGAATATGTCACCGTCTCTGTTGCATAAAAAAGTAATGACGGAGCTTTCGAGAAGAATAACTTCGGTTCGAGATTTTCAATTATATAATTACTTGAGGTCATACCACACCTTGCCTTATTTTAGCCTAATTATGTGGCAGAAATGCTTCACAGACAAGAGGCATTTACCTGCCCCCCTTTTGTGGTGCGACGGAACGTATAGACTTTTCCAGGAATCCCAAGAGGGCGGCTATATAAGCATTAAAGTCCGGCCGGAGGCGACGTAGACGACGTTCTTTCCGAGCTGCCGAAGTTCACACCCCATTCCCTCGACAGAATCCCCCCCGCATAGGACAATCGATCGCGGCCTTTGCAGGGTGTGTTGATCGCGTTGTCTTCTCCCATCCAACTCTCTCACTTCAGCGGATGGTTTGCGCTCCTGCTGCTGGTGTTGCTGGCGGCGCCGGTGGTGTTGCTGGGGATGCGGTCCCTGGCCGGGCTCGGGCCGGCGCGGAAGTGGGTGGCGATTGGGGTGCGGCTGGCGGTGCTGCTGCTGCTGGTGCTGATCCTGGGCGGGATTACCTGGACACGGCGGGCGAAAGACGTGCATGTAGTGGTGTTGCGGGATGTGAGTGAATCGCCCAACCAGGTCCGCACATTTCCCGGCCCGTCACTGGATGAATCGATCAACGATTTTCTCCGCGCCGGCACGAAGGTTGGCGATCAGACCGCCAAGAAGTCGTCGGACCGGATCGGCGTGATCAGCTTCGCGCAGCGGGCGTATGTCGATTCGGTGGCTGACACGCAATTGCGGCTGGATGCACGCGCCATCCGCGAGCGCGGGACCGGAACCGATACCGCCTCGGCGCTGCAGTTGGGGCTTGCGACGCTGCACAAGGACGCGCTGCACCGGATGCTGCTGATCTGGGACGGCAACCAGACCACCGGCGATCTCGAGGCCGCGGTCAACGCCGCGGTGGCGGCACGCGTGCCGATCGATGTCATGCCGTTAACGTATGACGTCCGCAACGAAGTGCTCGTCGATAAGCTGCTGGCGCCCACGTGGAAGCGCGAGAACGAGCCGTTCACGATCGAGGTCTTCCTCAGCTCAACCAATCCGCTCCCCACAAAAGGCCGGCTCACCGTCACCCATCAAGGCTTGGCGATGGACCTTGATCCGACCACGGCGGGCATGCAGCCGACACGCGTGGTCACGCTGAAGCCGTCGTTGAATAATAAGCCCGGGCAGACAGTCGAGCGGATCATGATCCCGCCGCTGGCCGACGCGGGTGTGCATCAGTTCAGGTCGGTTTTTGAAGCCGATGATCCGACGCAGCAGTCCGGGGTCGCGGTTGGCGCGCCCGGGTCCGCACCAGGCACGGGTACGGGCGGGGGCGCAACGAACGCCGCTAAGACCGACACAATCGCCGCCAACAACGTCGCGAATGCGTTCACATTCGTCCGCGGTAAAGGCCGCGTACTCTACATCGACAACGTCGCCGGCGGACGCGGTGACATGCTGCGGCAGGCGCTGCGGCGTGAAGGCATTGAGATGGACGAGCAACGCTCGCGCGTCGATCAGTTCCCCGCCAGTGCGATGGAGCTGCAGGGATACGACGCGGTGATTCTGAATAACGTGCCTCGCGGGCCCGGCGGCATCAGTGATGAACAAGGCAACGCGCTGGCGAGCTTCGTACACGATCTGGGCGGCGGCCTGGTCGCGATCGGCGGACCTGATGCACTGGGCGCGGGCGGCTGGCAGGGAACCGAACTGGAAAAAGTCCTCCCGCTCGATATGGATGTGCCGGCTCAGCGGCAGATCCCCAAGGGCGCGCTGGCGCTGATCATGCACTCCTGCGAGTTTCAGGACGGAAATTACTGGGGCGCCCAATGCGGCATCAAGGCCGTTGAAGTGCTTAACGCGCGCGACGAAGTGGGTGTCGTCAGTTTCGGAGGCGGCGGCAGCATCTGGGATTATCCGCTGTCGCCCAAAGGGGATGGGTCGAAGGTCACGCAGGCGCTCAAGAGCATGGCGCTGGGCGATATGCCGAGTTTTGATGAGTCGTTCAACCTCGCGCTGAACGGCGGCCCGACGTCCAAAGGAATGCTCGCCTCTGACGCGCGCTCCAAGCACATGATCGTCATTTCGGACGGCGATCCCCAGGCGCCCGCGGCGGCACTGATCAAGGCGGCTAACGATGCGAAAATCAGCATCAGCACTGTCTCGGTCTATCCGCACGATCAAAGCGCGCAGGGCTTGCCGCCCACGATGCGGAAAATCGCCGAGCAAACTGGTGGCCGCGCGTACGGGCCGGTGAATGGCAACTTTAGCCAGCTTCCGCAGATCTTCATTAAGGAGGCGACGATTGTGCGGCGCTCCTTGATTCAGGAAGACAAAGAGAAAGGTCTGCCGGTCAAGAACGCGCCATCTTCGAGCGAAGTATTAAAGGGGATCGGCGATCAACTCCCCGGCCGTGTCTGGGGCATGGTGCTGAGTACGCGCAAGCCGAACCCGCAGGTGGAAGTGCCGCTGGTCGCCGGCCCGCAAAATGATCCGCTCCTGGCGCACTGGCAGACTGGGCTCGGACGGGCGCTGGTGTTTACGAGCGACGCTCACAATATCTGGGCGAGCGACTGGGTCGGCTCGAGCATCTACGACAAGTTCTGGGCACAGGCGGTGCGGCAAGTCGCTCGCCCGGCCGAGAGCGCGGATTTTGACGTGACGATCACCAACTCGGGCGGTAAAGCGAAGATCGTCGTTGAAGCGCTGAATAAGGATAACCAGTTTCGCAACGGGCTCACGATTCGCGGCACCGTCGTCGGCCCGGACATGAAGCCGCACGAGGTGTCTCTGGTGCAGACGGCGCCGGGCACCTACGAGCGCGAGTTCGAGGCCGGTGAGCCGGGCAACTATGTGGTGGGCATGTCCTACAGCGGGGCGGATAAGCAGTCGGGCATTCTGCGGTCCGGGACGGTCGTTAATACGTCGCCGGAGCTTCGTGATCTCAAGAGCAACACCGCGCTGCTTCGCCAGATCGCCGAGCGGACCGGCGGGCGATTTATCAGCCCGTTTGATACCACCAACGTGGCGCTGTTCGATCGCGCCGGCCTTGTGCAGCGCAACGCGCCGATGCCCGTGTGGGATTTGCTCCTGCCATTCCTGATCGGCCTGCTGCTGCTGGATGTCGCCGTGCGGCGCATCGCGTGGGACTGGGCTTCCATCCAGCGGGCGCGCGCCAGCGCCATCGGCTATGTCCGATCATTCACGACGACGCGACAGGTGGAGACCACCCAGAGCCTTGATGCGCTGCGCCGGGTCCGTACCGAGACACAGAAGCCGGCCGCCGATGTGGCGAACAAAGCCCCGTCGACTACCCCGAATCGATCGATGAAATTCGAAGCCAGGGAGCAGGTCGACGGCGATATCACTAAAGTAGTCGGCGGCGCAAGTGACAAGCCCGTCCCACCGCCGCCGAAAAAGATCGAACCAAAAGGCGGCCAGCCGGACGGCGGACACACCAGCAGCCTGCTGGAAGCCAAGCGGCGGGCGCAGCAGAAAATACGCGAGCAGGAAGAGGGAAAGTAGTCCACGAATCTTCACGAATGGACACCAATAAGAATTGAGGAGACGATGGCGGAATTGATTTTAAAGGACGAAGTTTATTCCATCGTTGGCGCCGCGTTCGAGGTGTACAACGAACTCGGGTGTGGATTTCTCGAATCGATCTATCAAGAGGCGATGGAGATTGAGCTCGCAGCTCGGGGTATTCCATTTCTTGCTCAAGCGCCGCTGCGCATACGCTACAAGAACCAAGTCCTTGCCAAGCAGTACATTGCAGACATCATTTGTTTTGGCGCGGTGCTGGTTGAAATAAAGGCTGTCGACCAGATCATTTCCGTTCACGAATCCCAGGCACTGAACTATCTGAAAGCCACCGGATTACGGGTCGCGGTAATTATAAACTTTGGTGCAGCTGTGGAATTGGAATGGAAGCGGCTGGTTCTTTGATCTCTCATTCGTGGCCATTCGTGTTGATTCGTGGACAAGATTTGGAATAGAAGGAACTATGGCAGCAGCAAATATCCCCGGTGTCGATCCGCAGATTCAGGCTTCCAGCGACGCATTTCGGCGCGACTATCGAGCCGTCAAAGCGGAGATCGGCAAGGCGATCGTCGGGCATGATCAGATCATCGACGGCGTTCTCACGTGTCTTTTCGTCGGCGGGCACGCACTGCTAGAGGGCGTTCCCGGCCTGGGCAAGACGGCGTTGATTCGCTCGCTGGCCGAGGCGCTGAATCTAAAATTCAGCCGCATCCAGTTCACGCCCGACCTGATGCCGGCGGACGTCATCGGCACCAACATCATCCAGGAAGACGAGCACGGCCGGCGCGCGTTTAAGTTTATGGAAGGCCCGATCTTCTCGCAGATCGTGCTCGCCGACGAGATCAACCGCGCGACGCCTAAGACCCAGTCGGCGCTGCTCGAAGCCATGCAGGAAAAACAGGTAACGGCCGGCGGGTCGGTCCGCAAACTCGAGCAGCCGTTTTTCGTGATGGCTACTCAGAATCCGCTGGAGCAGGAAGGGACCTATCCGCTCCCCGAAGCGCAGCTGGATCGGTTCTTCTTCAAGCTCGTCGTCAACTATTCCAACCGCCAGGAACTGCACGAAATCCTGAACCGAACGACCAAGGAATACCGCCCGGAAATCACGCCCGTGATCGATGCGAAAAAGATCATCGAGCATCAGTACCTTGTGCGGCAGGTCGTGGTTGCGCCGCACGTACAGGATTACGCGATCCGCTGCACGCTGGCGACGCACCCGCAGGGAGAATTTGCGGTGCCGATGGTCAACCAGTTTTTCCGCGTCGGCGCCAGCCCCCGCGCCGCCCAGGCGATCACACTCGCGGCCAAGGTGCGGGCGCTATTGGACAACCGCTTCCACGTCAGTTTCCAGGACATCAAAGACGTCGCCACGCCCGCAATGCGCCACCGCGTGATCATGAATTTCGAAGGCGAAGCCGAAGGCATCACAACCGACGCCGTTCTTGCGAAGGTGATCGAAGGGGTGCCGACGCAGGTAGCGGACGTGGTGGGGGCGCGGTAGCGAGCTTACTTTTGCGCAGTCGCCAGCACCGCGCGTTTTCCCGCGATCGTCTTGATCAACTGCTTCTGCGGCGTCGCGAATTTCTCCAGGCCTTCGAGCATCAGCACGCGCTCCAGTTCGGCGACGCTGACCTTTTCATCAATGTCCGCCAGCACCTCGGCCGGCGGCAGTTTGTCGATCTGGCGGGCGTAGGTCTTGTTCAGCTTGGCGACTGCGTCGTTGGTGGCCGGGGGATTGGTCTGGATGTCGCTGCCGGCCAATGCTTCGACGTATTTGTCGGCCGGATCGGTGGGCTTTTTTGTGCCCGTGCTGGCGAACACGATCTCCTGTTCCAGCGGCAGGTTCTTCCCCTTCCAGAAATCCTGGTTTAACTTCCACAGCCGTTTCACATTGACGATGCCCA
>JACMML010000267.1 GCA_014379105.1 Phycisphaerae bacterium
ACGATTTGAATCTCATCAACCTGCGACCGTTCCTCGATGCGGTGGGGGTGATCGATGAAGTGTCCATAGGCCATGCCCTGATTGCCGACGCACTGGAGTTCGGGCTCGCCGAAACCGTCGGCCGCTATGTCGCCGCCTGCGTGTAAGTGAAACCCCGATTTGATGCTCCGTGGTTTTACCGTTGACAAGTCCGTCGGGGCGGACTGCAATATTCAATGTCGTAACTCAAGTATCGAGGAACAAAGAAACTTGTCGAAAGGACTGCGATGAAATTTCATGGTAAACGCTTTGTGCTTCCCGTTGTCGGATTGCTCGGACTCGGACTACTCGCGCAGCAAGGCGTGTCGCAGGACAAACCCGTCGCCGTGCCCGCGGGCATGGATGCTGGAATGGCCGAGATGATGAAGCTGGGCGCGCCCGGCCCGGAGCACGCGACGCTGAAGCGGCTGGCGGGCAACTTCACCGCCGAGGTCACGATGAAAATGGGCGCCGACGCGCCGGCGATGAACTCCAAAGGGACGCTCAAGGCCGAAATGATCTTCGGCGGCCGCTATATCAAGAGCGATTACACCGGCGATTTCATGGGCCAGCCGTTCCACGGAATGAGCCTGGTCGGTTATGACAATATGAAGAAGAAATTCATTTCCATGTGGATCGATGACATGTCGACCATGGCGATGATGTCCGAAGGCACCGCCGACGCATCCGGCAAGGTTACCTACGTCGGCGAAGCCCCGTGTATGATGGATGGCGGAAAGATCAAGCCCTATCGGGAGGTCGTGACCGTCACCGATGATGACCACTGGAGCGTGGAAATGTTCTCCAAGGACGCCTCGGACAAGGAGTTCCTGGGCATGTCCATCAAATACACGCGCGTGAAGTAGTTTGAAAACCGACTGAGTAAAATAGGCCGCAGATTATGAGGATGACACAGATTGCGCAGATGAAAACGGATTCTTTCTGATCTGCGCAATCTGTGTAATCTGCGGCCCATTTAGCTCAATGGCATTCCGAGACTTGTGTTATTCAACGAACGAGCACGGATTCCGGTGCGCGACCCGTAGCATCCCACATCGCGGCGCGCCAAGGCTGGTTACCTTGACCTTCATCAGTCACCTGCTATAGTCTGCTCTCTTGATCGCGGGGTAGAGCAGCCTGGTAG
This sequence comes from Phycisphaerae bacterium, assembly GCA_014379105.1. Classification (GTDB taxonomy): domain Bacteria; phylum Planctomycetota; class Phycisphaerae; order Tepidisphaerales; family Tepidisphaeraceae; genus JACMML01. The sequence goes on from JACMML010000267.1 coordinate 1,163, forward strand.
CTCGTCGGGCTCATAACCCGGAGGTCGGAGGTTCGAATCCTCCCCCCGCTACTGCTTAAGAGACAGGGACTTACGGAATCGTAAGTCCCTTCTTCTTGCGCGGATTTCGTTGCGCGGATCTCGCGGGAATGGCTGCGACGATGAAGGGCGGGGGGGATGACTTTTAGAATTAATCGTAACGCGTGTATACGCTCGTTCTCAGATTCGTGCCAAGGCACCGCGCTTTGACGTCGTACTCATCATTTCCGCCGCTGCGTCTGCATCCAGTTGACGAACTTTGTGTCGGCGTAGGCTTCGTCCCAGCAGTTGTGGCCGAAGGCACCGTAGATGGTGACTTGGGCGTTGCCGCCGGCTTTGTTGATGCGCTCGACCATTTCCTTGGTGCCGCCGGAGCCGACGAAGATGTCGGTGCTGTTGTGGAACGCCCAGATGGGGAGCGTGGTGAGTTTTGGGACGGTGTCGTATTCGGCATAGGCGCATAGAGGCGCCAGCGCCGCGAATCGGCCGGGGTATTTGGCACCCAGCAGCCACACGCCGGCACCGCCATTGGAAAGACCGGTGGGTACGATGCGGGCGGGGTCGATATTGTATTTGCGGGTCGCGTCATCGAGCGTGGCGGCGGCGAGATCGAGGGAATCTCCCTTTTGCCAGTTGGATGGGGTCTGCGCCATCACGACGATGCAGTTCCAGCGCTCTGGATTATTCTGGATCGCCGGGCCGATGCCGACCTTGGTCTGCGATGTGCCGTTGCTTCCGCCTTCGAAGAGCCCGTGCAGGAACAGGATTGTGGGATATTTCTTGGCTTTATCGTAGCCAGGCGGCGTGTACACCGCGTAGTTTCGAGTTTCACCGTTGAAGACGAATGAATCTTCGCGGAATTTCACATTCCCGCTACCGCCGCTGCCGCACCCGACCGAAAGCAATGCGCCGATCAGCGCAACAAATCCCATACACAAACGATTCATGAACGTGCTCCTTTTGCGTTGGGGAATGTAACGTACCGCGGCCCGTTGAATCAATGTCTTAGCGATCTATGCACAATACGATCTTTTCCTGAAGGCTGTGAGCCGACGTGCCCGCGCCGCCGCCGAAGTCGTTAAACAGCACGGAAAACGCGTACCAATTACCGTCGCGACCGTTCACGTAGCCCGATAATGTGCTGACGCGGTTGATCGAGCCGCTCTTACCAAGCACCCGCTGGCGAAGCGGCGTGTCGTCAAACCGCCTTTTTAATGTCCCGTCGACGCCCGCCTGTGCGAGGTTGTCGAGATAGGTTTGCCGGTTCGCGGAATGAAATTGCCGTGCAAGCACCGCGACAAATGCGTCCGGAGAGACGCGATTCTTGCGGCTGAGCCCACAGCCGTCATCAAGGGTGAACTCCGCTTCGGGGATGCCGATCGTTTTAAGATATCGACCCACCGCCGCCGTGCCGTTGCTCCATGATCCGGCGGTGCCGCTTTGTGCGGCGCCGAGGCGCTTTGCGAGTGCCTCGGCGTACATGTTTATGCTGTCCTTGTTTGCACGCGCCAGCGTCGCGGCGATCGGTGTCTCGTGGACGAGCAGTTCGCGCCATTCGTCTTTACGAGCGCGGATCGTCAGGTCGCGCGTGGGTTGAGCATGGATAAGGATTCCCTTGCGCGCGAAGGTCTCCTTGATCACGGTCGCGGCGAATGCGGCCGGGTCTTCCACGGTGATGCTGATCGCTTCGCTGTTGGCCGAATCGGTTTGGCCTTTCAAATCGATTTGGTTGCCGCCCATCTGCCGCGATAGCCACACCGCGTTTCGTGAACCCTGTTGGCAGGTGTTGTCGATGGTCGCGTACGCGGTCTGCGGGTCCAGCGCGTAGCCGACGGTATTGCCGGCGCCTTTGAGGAGGAGGTAAAAATCCAGGCAGTTGACGTTGAAATTCAGCCCCGCGACACCGGCGGCGTACCATTTGTGCAACTGATCCGCCGGCCAATTGGGGTGCTGGTATTGTTGATCGAAAATGCTGTCGTCAAACAGCAGCTTGTCCGCCGACACCAGACCGCGCGCCTTGAGTGCGTCGGCCCACTGCTCAATAAGCGTGGTGCTGGTCATCCCCAGCTTCTTGAGCATGACCGCGTCGCCGAGCGTCGGATCGCCGTCGCCGATCAGCGCCAGCGTGGAACCTTTTTGCAGCAGGACTGTACGAAACTGGAAATCAGCGCCCAGCCCTTCGAGCGCGGCCGCAGTGGTGATGAGTTTCAGATTACTCGCGGGTATCAACGGCGTGGCAGCGTTGCGCTGGTAAATCGTCTCGGTTTGCTCGGGCCTTACGCCAAGGCGGACGACTTTGATACCCACCTGCGCGTTCTTCAGCGCCGGATCGCGCAAGACTGCGTCGATCGAGTCCACGACGCCGGCGCGCACTAGCGGCCCGCAACCAATAACGATAGCGAACGCCCAAGCGATCCATGCCAGGCAGGAATGACGATCCATCTCCCGCGGATTTTAGCGGATTGTGGTCGGTCTGAAAACCCGCAGCGCGACTTGCGGCTTTGAGCGCGTCATCGAAACGCACATGGGCTGGAAGCCGCCCATGCACGAGATCAATGTGATTCGGGCAGAACTTAGAACAGTTTGAGATAGGGCAGATCGGTCTTGCCCATCAAAAACTGGTCAATCCGCGACGCGGCACAGCGGCCTTCCGAGATCGCCCAGACGACCAGGCTCTGCCCGCGGCGCGTGTCACCGGCCGCGAACACGCCATCGACGCTGGTTTCGTAGTTCTCGTTGACGACGATGTTGCCGCGGGCGTCGAGCTTCACGCCCAGTTGCTCGATCATGCCGTTCTTCTCCGGGCCGAGGAAGCCCATCGCCAGCAGGCACAGATCGCAGTCCCAGACGAATTCGCTGCCTTCGATTTTCTTCATCTGCATTCGGCCATCAGCGCCTTTGACCCATTCGAGACGGGAGCCGTGCAGTTTTTTCACGACGCCGTTTTCGCCTTCAAATTTGTCGGTGTTGATCGACCAGTCGCGGACCTCTTCGTTATTGTTGAGCTTATTCGCGGCCTCTTCGTGGCTGGTCGAAGACCGAAGCGTGAACGGCCAGTACGGCCACGGCTGCATGTCGGCGGTGCGGTCGCCGGGCGGCTTGGGCAATAGCTCGATCTGCCTGATGCTGGCGGCACCCTGACGGACGGAGGTTCCAACGCAGTCGGCCCCGGTGTCGCCGCCGCCGATGACGATAACGTGTTTGCCGGCGGCGCTGATCTGCGCCGGCACTTCGTCGCCGAGCACGCGCTGGGTCTGCTGCGGCAGGAACTCCATCGCGTAATGAATGCCCTTGAGATCTCGGCCGGGTGCCGGAAGATCGCGTGGGTTGGTCGCGCCGATGCACAGACAAATCGCGTCATACTCGCGGCGCAGATCATCGACCTTGATGTCATGCCCGACATTGGCGTTGACGACGAACTTGATCCCTTCGTCTTCCATCAATTTCACGCGGCGTTCGACGACGGTTTTTTCCAGCTTGAAGTTCGGGATGCCGTACATCAGCAATCCGCCGATGCGGCTGGCGCGCTCGAAGACGGTGACGCTGTGCCCGGCTTTGTTCAATTGAGCCGCCGCACCCAGCCCGGCCGGGCCGGAACCGATGACGGCCACCTTCTTGCCCGTGCGCGTCGCCGGCGGCATCGGCTTGATCCACCCTTCCTTGAACGCGTGGTCGATGATGTTCCACTCGATCAGCTTGATCGTGACCGGCGTCTTCCAGATGTTCAGCGTGCATGCCTCTTCGCATGGAGCGGGGCAGATCTGTCCGGTGAATTCGGGGAAGTTATTCGTCTTGAGCAGCGTCGCCAGCGCGTCTTTGAACCGGCCGCGATAGACCTGGTCGTTCCATTCCGGGATCAGATTCCCCAGCGGACAGCCGTTGTTGCAGTAGGGGATGCCGCAGTCCATGCAGCGGGCGCCCTGCGTGCGTAACTTGTCCTCAGGCATGGGGTTGTAGACGTCGCCATAATCCAGCACCCGCAGATCGACATTGCGGCGGGTGGGCAGTTCTCTGGCGTATTCTTTGAAACCGGTCGGCTTTCCCATGTCCTGTAGACCTCTATTGTGCAAAGCGATTGGTGGTCGGAAGAAGTGTTATATCACGGTAAATCC
>JACMML010000268.1 GCA_014379105.1 Phycisphaerae bacterium
CTATTTGCCGAACCCTTCTTCGAAATGTTCGGCGCCAAACAGGTCGATTCGCTCGATTTTTCGACCTTTGAGGGCGCGACGGTCCAGCACGACCTCAACCAGCCGCTCCCTGCATCGCTTCTTGCAAAATATGATCTGGTGTTCGACGGCGGCTCGCTCGAACATGTGTTCAACTTTCCCCAGGCGCTCAAAAGCTGCATGGAAATGGTCCGGCCGGGCGGTCATTTCGTCCAGGTCAGCAATGCCAATAACTTCATGGGGCACGGCTTTTGGCAGATCAGTCCCGAGCTGATCTATCGCTCGATGAACGCCGCCAACGGCTTCGAGGTCATCACGGTGATGGTCCGCGAACTGCACGGCAATGGCCGCACCGCGGGCAAGTTTCACATTGCTCGCGATCCGGACGAACTAGGCTGGCGGGTCGAGTTGAGCAATCGCCGCCCGACCTATCTGATCACGATCGCGAAGCGCACCGGCGATGGACCGATTTTCGCCGAACCACCCCAACAGAGCGATTACCAGCGGCTGTGGGATACCGGCGACGGTGCGGTTGCCCCCACCCGGCCACCCGGCCTCAAGGCCAATGCCATCTCGGCCATTCGCAAGATTATACCGGCGCATGTCGAACACGCGATCCGCCGACCGTTCGCCAACAAGGCCTATGTTGCGCTTTCGGACGAGCAAGTGATGCGCGGCCAGTTCGGGAGTTAAGAGCCCGCGACCGACTGTCGAAACTTAGTGTTGGCCCGTCCGTGGAATGGCGAGGGCCAGCCTACGATACGCACGCACCGCCCGATTAACGAATCCCCTGCTTAAACCGTCAGTCGCCTCATGATACAACATGCCGTAAATCCACGAACGTAAGAGCTTTGAAGCTGACGAAGTAGCGCCTATTAAAAGAAGACCTTTGGTATAATCGTCCGCAGAATAAGCCAGCGCTGCTTTGCGAGATTGCTGACCGATCGCGTATCGTTGCTGCGCGCTTTTCGAATAAAGGTCGAATAAGAGATCGGAAATCCGTAACGTCGGGCTCTTATCCTGCTGTTCCCCGACATTGCCGAACGGCAAGTCTTGGAGAAACCCATAAGATAATTCTCCCTGGCGATCGACGGCGAGAAGTGTTGGCACTCCTACCATCGCAGACTCGAGAGCGGCGGTTCCCATGCCGACGAAAACATCGTGATTTGCCACTTTCTCGGCAAAATTAGCATAAGGCAGCTCTGGTTGCACATCCACGAAACTGTCGACGTCAAAATAATTGATTCGCCTAATTATCTCGCCTTTCAATTCGCCAGCGCCGAAGATTTTCCATTCAATTGGAAGTCCTTTTTTACGAAGATCATGGACTATTTGGGGAATGGATAAATTAAAGTCTTTGAAGGCAACGAGACGTCCAACGGATACGACAATAAATGAATTTTCGTCCCCGGTGCGATATCTTGAATCAGCGATTTCGATACCTAATGGCAGAACCGGTGATCTTGAAAAATTCCTCCAGGACCATTTAGCGTGCGTTACACGACATTCGTTGTTCATAAAGAATATCTGGTCATCACAAAAGTTGCTGAGGATCATCCGATTAATAGCAAATCGCAATCGATCTTCGCCGTCCAGAAAATAGGCCCTCGGATGAAAAACGCCCGTAATGTGTCGATCGCCAATCCCACGCGGAGACCGACCCATCAGCCACGAGGCGAGCGATGCGCTGGTCGGATCGAACGAGACTATGAGCATCGACCCGTCCCGGCCGGCTTCCCCATTTAATGCGGCAAACTTGCTCTGTGCATCCTGCCAACTTGAATAAGTCAGCACCCTCACACTGGTCGGCAGATCCTTGATCAGCAAACCGCCCGAGCACAGCAGGTTGACCCTCTCGCCCTTGCTCACCAGATTTCTGGCGATCCTGACGATAAGGGTTTGGATACCTCCCATCTCCATCGCACCAGTGACCAAAGCGATTTGCTTAAAGACTGTGGTTCGAGGCTTGGTCTCGATCATTTATCGCTGACCGCCAGCCGTGGTGGTTCGAAGCGCATAGATAAAAGTCTGCCAATTACCGAAACTCAATGGGCGCAGGGTGAGCGACCGCAGCGCCGTTCTAATTGCGGCTGCACGTTCCCCGCGGTCGGCATAAAGGGCGGCATATGTCCGTAGCATCTCACTTCGATGCCGGTTCAGCCGCCGTCGACCATACTCCTTGCGATGCTTGGCGTAAAACTTTTCGAGCGCGTCTATCATGAACGCCGGATTGGAGGACGCGCCACCGCCATGTTTGCGATATACGACAAGTGGACTCGGAACGGCATGATGTGGAAACTTTCCTGCGAGACGAAAGAATAAATCGGCGTCTTCAATCGGAATGTTCTCGTCCCAGCCGTTGACCGAGGCTAATGCGGATCGACGGTAACACATCCCGACGAAGAAGAATGGTTCGCGTCCCGCTAGGAGCTCGGACTTGATGTCGCAACGCGATTTGAAAACGTCCATATCGATTTGAGTGCGCTCGCCAGTTTCTTGCTGGAGATGCCAGCCTCCACAACTGAACCATCCTGCTTCGTGGTGTGCATTTACGGCGGCACGCATGACAGCCACGTAGTGAGACTCGTAAAAATCGTCTGTCGAGAGAAAGCAGAGAAGGGTTCCGTTAGCCAATTTCGCAAGCTTATTGAAGTTTGCCGAAGTTGATTGGGGTGAATCATTGACGAAGACGGTCGCCTTTATATCGGCCCGAGTGAATAAACTGCGGGCAAATTCTACCGATCCGTCAGTCGAGCGATTGTCGAGCATTACAATCTCGAAATCCTGATCTGATTGCGCGGCAAGCGCGTTGATGCAATCTTCAAGATAGTCGCGGTGATTCCAGCAAAGCAGACAGACGGAAAGCCGGTCAGTCATAAGATCCGCCGATTACGTTTGACGGCGTGCAGGGTTGCCGAACCAAGTTTCGCCGGTCGGAACGTCCCGTGTAACGACTGCTCCAGCACCGATCATTGCTCCTGAACCAATTGTCACTCCAGGCAAAATTACCGCGCCACCGCCTATCGACGCGCCATGGCAAACAAGTGTTTTCTCGTACGGTACCAAATGCGACCGGGAGCGAGGCCGCAGGTCGTTAGTAAATACGGCGTTAGGGCCCACGAAGACATCATCCTCGAGCCGAATGCCATCCCACACAAAAACTCCGCATTTCAATGTGACGCGATCCCCGATTACCGCGCCGCCTTCAACCAAGGTGTGGGCATTGAGATTGCAGTCGGCACCAATTACCGCGCCGTCCATTACGATGCTGAACTGCCATACGCGGGTCCGGGCCCCGATCGCAGCGCCTGGATGGACAACTGCCAATGGGTCAATTTGCGGGGCGTTTAGTCGGGTTAGGTCGCTAGTTATTTTTCCGCTCCGATTGAGGCGGCAAAACTTGCCACTTTTTCGGGCCGATCCTTAGCATCGGAGTGCGGCAAGTGACGCACTCACTGCGCCAAGTATCCCCGCTTCGGCGAGCCGCGCGCTTTGATCGCCGGTGGCCGACCAAGCGGCAGAAAAGGCTGGATTTGAACATCGCCAATGACATTAGATCCCCCGGTCTGTGCCGGCAACAATTTCGGCGAAAGCGCCTGCTAGCATAAGGTGGCGCTGAGGTGTTGCAAAGATGGGGCTGCGTTTCAGCCTTTGCGCCGCTCGCCAACGCATCCCCTTCTGCGCCGTCTTGGTCTCAACAAGTGCAGGCCGCCCGCACCACTTCCGCCACCCGTTCGGCATCGGCTTGCTTCAGATGCGGGCCGATCGGCAGGCTGAGGACCCGGGTCGCGAGGCGCTCGGCGATCGGCAGGCTGCCTTCGGCCAGCCCCATTGCCGCATAGGCTTGCTGGCGGTGCGGCGGAATGGGGTAGTGGATCAGGGTCTGGATCCCGGCCTCGGCGAGCCGCGCGGCGAGACGGTCGCGGTCTTCGGACTGGACCACATACAGATGCCACGCCGGCTCGGCCCAGGCGGGAACGTGGGGCAGGGTCAGCCCGTCGCAGTCGGCCAGCGCAGCGTTGTAATAGGCTGCGATGGCGCGGCGGCGGTCGTTCCATTCATCAAGCTTGGTGAGCTTGATGCGGAGCGCCGCCGCGTGGATCGGGTCGAG
>JACMML010000269.1 GCA_014379105.1 Phycisphaerae bacterium
AAAGCGGCCTTTGCGCGGATCGACAGAAAATCAACCAAGACAAAATGGAGCACCCCGAAACCCAGCAGGCGGAAAATGAGTTCTTCATAGATGCCCGCTCCAATCGAGAGCACGATGCCGGAACCCAGCCCTTCGCCCGAAGCCAGCATGGGCAGGCGGGCCGTAAGCATGCTGAGCAGAATAAGCGGCACCGCGAGGATCGCGCTCTCGCTGAGCATGGAGATGATTGTCGCCGGAGCGACACGGACACGCTCGCGCCTGACGATGATCAGCCCGAGCAGAATCGAAATGACGCTCGCCGGCGCCACCCAGGTCGCTGTCGCGCCAAGAGCGGCCAGGGAGTCGCGAAGCATGCTGAACGCGACAATACGTTGCTCAGTGTGATTCGCGGGATTGAATGTGAAATACCAAGTCCCTAGTTCATAGACCAGCACAAGCGGGAGCAGAAAGATCAGTGATGCTTTTGCAGACTCCGAAGACCGGAAATAGCCTTCGAGAGGTTTCGAAGCGGGTGACTTCGAAGCGGGCGACTTGGCGGATTTTGGTGGGGAATCGATCGGCATGGATATTGGGACTCACGCTGATGCGATGTTGCTGACGTCCTGGTCGCGGTTGGTCGCGTCGCTCTATGCCTGCGCTCGCGGATCAACCGCCGGGTCGATGGGTTGCTCTTTGGCGACGGTCGTGATCTGCACCGCCCGGTTCCCACGCATTTGTCCGAGCTTGGCGAGGAACTTATTGCGGCCTTCCACCTGGACAGTCAGATCGCTGCTGATTCGTTTGTCCGTTGTGATCAGGTCGCCCACTTGCAGCGTCAGCAGATCATTGAGACTGATCCGCGTACGCGCCAGCACGGCACGAATTTCGACCGGCGCGGTCGACACGCTCCGCGTGACTTTCTTGATCGCATCATCCTGCCCGGCTCGGCGCTGGTAGCTGAACCAACTCTGGGCCGAGAGCTGGTTCATGATCGGTTCCATCACGTTGTACGGAATGCACAGGCTCATCGTCCCGGCGCGGTTCCCCATCCGCAGCTCGAAGCCTACGACAACGACCGTCTCGTTTGGCGGAACGATCTGCACGAGTTGCGGATTGGATTCAAAGTCCTGCAGCGTGAATGTCACCGGCGTGAGATTGCTCCAGGCCTCTGAGAGAAACTGCATCGCGCGGTCGGTGATTCGCTGCACCAGCCGCTGCTCGATCTGCGTCAGCGGGCGCTGTGGGATGAATAAATCGGCGTTCGATCCGCCGAGCAGGCGGTCGATGATCGGGTAGATGATCAGCGGGCTGATTTCCAGACAGAGCTGCCCGTCCAGTTGCTCGGCTTTCAGCAGGTTAAAGCACGTGGGATTCGGCAGGGAATGGATGAATTCCGAGTATGTGAGCTGCTCGATATTGGCGACTGATACTTCGATGATCGTCCGCAGAAATCCGGAGATCGCTGCGCCGAAATTGCGGCCGAATCCTTCGTGCAGCGCTTCGAGGGCGCGCATCTGGTCTTTGCTGACGCGCTCGGGGCGCTTGAAATCGTAGACATCCACGTCCGCAGGCGTTCGGCCACGGGGGGAGTAGGCTTCGCTGGAGCCGAATCCCTGCGCCGCGGCGGCGGTGCTGACAGCGCCGGTGTCCACGGCCGCCAGCAGGGCGTCGATCTCGCTTTGGTCTAATACGTCGCTCATGCCGCGACCTCCATGTCGCTGTCGTCCGCCAGGTGCTTATTCTGCCCAGGCGATCCGTCGCCTGGCCTGGCTTAAAGCCCCGAATCACTGCCGCTGTAAATCATTATCGGCAATTCAGCCCCGACTTCCACATTCTCGGACGTCGATCCTGCGGATTCTGCAAAATACCGCGTAATGACGGCGATTTTCCTGCCCGATTAACTATCGGAAGAACCCTATGTCCATCGCCAAGCAACTCATCACCCCTGTTTTCTCCCGATCCGCGGCCCACCAGAAGCGCGCCCACGAGATCATTCCCGGCGGCGCACACACCTATGCCAAAGGGGACGATCAATTCCCTGCCGGCATGTGCCCGGTGATTGTGCGTGGCAAGGGCGCGCATGTGTTTGATATGGACGGAAATGAGTTCATCGAATACGGCGCCGGCGTCCGCTCGGTAACGCTCGGCCACGGGTACGGACCGGTCTGCGACGCGGCGTTTGCGGCAATGACGGGCGGCACCAATTTTGTCCGTCCATCCGTGATCGAGCTCAAGGCCGCCGAGAAGATGCTGGAAGTGATCGATAAAGCCGACATGGTGAAATTCGGCAAGAACGGCTCGGACGCCGTGACCGGCGCGGTAAAAATCGCCCGTGCCTACACCGGCCGCGACATGGTCGCGATCTGCGGGGATCATCCCTTCTTCAGCGTCGATGACTGGTTCATGTGCACCACCGCGACAACCAGCGGTATCCCCGAATGGAATCGGCAGCAGACGGTTAAGTTCAAATATAATGACCTGGCGAGCGTGCAGGCGCTGTTCGATCAATTTCCGAACCAGATCGCGTGCATCGTCCTCGAGGCCGAGACGGTTGAGCTTCCGGTCCCGAATTACCTGCACGATCTTCAGGAGCTTTGTCACTGCAACGGCGCGCTGATGATCCTCGACGAGACGGTCACCGGTTTTCGCTGGCATGTCGGCGGGGCCCAGAAGTTCTACAATTTCACGCCCGACCTCAGCACCTTCGGCAAGGGCATGGCCAACGGTTTTTCCGTCTCGGCGCTCTGCGGCCGGCGCGAATACATGCGCCTCGCGGGGATCGAACATACGGATCGTGAACGGTGCTTTACGCTCTCGCTCACCCACGGCGCTGAGACGCACGGATTGGCTGCGTGCATTGCGACGATCGAGGCGTATCAGAATCTGAATGTCTGCAACACGCTCGCGCGCCAGGGAACCCGGCTCAAAACCGGCCTGCAGGCGGCGATCGATCAGGCCGGCGTGAACGACTATTTCCAGATCATCGGCCGGCCGTGGCTGTTGTTTTATGCGACGCTTGATCAGAGCAAGCAACGCAGCCAGGCGTTTCGCACGCTCTTCATCCAGGAGATCATGAAGCGCGGCATCCTCGCACCCAGCTTCGCGGTCGGCGCAGCACACCTAGATGAAGATATCGACCGGACGATCGAAGCAGTCGGCGAAGCGCTGGAGATCTATAAGCTGGCGATTGACGAAGGCGTAGAAAAATACTTGGTTGGCCGACCAGTGCAGCCGGTGTTTCGTAAGTTTAACTGATCATTCGTCGCGCCAATTACTTCCGCACCAAGTGCAGCACCACCGCCGACAACGCGAGTGATCCGACGGCGAAGGCGGCGAAAGGTCCATACTTCTTGAGCGGGCCGGCACTGGTTTGTGGTGTGACTGCGGAGTGGCCGTCTTTGGCAGGTGTGGGCGCGGTGTGCGAATCAGGTTTTTGGGGCTTTGCGTGGGTGTTGCGGCCGGCGTGGGTGGCTGGGACCGGCTTGGGTGGGGCGGACAGGATCTCTTTTTGCCGCGGATGCTCGCCGAGCCAGTCGATGAAGCCGCTGTTGATGTCGTAGACCGCGCCGACCACTTTCACCTGCTTCTTCTCGATCAGCGTTCGCATCTCAGCGCTGTTTGCCACCAGGTCTTCGATGGACTGGAAAACATTCGCACGAACGACCTTGTTGATCAGTGATTGGCCTTTGAGGGTGGGATTCTCCTCGCGCACGCGGGCGGCGGCGGGGCGGATGTTGTCGGTCAGCGCCGCGAGGTGGCCGTGCAGATCGGCGCCGTCAACGATCGCGCCGACGGCGCCGCACTTGGTATGGCCCATGACGACGACCAGCGGCGTGTGCAGGTGCCCGACGCCGTACTCGATCGTCGCGATCTCATCGGTGTCGGCTACGTTTCCGGCGATGCGGATGACGAAAAGATCGCCGATGCCGGCATCAAAGATCAGCTCCGGCGGCACGCGCGAGTCGGCACACGACAACAGCGAAACAATCGGATTCTGCCCGTCGGAATAGGTCTGACTACGGCGGTCCTGGTCGGCGCGCGGATGCACGGCGTCGCCGGACGTGAACCGGCGATTGCCGTCTCGCAGCGTCTCGATCACTTCGTCCGCAGTCGGCGGCAGTGCCTTTGTGGGTGCTGCGGGAATGACCGCGGGCACGGGTACAGGCACGCTGGCCGCGACCGGCACGACATGGGCTGGGACATGGTGTTCTTCCGCAATGGCGATGCCCGCCGACGCGAAGACGGCCGCGACGATGAGCGAATGCACGATGGGTTGGGTCCGAGCGGTCTTCACCGGTCATTTATCGGCTCACGCCGCCGCGAGACTTCGGGGTTGGGACATTGCGCGCGTTATCGGGCGATAGCCCGGCGTCAGCGCATCATCTCAGATGGCCGTTGCCGGTGACGATCCACTTGTAGGTGGTCAGGTCGGACGCGCCCATCGGCCCGCGGGCATGGAGCTTGTCGGTGCTGATGCCGATCTCAGCCCCAAGCTGATACTCCCCGCCGTCGGCGAGGCGGGTGGAGGCGTTCACCATCACACTGGCGCTATCAACCCCGGCCACGAACTGCTCGATCGACCGAAGCGACGTGGACAAAATCCCGTCGGTGTGGTGCGACCCGTGCTCGTTAATGTGTTCGATCGCTTCGGCGAGCGAATCGACCACCTTGATGCCTATCACAAACGCCAGATATTCCTCATCCCAGTCCGTCTCGGTCGCGGGTTTGGTTGCTTTCCAACTTTCTGCGACTGTTTCGTCACCGCGGATTTCTACCTGTTTGCTGTTCAGCGCTTCGCAGATGGGGATCAGCAGCTTTGCTGCAGCTTGGCGATGGATGAGCAGGTGCTCTACTGCGTTGCAGACTGCGCCGCCGGGATAGCTGGTTTTGGCATTAACGCAGACATCGACGATTTGTTGCTCGATGCCTTCGAACGCCGCATCAATGTAGATGTGGCAGTTGCCCGTAAAGTGCTTCAACACGGGGATGGTGGAGTCCGCGACCACAGCGCGGATCAGCGACTCGCCGCCGCGCGGGATGACCAGATCGATGTGCTTATCGAGCTTGAGCAGTAGGGGAACCAGCGCGCGGTCCGTTGATTCAACGATCTGCACACAGCCGGCCGGTAGACCGGCATCGGCGAGTGACGTCTTGATGATGCCGGCGATCGCACGATTGCTGTGGATCGCTTCCTTGCCGCCGCGCAGGATGATCGCGTTGCCGCTCTTGAGGCACAGCGCCGCGGCGTCGGAGGTGACGTTCGGGCGACTTTCGTAAAAGAACAGGATCACGCCGATCGGAACGCGGCGTTTTTCGATGCGCAGCCCGTCGGGGCGGACATACCCCTCGATGGTCTGCCCGACGGGGTCGGTCTGGCGCGCGATCGATTCCACACCGGCCGCCATCTGCTCGATGCGCTTGTCGTTTAGCTTGAGTCGTTCAATCACCGGCCGCGCCAGGCTTGCGGCTTCGGCGGCTTCGAGATCGGTGGCGTTGGCGGCGATGAGATCGCTTTTGCTCGCCCGGATCGCGCCGGCCATCGCGAGCAGCGCGGCGTTGCGCTGTGCGCCGGTGGTTGCCATCAGCGCCGCCGACGCCTGGCGGGCGGTTTTTCCGAGTGTTTGAACGTATTGCTGCGGATCGGACATATCGCAACTATAGCAGCCGGCGAGCAATTGCCGAAGCCGCCGCGGCATCTGATTGCCTTGAGACTTTTAATCCCTCCGGGTAGCGTGAAGTGCGGATGTGGACGGTAAAAGCCGCGCTTTCATCCGGCCGGGCGTCCCATTTTGGATAGCGGCCCATAAGTTCAAAACCGAAGGAAGATTATGCAGTCGTTACAGCGCGGTGGAATAGTGTTGTCGGTGATCGTCGCACTGCTTAGCGCACAACTCGTGCGCGCGGATGCGGCCGGTGCGCAAAATTATGTTACCGAAGCCAAGGCCCTGGTCGAACGTCAGGACTATGACGGCGCCAAGCGGAAGCTCGAGCTGGCCGAGGCGGAACTGGAAGGCGTTGATGCCGCGGCCAAGGCGCCGGTTCAGAAGCTGGTGGATGATCTCAAGAAGCAGATGAGCGATGCGCAACTGGCGGTTGATCGTCAGAAATATACGCGTGAGCTCGAGCGGCTTGTGACCAAAGCCGAAGAAGCGGTCGGCAACATGGTAGTTTGGCCGGGCGCGGCGGCGGCGATCACGGAGCTGTTCAACAATCCGCAGGCTAAAGCGGCTCTCGGGGATGAGTTGACCAAAGCACAGGCGAAGTTCGCGACGTTTCAAAAGCTTCACGCGAAGAAAGCCTCGACCGAATTCGCGGCCGAGCTGGATGCGGAGATGAAGAAGTTTGAGGAAGAGTGGACGCTCAACAAAGCCAAAATCACCAAGCCCGCCGACGACAATGAAGCTGGCAACGCGATCAGCAACACAGGGCAGGCGATTCGCCGGCTGAATGACAGACTTGCACAATCACCGGCGGATGACGAGAAGGTGAAAACCACTAGGGCCCGCCTCGCGGCTGTGACTGAGGAACTGACCAAGTTCGAAGCCGGTCTGGGCGCGGCAAAGTTGGCCGAGCGCCTGCGATCATGGGCGGACGGTTACGCCCGCGATTGGGAAGGCTGGGAATCAGAAAACACCGCGCCGACCTGGGACGAATATAAAGGTACGGGCTCCGCGTCGATGGACCGCTTCAAGGCCGAGAAGAGCAGCGCGGCGGTGAGTCGGTTGACTTCGATTTTGGAAGAAGTCCAGAAACAGGACGACTTCAAAGAGTTCGGCGCCACGGCAGTCGTCAAGGCCGAGTTGGACAAGATCAAGGCTCAGCGCGATGCCGCGTACGCGAAGGTGCTGAAAAACGCGACTACGGTCGTCGAGGGCGCGGAGAAAGCGACGGTCGACTCGCGCGCGAATGACACGTACGGACGCCTGAAAGACGGCGTGCGCGTTTCGTTGGGTGAGACGCCGGAATCGGCGAAGCTGCAGGCACGGGTCGAAGCGCTGGCGAAAAAGTTCGCAGATCAAACCGCCGGCGAAACCAAGGCCGCTGAGGAACTGGTCGCGAAATTGACGGCCGGAGCAGATAAAGCGTGGCCGGACATGGTCGGCAAATTCAGCACGAAGGACGGCTTTGATCCCAGCAGCGCCAAGTCCGGCGAATATTACCGCATCAAGGACGGCGCCAACCGCATGGGCTGGGATTTCAAACCCGAGAGCGGCGGGTTCGAGTTCGCGATGAAGGTCGGCGGGCAACCGGTCGCCGGGACGTATGACTCCACCGTCAGATCCGCAATCGAAGAAATTCAGAAGAAGACCAACCGCACGATCGAGGACCGCGGCTGGGATTTCGTCGTGCTCTATGAGGGCAAGCAGGGCAAGCTGCAGCAATTCCGTGAGGGCAGCGTCCAGACCACCGGCGGCGAGCAGGTGGGGACTTATCGCGAAACACAAACCGTGGATGCGCCGATCGTGAAGGTCGTCGCGCTGCACGTCGGCCCGCTCGCGGTTGCGCAAGGTCAGGGCGCGGTGAAGGAGGATGGTGCGGTGGCCGCTCCGACAGGTGATTCTGGCGTGGTTGGCGCAGCTTCGACTGGTTCGGGGTGGTTGCGTCGCGTTTTGTACCTGCTGGTGGGACTCGTTGCCGCATTCGTCTGTCTTGTGAAAGCGAGATTCGCGCCGCTGGCTTCGGTGGCGCAGGTGGGGCAAGTGCAGGCGAGCGTCGGCGATCAGAATTTGTCCTATGTCGGGCTCGCCTGCGCCGCGCTGGGCGCGGTCTGGCTGCTTACGAGCCTCATCGGCCTCTCGTTTTTCGGCATTCTGCTTTCACTGGCGATCACGGCTGCTGGGCTCTACGCGGGGTTGGATGTCCTGCTGACCCGCGGACTCGTCAAGCAGGAGATGGCCGCCAAAATCAAGCCGCTGGGTGTACCGATCGGGCTGACGTGCGCGGCGCTGGTGTTGTTGAGCCTGTTCATCTGATGAGATCGGGAATTGGCGGCGTAGTCGAGGTTGCCTTGCTTCGGGAGCGCCATTTAAACGCATGGTGCCCAGGCATCGCTGGCTTGGCCGGGAGGTTTCATTACAATCCCTCGAATCATGAGACGGACGCTCATCGCAATATCGGCGCTATCGGCAGGGATGCTCGGTTCCTTATCGCCGGCGGCGGAAATGGAACCGCGCACGTTCGAGTTAAACAGCGGCCGTTTCACGGAGGTGCCGACGACTAATCCGGCATCGCTGCCAAAGCCCGATCCGGACCTGAAGCGGATCGAGTCACTCATCGACCGCCGCGAATTCGGCGCCGCCCGCAAGCAGGTGCTTCCGTGGCTGCTCGCCAACCGCGGACAGCCGAATTACGACCTGGGCCTCTATCTAATGGCGCAAGCGGAGAACGGCGCCGGCGATCCGCTGATCGCTTTTTACTACTGCGACGAGTTGCTCGACACATTCCCGGCGAGCGTGCATTACCCCGCCGCGGTTGATCTTCAGTACAGCATTGGGGATTCGCTGTTCAACGGACGCAAACTGAAATTCCTGGGAATGGGATTGATCAGCGGGACTGAAGAAGCGGTCGAGATCATGTTCCGTATCCAGCAGCGGTCTCCCGGATCGCCGCTGGCCGAGCGGGCGCTGCGTCGCACGGCGGACTATTACTTCGCCAATGCCGACTTCGATCTGGCCGCCGACGCGTACGGCGCTCATGCCAAGTCATACCCGCGGGCCCCGAATCTTCCCGAGATTCTGCTCCGCCAGGCGTTCAGCAACTACGCCCAGTTCACCGGCGCCCGGTTTGACCCCACGCCGCTGGCCAATGCGCGGGCGCAGATGGTGGAGCTGATCAATAAGTATCCGGAGATCGCGCAGCGCGAGAACATTCAGTCGTTCGTCGATTCAATCGATAAAACCCTCGCCCGCAAGCTGCTGCTGACGGCCGATTTTTATCGCCGGACGGACAAACCCGCCGCCGAGAAGTTCACGCTGCAGACGCTGGTCAAGCAGTACCCGCAGACCGACGAAGCCCAGCAGGCCAAAGCGATGCTCGGACAGACGTGACGCGGGCTGAGGGTAAAAGCACGTACGTAAGTGGAAAGGTAAAAGCGATGAGCGATGAGCGATCCCAGATTCGACAGGCCTTCTCACTCGTCGCTTTCCTCTCGTCGCTCGTCGCTGGACTCACCGGCTGCGCCGATTACCAGCAATCCGGGACCGGCGCTCGCGGCGGGTATAAGTGGACATCGCTTTACCGCCAGGACGTGCGCACCGTCGCGGTGCCTATTTTCACCAATATTGATTACTCGCGCGGCGACGAGATGGCGCTGACCAAAGCGATCATCACGCAGATCGAGCAACGCACACCGTACAAGGTGGTCGATCGCGAAAAGGCCGACACGGTGCTTGAAGGGCAGGTGACGCGTGTGCAGCGGCAGACGATCAGCAGCGATCGGCAATCCGGCCTGCCGCAGGAGCAGTTGTACGGAATCCGCGTCGATTTCACGTGGAAAGACCTGCGCACGGGCAAGGTACTGGTCGATCGTCGCGATTTTGACCAAACCAGCCCCTATTATCCCACACTCGGCGAAGGCCGATCCATCGGGCAGTTGAACAGCGTCGAGGATATGGCCGTCGCGATCGTGCACGAGCTGGAAGCGGATTGGTAATCGTCATAAAGGTCGCCAAGGGGCTTTTTTGACGTCCGAACAAACCTTTATCGGCAAATCGACGTAGAAACCGGGGGACGTCGCGTATAACCTTACAGACTTGTAGGTCAGTGACTTAGCCGTAAAACATCGATTGGGAAAGATGAGCAACTATGTCTGATGATCGTGACGAAAAACCCACCGGCGGCGGAAATGGTCGACGGCCGCGACCGGCGGGGGGTATGCGCTTCGGGCGCGGCGTGTTCGCGTGGGTGCTTTTCATCGCACTGGCGATCATGCTTTATCTGTATGTGCAGAACAAAGGGCAGTTCTACACCGAAGTGGGCATCAACGTTTTCTGGGACAAGGTCGACAGCGGCGATCTCAATAAAGCTACGATCCAGAACAACGAAGTCCTCGGCGAATTCAAAACCCCGTTCACGCCTGTGGATGGTAAGCCCCAATTCAAGCATTTCCGCGTGACCTTCCCGCTGGGCACGACCAGCGAAGGTGAATTCCAGCGCCGCGTCATGTACGACGCCAGCGGCCAGAAGCGGCTGACCGAGCTGAACGCCGACAACAGTGACAACCTGCTGATGAGCCTGCTCATCCCGTTCATCCCGTGGCTATTGGTCTTTGCAGTGATCTGGTTCATCTTTATCCGACAGCTGCGTAATAACGGCGGCGCCGGCGGCATGCTGGGGAACTTCGGGCGCAGCAAGCACAAGATTACGAGCAAGGAACACACGAACGTCACATTCGATGACGTGGCCGGCGTGGAGGAAGCTAAGGACGAGGTTCGTGAGATTGTCGAGTTTTTGAAAAACCCGAAGAAGTTCCAGCGCCTCGGCGGCCGTATTCCGCGCGGGGTGCTGCTGGTCGGCGAGCCGGGCACGGGCAAGACGATGCTCGCTAAAGCCATTGCGGGTGAGGCCGACGCGCCGTTCTTCTCGATCAGCGGTTCTGATTTCGTCGAGATGTTCGTCGGCGTGGGCGCATCGCGCGTCCGCGATCTGTTCAAGCAGGCTAAAGATAACAGCCCGTGCATCATCTTCCTCGACGAAATTGACGCCGTCGGGCGACGCCGCGGCTCGGGGTTCTCGTCCGGCGGGCACGACGAGCGCGAGCAGACGCTCAATGCGATCCTCGTCGAAATGGACGGGTTTGACAGCAACGATCAGGTCATAGTCTGCGCCGCGACTAACCGCGTGGACGTGCTCGATCCGGCCCTGACGCGCCCGGGGCGTTTTGATCGGCAGGTCTACGTGCCGCTCCCGGACGTCAAAGGACGCCTGGAAATCTTGAAGGTGCACAGCCGCAAGGTGAAGCTCGGCCCCGTGGTGGACATGAGCCGTCTGGCCCGCGCGACGCCAGGTTTCAGCGGCGCTGACCTGGCGGCGATTATCAATGAAGCGGCGCTGGCGGCGACGCTCAAGGACAAGGATTTCATCGAACAGGATGACCTGGAAGAAGCCCGCGACAAGGTCCGCTGGGGCCGGGCGAAGAAGAGCCGTGTGATCGACGAGAAAGACAAACTCGCAACCGCCTATCACGAGGCCGGACACGCGGTGGTTCAGTGCCTGAACCCAGACGCGGACCCGATTCACAAGGTCACGATTTTGCCCCGCGGCAATTACGGCGGCGCGACGATGTCATTGCCGGAAAAAGACCGCAGCAACTATGGGAAGAAGTGGTGCTTCGCCACGCTCCGCACGCTTTTTGCAGGCCGTATCGCGGAAGAAATGTTCTGCGGCGACGTCAATACCGGCGCGCTGGGTGACATCCGCATGGCGTCGAATCTCGCACGGCAGATGACCCGCGAATGGGGCATGAACGACCGCGTCGGCTTTGTCTATTACGGCGAAGACGAGCAGAAGCAGAACTTCATGGGCACCGCCCCGGACTATTCGCAGGAGACTGCCAAGCTGATTGACGAAGAAGTGAAGAAGCTGATCGACTCCCTTTACGAAGAGACGCGCGGCGTGATTGAACAAAACCGCGAACGCGTCGATGCGATGGCCAAGGCGCTGTTGAAGTATGAGACGCTGGATGCCAACGAGGTGGACATGATCATGAACGGCCAGCAGCTCACGCGCCCGACAGTGAGCGACATGATCGCGCCGCCGCCATCCACGCCGCGTCCGCCTGTTACTCCGCCGAATCCGGAATCCAATCCCGGTTTGGGACTCGGTGGTGGACCGGTTCCTCATCCGGGTTGAAGACTACGGTTGAAGTCCGATGTAGTGACGCGGGTCGGTCAGTAACATCTTTGATTGCACATGTTTCGCCGCGAACGCAGTGAGCGCTCACTTCGTTCGCGGCTAAACTGTTTTGGACATCAACCGATTTCGGTCTGCGCCTGCGTGAAACGCCGCGAAAACTTGGTACAATTTACTGACGCTCCTGGAGGTAGTTCGTAGTGGCTCAGGCTGACATCATTATCGCCGACGAAAAGCTCCTCCCGCAGGGAGTGGAGCTCTACAATTCCATGTTTCGCCCGAAGCGCGAGATCGACTTCTTCAAGCGCCGTTTCCTCGGTCGGTACAACGTGCTGACGCTCATCGCTCGCATGGATGACCGTCCAGTCGGGTTCTGGGTGGGCTTTGAGCTGAAACCAGGGATGTTTTATCACTGGCTCGGCGCGGTCAAGGCCGATCTTCGCCGCAATGGCATCGCCCGGCAGCTCCAGGAAGCGCAGCAGGCATGGGCCAAGGACCACGGGTATGAGCACATCCGCTGCGAGTGCATGAACCACCAGCGGGAGTTCGTCCACTTCGCGGTCGCGGTTGGGTATGACATTGTCGGCGTGCGCTGGGACAGCTCGCACGCGGATAACCTGATCGTATTTGAGAAGAACCTGGTCGAGTGATCTCACTTTGCAGAGTTCAATTTGCAGATCTCGATTGAATACTAAACTCGTCGATTAGCGCAATCTGACGACATCGTCGGGCAGATCGATTAAAACTGTTTTCGTGAATCAGCTGATCCTTGTCGGAGTTGGTGGGGCGATTGGGAGTGTTGCCCGCTGGAAGCTGGGCGCTCTGGTCCAGTGTTATGCCGTCGACTGGAAGTTTCCGCTCGGCACCTTTCTTATCAACGTCCTCGGTTGCCTGATCGCGGGTGTGCTTGCCGGTTTGACCACAAAGCTCGGGATGTTCACAGCCGAGACCCGCTTGTTTCTATTTACGGGGTTGATGGGCGGATTTACGACATTCTCCGCGTTCGGGCTTGAGACCGTCACCCTGCTGCGGCGCGCCGAATATTCCATGGCGGTGCTTTATGTCCTGCTCAGCGTCATGTGCGGTGTGGGCGCACTCTGGCTGGGATGGCGTTTGATACGCGGCGACGCGGCGGCTTGATATGGACTCCTCCTCATTCACCCGCTGGCTGACATCGACCCCGCGCCCGCCGCTGGTGATGGGCGTGCTGAACGTCACCCCCGACAGCTTCAGTGACGGCGGGGAGTTTCTTGACGCCTCCAAAGCGGTCGATCACGCCCGGCGCATGATCGATGACGGCGCCGATCTGATCGACATCGGCGGAGAATCAACACGCCCCGGAGCACAACGCGTTGAGGCGGCCGAGCAAATTCGCCGAGTCGTTCCTGTGATTGAGCGGGTTGCGCGACTGGGCGTCGCAGTCAGCATCGACACCACGCTCGCCGAAGTCGCCCGGGCGGCAATCGGCGCGGGCGCGGCGATCGTGAACGACATCTCCGCCGCCACCGAAGACGCCGGGATGACTCCGTTGATCGCCCAAAGCCGGTGCCCGGTCATTCTGATGCACATGCAGCGGGAGCCCGGCACGATGCAGATTAATCCCACTTATGATGATGTGGTCCGCGAGGTAACCGATTATCTGGTCAACCGCGCACATGCACTCGAGGCCGCGGGCGTGGAGCGTCACCTGATCGTGCTCGATCCTGGCTTTGGGTTCGGTAAAACGGTCGAACATAACCTGCAACTTCTGCGGCAGCTGGATCGTCTGGTTCAGACCGGCTACCCGGTGCTCGTCGGCACCAGCCGCAAGTCATTCATTGCACAGACACTCTCACTCAAGCCAGGCGCGGACCGCACATTTGGCACCGCGGCAACAATCGCCTGGGCGGTGACCAACGGAGCGGGCATCGTGCGTGTCCATGATGTGGGTGCAATGAAACAGGTTGTGCGGATGACGCAGGCCATTCAGCAAGGCAACCGGACGGGCAACCCTTAACGCGCCGCACGTGCCCCGCGGCTTGGTGCGTCTCCCCGGCGCGGCTATAGTCCACTCACCAACGGCCGCTTATGCTCGCAGTTACACTGCTCGACAACATCAATGGGTTTCTGCGATCGCTGCAGAACTATTCCCCATGGCAGGTCGCGCTGGAGTTGCTGCTGATCGGCGGCGTGGTCTTCTGGGTCGTGCGGTTTCTTCAGGGGACGCGCGGCGCGCGACTCCTGCGCGGTATCGCACTGCTGCTGATCTCGTTCTTTGTCATCTTCGACTTGATGAGCAGCATCCTCGACCTTGGCCGCATTCAATATCTTTATGAACGGTTCCTGCTGTTCGTCGCCGGTGCCATTATCGTTGTGTTCCAGCCGGAGTTGCGCCGCGCGTTGATGCGGCTCGGCGAGACACGGCTGTTCCGGGCGATCTCTTCACAGGTGGCTGAGCAGATTGATGCACTGGTTGAATCGGCAATGTTCTGCTCGCGCCGCAAGATCGGGGCGCTGATCGCGATCGAGCGGGATGTCGGACTCGGCGGCAGCACGGAAAACAGCACCCGTCTCAACGCGGAGCTGACGGCTGAGCTGCTCAATACAATATTCTGGCCGAACTCGCCGCTGCACGATCTAGGCGTGATTGTCAGCCAGGGACGCATCGCGTACGCCGGCGTGCAGTTTCCCCTAGCCGAGAGCGGCGAACTGGAAAAAGAACTCGGCAGCCGCCACCGCGCGGCCGTCGGGATGAGCCAGGACACCGATGCGATCATCCTGGTCGTCTCCGAAGAGTCCGGCGATATCTCCATCGCAGAGCGCGGGGTTCTCTATCGCAAGCTCACGCCTGAAGCGTTGCGCGATATTCTGGAAGAGCTCATGGGCGGCGGCACAACGTCCACCAAATCAATCGTGGAGCAGACCAGTCCCCGTTCCACCATCATCGGCTCGGGACCCAGCGCGGAGGCAGAACCCGGTGCTTAAACTGCCTGCTACCCTTCGACAGCAATTCAGCGGCAGCCGCGGCATCTTCGGCTCGCGGCAGAACATCGTCTCGTTTTTCAAAACCCTGGCGCTGGTCGTCCCGCTGACGCTCCTGATCTGGATCTATGCGCAGCGGGCGCAGGTGGGAGGCCCGGTTGCGGTCCAGATCACGATGGATGTCAAGATCGACAGCCCGAATCAGACCGCCAGTCTCATGGAGCCGGCGAACGGGCAGGTGACGATTGAGATACAAGGACCCACCGCGAGCATCGAGCGCCTGAAAGCGACGCTTGTCGACGTCAGCCGCGAGAGCCGGCTTCGTGTGTCGATCCCGCCGACCTACCCGCTGGGCGACTCCGCCGTGCCGGTCGCCAGCCTGCTGAACGACTACGCATTGATCAAATCGTCCGGCGTTACGGTGCTCGCGGCGATGCCGCAGAGCGTGAAGGTGCGGCTTGAGTCCGTCGCCACGCGGTATGTCCCGGTGATGGCGCCGCCGGCCGGCGCGCTGCCATTCACGGCGATCAATCCTATTTTCGACCCGCACGTGGTGAAGGTCACGGGAGCGACCTCCATCCTAAACCGGTTGTTTCCGACGCCCGCCGACGGCGTTGTGGTCGACCTGCCAAATCCGGAGTCTTTTAATTCCCCCGGCGCGAAACAGGCGGACTCCGTCCCGGTTCGTTTGCATCCCCTGCGCGTGCAGCCCGGAGACGAAGATCGCGTGACGATCGACACACCGCGCCTGACCAGCTTTCGGTTTGACGTCGCGGCATTGGATGAAGAATGGCAGATTCGGTCGATGCCGATCGAGATCAAGAAGCCTTCGCCGCTGGAAGGCCGCACCGTGGTTACGCTGGCGCGGAATACGGTTACCAATGTGCTGGTCCGCGGCCCGGCGGCGTCGATCCGCCAGCTCCAGCCGCGTGCCAACGAGCCGCCGCTAGTGATCCCCACGGCGGTCTTACGAATAGCCCTCGAGGACGTAGGCCGGTCGGACATTCGGAGGGCTGTTGAGATCACCAACCTTCCCCAGGGCGTGACAATGGTGGGAATGCCGCCAGAGATCGATTTCAGCGTGCAGGACTTGGGCGCAACGCCCTGATCGGGACGGAATCACCCAATCGTCGCCCGTAATTGTCCTTGTTGCTCCACGCTTTCCACAACATCCCGATTCGTTGGTATGAATTCTGGACGTTCACCGCGCGTGCGGCATTCCGTAGCACGCGTCTTCGGCCGATTCGGACGAGGGTTGATACCAGGAGCTGACGATGGTTCGTAATTTTAAGATTCTGTGCACGACGTTTCTGGTCCCCGCTTCCTTTGCAGCGAACTCGATCGCGGCCGGTCTCCCGGCATTTCCTGGCGCTGAAGGGTTCGGCGCGCTGGCGACCGGCGGGCGCGGCGGCAGCGTGTATCACGTCACCAATCTGGACGACGCCGGCCCGGGCTCCTTCCGGGACGCCGTGAGCCAGCCGGACCGGATTATCGTGTTTGACGTCGGCGGGATCATCAAAGTGAATTCGCAGCTTACGGGTTCGAACAATCTCACCATCGCCGGCCAGACCGCGCCGGGCGAAGGAATCATGATCAGCGGGCATGGGATCTCGTTCAGCGGTAAGCAAAACGTGATCGTGCGACACCTGCGTCTCCGTTCGGGAATCGGCAGTTCGCGCGGCAGCAAGGTGCTCAATGTGTCTGGCGGCGGAAACATGATCTTCGACCATCTCTCCATCGCCTGGGGACGCTGGGATAACCTGGGGTTCACGGAAAAATCGCACGACCTCACGCTCCAGAATTGCCTGCTCGGCGAGGCGATCGATCCGCAGCGATTTGGTGCGTTGATCGACAGCTCCACCAATATCACGGTCGTGCGAAACCTCTGGACGAATCACTCCAGCCGTAGTCCAAAGGGCAAAGCGCACATGCAGTACATCAATAACGTGGTCTACAACTGGGGCGGCACCGCGTACGGCGGCGGACACTCCGGCGCGGAATGGAATCAGGACCTGATCGGAAACTATTTCATCAAAGGACCCAACTCCAGCAACACCTACGCCGGGCAGTTTTCCAAAACTGATCTGGTGTATCACACGGGCAACCTGGTTGACTTAGAGCCCGATGGCACCCTCAAGGGCCGGCCGGTAAAGGAAGAGGAATTCAAGGGGATGAAGGAAGAGCCGCCGACATTCAAGCCAGAACCTTTCAATAAGCCATCAGTGCCGGTCAAGATTCAGACCGCCCAGGAGGCGTACGAGACCGTGGTTGAAACCGCCGGCGCTTACCTGCACCGCGACAAGACCGACACGCGGCTGATCGCCCAATTAATGTCACTGGGGACCGAAGGCGCAATCATCAAGGAAGAATCGGAGGTCGGCGGTCCCGGTGAGCTGGCGGGGGGAGAAGCGCCCAAAGACACCGACCGGGACGGCATGCCCGACGCCTACGAGGCCAAGCACGGCTTCAATCCCAATGACCCGGCCGACGGCGCCAAGACCGATGCCAGTGGGTATATGAATGTCGAGGTGTACATCAACTCGCTCCTTGATCGCAAAACCCGCTGATCGGGCATTCAAATCGATCGATACGGCTCAGCGGGCTTGCAATATTGCGTAGATTGGGGAAATTGGTGAGTAAGTAAAAGAGAACAATCACCTATCTCGCCCAATTTTTGCATGGAGGCAAATCGCATGAAACGTATATCAGCACTCGCCGCAGTCGCTTCGGTAGCGATGATCACCGGCTGCATTCCAATCGAAAAATACAACGCGCTCAAGCTCGAAGCACGGGGCTACGAAGAGGGGCTCAAAGACGCCCAGCGCGCCGCCAGCGAACAGCAGGCACGCGCCGACGCCTTGCAAGGCCGGCTCAGCGCGATGGACGCCAGCGGCGGCGACTTCATGGCCGCCATCAACTCCAAGGACAAGCAACTGGCTTTGAAGCAGTCGGAGCTGGATGAGTTGAACAAGCGCTACGCCGACGCGATCGCCAACGCAGGCAAGTCCGGTGCGCTTCCAGTGCCGCTGACCAACGAGCTCAAGGCGTTCGCGGCTCAGAATCCAGACCTGATCGAGTTCGATGAAGGCCGCGGCATCGTGAAGTTCAAGAGCGATGTCACCTTCGACCTCGGCGACGCAACACTGAAGCCCAAAGCCAAGGAAGTCATCCAGAAGTTCGCGACGATCCTCAATTCGCCCGCGGCTTCGGGATATGAACTCTTGGTCGCCGGTCACACCGACTCGGCTCCTGTAAGCAATCCCGCGACAATCCAGAAAGGCCATCGCAATAACTGGTATCTCTCGGCCCACCGTGCGATCTCGGTTGCGGAGGAATTGATCGGCGAGAAAACCAGCGCCCAGCGCATCGGCGCGGTCGGCTACGCGGACCAGCGCCCGACGGCGTCCAACGGCTCGGACAAAGGGCGCGAAGCGAACCGTCGCGTTGAGGTACTGATCCTGCCGACGCAAGTCCGCTCCACTGCGCCAGCCGCCGGCACCGGAACCGCGCCGAAGCCCAGGACCGACAACAAGGACGGCGGCACTGCCCCGGCCCCGACTCCCGCGGCCCCGGCATCGACCGACAACAAGTAAGCCAGATAGGCCAATTGCTCGGCGATTCGTTCGTCGGGGATTGATCGACAAAAGCGAATCGAGATCGCGTCTTGCGGCGCGATCTCGATGCTTTTCATCAACTCAAAGATCGCGGACTCGTCTCATACAAAGATCGAGATTTGCGAGTATTTTGGCACGATAGCGGGCGAATCACCGGGGCGGGATCAGCGGCTACTCAGCCCGGACGCTGAGCGGAACATCGGGCAGAAATGGATTTCGATTCTGTTCTTTGGTGCGGTTCTGAAGCTTGCGATTTATTTCCGCTAATCGCTCGGCCTCGATCGGTTTTGGCGGAGGATTCATTTTCAGCGCCAGATCAATAAGTTCGCGTGCGCTCTCCTGCATGGCCGGAATCTTTTCCAGCCGCTCGGCTTCCAGGCGAAGCTCGCGAACGAGTTCGCCATACTTGGGGTCTTTGCGGATCTGCTGCTGGGTGAATGTGACCGCCTCTGCGAACTTTCCGCCGCGGAGCAGTGCCCGCAATAGGCTTTCGGAAACCGATTCCTCGGCACCTGGATTTCGCTGCTCGACGGCCGACGCGTACGAGTCGCGGTATGCCGTGATTGCAACAGCGTAATCGCCGGCCTCGCTGGCGGCGTCGCCTAGCTGTTGATTGCGCTGGCGTTCCTCAACCGCATTGCCAGTCTTATGTGCACGGTCGCGGAGTATGGTGTACACCACGACGCTGCGGCCGTGTTCGCTCTTCTCTTTGAGCGTCTGCGCCCAGGTATCCAGCTCCAGCGTGGTCGCGGTATTGAATAGATTGACCAGCACATCCCACGCGGCCTTTTGCACTTCGGCCTGGGGCTCGTTCTTGGGGTCCAGCAGCTTGCCAAGGCGTTGTCCGTACTCGAACGACGTTGCGACCTGGCCTAACGCGCGCACCGCGTCACGGCGGGTGACCCAGTCGCTGGTGTCGTCCAGATAATCCGCGATCGCATCGGCGTAGTTGCTGTCCTTCAGTGCGCCCACGGCCGCGAGCAGGGCTTGTCGCACCTTCGGCACTTCGGCGGGCGCGTCCAGAAGCCGTTTGAGTTCACCGGCCTGGGTTCGGCTCGCCAAAGGCACCATCGCAAGGATCAGATCGCGGCGCAGGTCGGTATTTTCCTGCGCTTTGGTTCGCGATTTAACTGCCGCCATCAATTTTGCCGCCGCCTGTTCGGACAGCCCGAGCTTGATATCCGCCGGGACGCGGACCCATAATTCGGCATCGCTCAACGCCCGCGCGGCGTTCTGAACCGTGGCAATCTGAGGATCATCCAGAAGCTTGATCAGAAACGGGATCGCGCGTGGATCGCGCAGCGGCTGCAGCGCCTGCGCAATCGCCGCGCGGACGGTGGGGTCGGATTCCTGCGCCAGCTGCACGAGCAGGGGTCCGATCGCGTCGGCGTCATTGATGTCGCGCAGCGCCAAGGCCGCTTCGCGGCGCACGCTGGCGTTGGCGTCGCCGATGAGTTGGCGAAGCTGATCGCGCACCGAGACCGGCGTCACGCCCGTCTGCGCGGCGGCGGCGGCGGCGATGCGTGCCCCGATCGCACGGATCGGCGGCTGCGTGGAGCGAAGATAGCGCAGCAGTAGATCAGTGGCCTGTGCGGGGGAAGCGCGCAGGCTATCGAACTGCGATTTGAGGAGGCCGGAGACTTCGTTCTGGAGGTCGGTGAATTGCTGCTGGTTTAGGTCATACCGCGTCGCGCGGGCCCGCGCGATGTCCGCGATAAAATCCAGGTCGTTCTTGCCTTGGTTTGCCCGCCACCATTGCTGCCACTGATCGAATTCAGTGGCCTCGGCGCGGAACCCGGTCATATACGCCAGCGCCGCCTCGGCGGCGTCATTCACCACGGCCGGCTGGGCGGTCGGGTCCATCAGGTCCATCATCGCCTGCGCGACCGATTTCTCGAGAAACGTCCCGGCGGCGCGAATGCTGGCGACCCGAATCCGCTCGTCGGAACTGCTGCGCGCCAGACCGAGCAGGCGGGTCAGCACCCTTGGATCGGATTTGTAGGATGAAAGCGCCCGTGCGGCGGCGTCGATCAGCGGTGGGCGGCTGTTCGGGTCGATCAGCGCAAAAAGCGGGTCGATCAGCGCCGGATCGGCACTCGGATTGTCCGCCAGCGCGCGGGCCGCTGAGATCTGGATCGCCGGGTTAGAAAAATCCATCAGCGCGTCCCGAACGGCCGCCAAGGCTTCGGCACCCGGTCGGGAGAGGAGCTTCTGGGCGGCGAGGTCGCGCTGATCCGGACGCGAGGCCGGGTCAAAAAGCGTTGCCCGGAGCTGCGGAACGTCCCCGGCAGGGATCGCGATCGGGTCTTGGGCCGGGGTGGCGACCGGCACGGCAGGTCGGGTGTCGATCAGGAGCTTGTCCTCAGCGGGTCCCTCGGCCTGTGCGCGCACGATCGAGGGTGCCGCGCTCCAAGCGGCCGCGATCAGCAGCAGTTTTGCACAGGCTCTTTCGTGCACGGCATCACATTCGGTCGAAGTCCCGCGTCCGAGATCGAACCGCGATAGAACGGTGGAACAACCTAGTATCGACGAACTATCGAGAGTACACCATTTATTTTCACGCATCCACCCCTGTTTTCACCCTATTCCGCAAGCGATAATCGTCTTGCTCTTTAGCGCTGCGATGGCGTATACATTGATGGATCGATTAGACGGTGGTGCATGGGCCAATTCCAGTGGACGGATGCGGATGAACGTGTGCGTCGCGCACGGCGATTTCTTGCCGAGAAACGCTGGGCGGATGCGCTGGATGAGCTGCGCGCCGCCATTGCCATTAATCCCGACCGGGCCGACTGGCATTTTCACAGCGGCCGTGCCCTGGACGAACTGGCTCGGTACGACGATGCGATCCAGGCCTATCGCGAATGCCTGGCGATCGAGCCGCAACATCTGCACGCGCTGAATCACCAAGGCGTCTCCCTCTACCAATCCGGCCGCATCAACGAAGCGATCGGTGTCTTCCAGCGTCTCGAATCGGTCGATCCTTCGTTCGAGCCGTCCTACTGCAATCGGATTCGCTGCTTCACCGAGCTGAACGATCACCAGTCGGCCGAGGAGATGTTTTACACCGCGCGGCTTTACCGCGATCAGTGCCCGACCTGCTACTACAACATCGGCGTGAGCCTGGCTGCGCGCGGGTTATTTGATCGGGCGATCTTCTGCTGGCAGAAGACCATCGACCTAGCCGGCGATCACACGGAGGTGCGGTCGCGAATCGCCGAGATCTTATGGCAGCGCGGTCAGCACGAGCAGGCGCGGCGGCAATACCTCGCGGGATTGGTGCTCGAACCAGCGCATCTGCCGACATTGCTGCAAATCACCGGCCTGCTGATCGAAATGCACCGGCTCGAAGAGGCCGAGCAAAAGCTGGACCACGCCGCCGCGCTGTCGCCGGCGGCTGCGGGAGTCTGGTTCGCGCGTGCCAAGCTTCAGATCGCCCGGCTTAATCCGGGCGATGCGGTGCGATCACTGACGCGCACCTTGCAGCTTGATCCCACCTTCGGCGGCGCGAACCTGCTGATCGCGCGCCTGGCGCTGGATAATGACGAACTGATCCGCGCCAAAGCACACCTCCGCGCCGAACTGGCGCTGCGACCGGATTCGGGCCGTGTGTTGCTCGACCTATCAAATACGCTGATCGACGTTGGCGAACTTCGCCCAGCCGTTGCGTGCCTGAAGCGGTTGACGCTGATGGAGCCCCGCAACGCCCAAGCGTGGCAAAATCTCGCGGTGGCCGAGTGTCTTCGCGGACGGCACGAGTCGGGGATCGAGGCGTCACTGCACGCGTTGGCGCTGGATCCTGATAACATCATGGTTCGGCACAATCTCGCGCTGGCGTATCTTGAATCCGGCGAAGTCGCTTTCGGATGGGACGAACTCACCCACGCGCTACGACTCGCACCGACAAACCCATTATTGAAACGGCTGAGATTCCGAGTGCGGATGATTAGTTTTTGGCGGGTCATCACCGGGCGACGCATTCGATCTGTGATCGTCTGATGTGCGCGGCGCGGCCGAGCGACATCACGTCACGCGGACGACGATCATCGTCAGATCATCAGAACGATTCGATAACCCCACAAACCGCCGGACATCCCAAAGAAGATGATCCGCGATTTCTTGCGCCGAGCCGCCGCCGGCGGATTTGTACGCGGCGAGCACTCGGTCTTTGCCGTATGGGTTTTGCTCAAAATTCATCGCATCGGGCAGGCCGTCGGTGTAGAGGAGGATTGTGTCGCCCGCATGGAGATCGATGAAGTTCTGCTTGTAATCCTGCTCGGGATCGATTCCGAGCACCATGTTGTCGCTTTGCAACTCCGTGATCTCGCCGCCGCGTAGCAGCATCGCCGGCGGATGCCCGGCGTTGCAATAGGTGAAGCGGCGGGTGCGAGCGTCGATGACGCCGTAGACGAGCGTGACGAATTCCGTCGGTTTGGTGTCGCGAAACAGTGAGATATTGAGTCGGCGGATGACCTCGTAGAGGTAGTAGACGTTGTCGACCTGTGCCCGGAGCGAAGCACGCACGCTGGCCATGATCAAGCTGGCGGGGATGCCTTTGCCGCTGACGTCGGCGACGACTACGCCGAAGTTTTCGTCGGGCAATTCAATAAAGTCGAAAAAATCACCGGCCAGGTCAAAGCACGGGACGTATGTGTACGCCAGATCGAGCCCCGGCACGTGCGGCGGGCCGCTGGGAAGCATGCGCTGCTGCACCTCTGCCGCCATGCGGATCTGGCGCTCGATCGCCTCGCTCTGCAGGCGCTCTTCAACCAGTCGCGCGTTCTCAATCGCCGCCGCCGCCTGTGCAGCGACGGCCTTGAGCAGATCGACCTCCGATTGCCCGAAGTTCCGCTCCATCGCGGTATACACGCGCAAGACGCCGATCGGCCGGCCGCGGTAGCGCATCGCGATAGAGACCATCGATACGATCCCCTCGCGCGCCGCTTCGTCCGGATACTGCACGCGCGGGTCGGTGGTCATGTTCTGCACGTATTCAAATCCGCGCGGCGACCACGCGACGCTGTGCAACTCATTGCGGCCGAGCTTGATTGGACCTTTGCTGAGGTATTGGCTGGAGAGATTGTGGACCGCCTTGATGACAAGCTCGTCGCGTTCCTCATCGATCAGCCGAATCGAGGCGGCCTTGACGTCCATGACCTCGCAGACGGCGCGCACGGTGCGCTCCAGCAGTTTTTTGAGATCGCGCGGCTCGGCGAGCATCATCGTGACGTTGTAGATCGTCGTCAGCTCGTTAAACCGCTGCCGCAACTCGTATTCCTGGAAGCAAAGCCGGGCGACAGTGTTAGCGATCATCGTCACAAACTGCACGGCGGCGGCGCGAGCGCTGGGATTGCCCGATAGCTGCCTGGCCAGTTGCCGGACGGCTTTAGGGTCAATCTGAAATTTCTCAGACATTTTGCCGGCGGTGGCGTCGTCGATCGCGGCGCCGGCGCCGATGGACATGCGGATCGTTCCCAGCTTCTGCCCTTGCACGATAATCGGCGCGACGTACTCGCGGCCTTGCTTCTGGGCCTCGGGAATCTCCTGTTCGGCTCGGGCGATCGCGATCTGGCGCTCCACGAAATCGCGCGTGGGATTCGGCTGTGTGAGCACATTTCCGCCGGCGTCGGTGATGGTCGCTTTCACGTTCGCGACGGCGGCGAAGCTGTCCTGAATCTCCTGGAGCGTCGCGACGTCCATGAAATCGGTCAGTTTGAAGCTCGGGGAGGGGACTTCCATCCGTGGTGGCATCGAATCTTAAACAACCCACGCCCTCGTGCAACGGCGTCGCGGTTATCGTATGTTTTAGTTTCTATGCCAGATGTATTAGTGAACACAACCCGTCTTTCATACCGCGAGGCCGGCAGCGGTCCGGTGCTGCTGCTGATACACGGTTTCCCGCTCGACAGCCGCGTATGGGACGACGTGATGGCCATTACGTCGCAGGCGCGCCGAACGATCGCGCTGGACCTGCGCGGTTTTGGCAAGAGCGCCTCAGCGCATAAGGAAGCGTCGCAGGGTTCTACGATGACCCAACTGGCGCAAGACGTCGCGGATTTCATCAAGGCGCTCGACATCGCGCCGTGCGCGGTCGCCGGGCTCTCCATGGGCGGCTATGTGGCGCAGGAACTCGCGTGGCTTGATCGGACATTGATCAAGCACCTTGTTCTGGTCGATTCGCGCTCCGAGGCCGATACGCCCGAGGCCATGAGCCGGCGCAATGTCATGGCGAAATTGGCGAAGGACGCGGGCACGCAGCCGATCGTCGATCAGATGTACCCCAACATGCTCGCGCCCACGCACGACCCACGCGTGGGTGATCGCCTGCGTGCGATCATGGAATCGCAGCCTGCAGAGACGCTGGCCGATGCCTGTATCGCGATGCGTGATCGGCAGGACTACACTCAATTGCTTTCCGAGTTGGATTTCCCCGTGAGCATCATCGTCGGCGAGCACGACGCGATAACGCCTCCGGCGCTGGGCCGGGCGCTGCACGAGAAGCTGAAGACCGGGCGTATAATCGAGATCGCCGGCGCCGGACATATGTCTCCGCTGGAAAAGCCGCAGGCGGTCGCCGAGGCGCTGCTGACGCTCACCGACGTAACCTGATTGAACTGGAGTGGTGAATGAAACGTGAACAGATCGCATGGCTTATCACCGGCGGCGCTTTATGCGCGATGGCGCTGAACGTGCCCGGCTCCATGGCGCAGCGCGACGACGACTATCGCTTTGTCCGCACGCTCGTAGACATCTATCGCCATGTCGGCACGAACTACGTGGAATCGGTTGAGGAGAAGAAGCTCCAGCAGTCGGCGATCAACGGGATGCTCGGCTCGCTTGATCCGCACACGATGTATGTCCCGCCAGACAAAATCGAAGCGTTCAATGACGCGCTGGATGGCAGTTTCCGCGGCGTCGGCATCCGGCTTAACCAGACTCCCGAGGGGGATATCGAGGTCATCACGCCGATCGACGATAGCCCGGCGTGGAAAGCAGGCGTGCGCCCCGGCGACGTGATCATTAAGGTCAACGGGGAGACCATCGGCGGAATGCGGCTCGAAGACGTGATCCCCAAAATCCAGGGCTCGCCGGGCACGAAGGTCACGCTCACGATGCGACGGGGGAAATCTGAACCGCTTGACCTGACGATGACGCGGCAGGAGTTTGTTGTGCCGATGATCAAGGGGTTCTCGCGCAACGAAGACAACACGTGGAATTTCTGGGTCGATGATGAAACGAAAATCGCCTATCTGCGCCTCACGCAGTTCACGCCGGATACTGGCGACAAGATCTCCGAAATCGTCGGCGGATTGCTGAAGGACGGGCTCAAGGGGTTGGTCTTTGATCTTCGCTTCAACCCGGGTGGACGGCTCGAAGAGGCCGAGCGGATCATCGATCTGTTCGTAAAAGACGGCACGATCGTCACCGTAAAAGGCCGGAATCGACCCGAGCAGAAGATGGTCGCCAAGGCGGATGGGACGTTCCCGGATTTTCCGATGGTCGTACTCGTGAACGAGCATTCCGCCAGCGCGAGTGAAGTGGTCGCGGGCAGCCTGAAGGATAATAACCGGGCGATCGTCGTCGGTTCGCGCACGTATGGAAAAGGGAGCGTGCAGGAAGTAGTCCCGCTCGATGCCAACGCCGGCGAGTTGAAGATCACCGTGGCCTACTGGTACCTGCCCAGCGGCAAGCTGGTCCAGCGCCTCAAGGATGCCAAAGAGTGGGGCGTGGAACCGAATGTAGTGATCACAATGAACGAGGATCAGCAGCAGGCGATCGCCGAAGCCCAGCTCCGCGCCGAATACATGCACGTCACGGCCACCATCCCGACATCCATGCCCGCAACCACACAGTCCACAACGCAGGCAACCACTGTTCCCACAACCATGCCCGCGACAACTCAGGCGACTGATACTCAGCTTGAAAAAGCGATTGAAGTCATCCGTGAAAAAGTCGCTGGCAAGAATTAACGGGAAGAAATACGGGTTTGCCACAGAGGCACAGAGGCCACGGAGAAGAATTCGTGCGCGAAGGGACGAAGAAGCGAAGATTCGCGAAGAACCATTTGTATCGCAATGCAACATCCCTCTTCCTTAGCGCACCTTCGCTCCTTCGCGGCTTCGCGCTCGAGTTATTTCTTCTCTGTGTGCTCTGTGCCTCCGTGGCCTATTTCAGATGAGCAAGCTTCATGGCGATGATCCTCGGCATCGAGAGCACGTGCGACGAAACCGCGGCCGCCGTTGTGGCGGATGGGGTGGATGTGCGCTCGAGTGTGATCGCGACGCAGTTTGAACTGCACGAGATCTATCGCGGGGTTGTGCCTGAGATCGCCAGCCGCGCGCATATCGAGAATATTGTGCCGGTCATTCATCAGGCGCTGGATGAGGCGCATTGCCGGTTGGCGGATATTGGAGCGATCGCCGTCGCGCAGCGGCCGGGGTTGATCGGCTCGCTGCTGATCGGCGTTACGGCGGCCAAGACGCTTGCGTGGTCGCTGGAGAAGCCGCTGCTGGGGGTGGACCATGTTCAGGCTCATCTCTACAGCGTTGTGCTGAGGGGTAAGGGGGAAGGCGCAGCGAGGGTTGAGGGTGAAGGCGTAAGGCGTAAGGTGGAATCTTCCCTTACGCCTTACGCCTGTCCCCTTACCCCTCATTTACCCGCGATTGGTCTGGTCTGTTCCGGCGGGCACACCGCGCTCTATCTCATCAAATCGTGGTCCGACGTTACGCTCATCGGCGCAACGATTGATGACGCGATCGGCGAGGCGTACGACAAGGTCGCCGGCATTCTCGGGCTCGGTTATCCCGGCGGACCGGCGATCGATCAACTTGCCCCGTCGGGCAATCCGAAAGCCATCGCGTTCCCGCGGTCGCGGTTGGACCGGGATAGTCTCGATTTCTCGTTCTCAGGTTTGAAAACCAGCGTCCTTTACCACGTACGCGGGCACAAAGGGCGTGAGCGCGATCCGGGATCGGTCTCGCAGGCCGAACTCCACGACATCTGCGCCAGCTTCCAGCAGGCGTGCATCGACATCCTCCTGATCAAGCTCGGCCGGGCGGTCGAGCGGTTTGGGGCGCGTTCCGTGATCGTCGGCGGCGGGGTGAGCGCCAATCGCGGACTCCGCGCCGCGCTCACCGACTGGCAGCGGCCGGCGTACTTTCCCCGAATGGAGTATTGCACCGACAACGCGGCGATGATCGCCGGGTTCGGGCACATCCTGCTCGATCAGGGCATCACCGGCGATCTTTCCATGGACGCGGTCACCTCCAGCCGTATTCGGCGGATCGATGCGGTGGATTGAGGGGCGTGGGCGCGTACAATGCATACCATGGCGAAGAAGACACCAGCAAAAACGAGTAGTTCGACCCCTAAGAAAAAGACTGCATCCGGGGGGTCGTCACCGACCCCGCTGCCGATGATCGACACCAACCAGGCGGCGCATTCGGCGGCCGCGTTTCTGGCGGCGCGGGTGAAGCCTTCGCAAGGCGGCGCGTCGGCGAAGCAAGAGTCGGTGCATTTTCAAAAGCTCAAAGCCGGGCTCGGCCAGTCGCCGCTGTCGGCGAACTCGCCCGTCGGCGGCTCGCTGAAATCCGGCAAGCCGACCAAGGGTCCCGGATTTACACAGCAGATCGGGCATAATCAGACATTCGGCGCCAACGCCAGCCGCACCGGAGTTCCGCGCCGTACCAGCGGCGGATGATCGCGGCGGTTTTTCGGGGCGCGAGCATCGGAAACGATTGGAGATGCATTATGAAAGCCAAGCCGTTTAAGCAGGCAACGACCACCGCGTTCCCCGAAGCGCAGACTGATGAGGTCATCGCCGAAGCCCTCGCGAAGCACGCCGCGCTGCGCCCGCCACGCGCGCCCGCCAAGGCGATGCCGGTCACGCCGACGCTG
>JACMML010000270.1 GCA_014379105.1 Phycisphaerae bacterium
GCCAATGGCTCAAAATCACTCCAATGATCGGCGCACCCGCTGGACACTGGGGCGGCTGATTGTAAGAATCCGGCGGTGCGTGTGTTCCAGAATGCCGTGATCGCAATTGTATTCATCGCCGCGAGCGCCACGGCCGGACTTGCGCAAACCGCCCCGCCCGTGGACGTGCATGTACATCCGACAACCGTGGATGCCGCCACAGAGAACAGCTCCTTTTTTGGCGACTTTCTGAAGACTTATACCCCGCGCCGCCTATGCATGTTCAACGAGGAGCCGGTGATCTGGCTGCACGCGGTCTCCGACTTACTGATCGGCGTGGCATATTTCACGATCCCCTTCTCGCTGATGGTCTTCCTGCGGCGGCGCCGCGACATCGCGTTCGGGTGGATGTTTAAGATGTTCGCCGCGTTTATCCTCGCGTGCGGAACCACGCATTTCATAGGCCTGCTCGACCTGTGGCGGCCGTATTACAGGCTCGATGGCGTCGTTAAAGCCATCACCGCTGGGCTCTCGGTCGCCACCGCGATCGCGCTGTGGCGGCTGATCCCCAAGGCAGTCGCGATCCCCAGCTCGGCGCAGCTCGAAGCGACTGTCCTGACGCGCACCGCGGAATTGCAAAAGGCCAATGAGGATCTGCGCATCGAGGTCCAAGCCCGCACGCGTGAGTCCAGCGAGCGCATCGAAGCTCAGAAAGCGCTGGCCGAGAGCGAATCGCGCTTCAAGCTGCTCGCCAACACCATTCCCCAGCTCGCCTGGATGGCCCGGCCGGACGGGTACATCTTCTGGTACAACCAGCGCTGGCACGACTACTGCGGCACCACCCCAGAGCAGATGGCCGGCTGGGGCTGGACCAATGTGCATGACCCAAAAGAAGTCGCCCGCGTGATCGAAAGCTGGAAAGCGTCGCTGGCGTCCGGTCAGGATTGGGAGGATATTTTCCCACTAAGACGCAATGACGGCACCTTCCGCGCCCACCTGTCGCGGGCGCGCCCGCTTCGCGATGCGGCCGGCAACATCACGTTTTGGTTCGGCACCAACACCGACATCGAAGAGCAGCGCCGCATCACCGAAGAGCGCACCACGCTGCTGGAGAGCGAGCGCGCCGCCCGCGCCGAGGCCGAGCGCGCCGGTCGGCTGAAGGACGAGTTCCTCGCCACCCTCTCGCACGAGCTGCGCACGCCGCTTACCGCGATCCTCGGCTGGTCGCAACTGCTGCGCCGCCATCACCAGGAGGATCAGAAGCTCAATGAAGGGCTCGCGATCATCGAACGCAACTCGCGACTCCAGGCGCAGTTGATCGAAGACCTGCTGGATATGAGCCGCATCATCTCGGGCAAGCTGCGGATCGACGTTCAGCAGGTGCAGGTGGCGGACATCATCAACACCGCGATCGAGTCGGTCATGCCCGCCGCCGACGCCAAGGGCATCCGGCTGCAGAAGGTCGTTGATACGCACCTGAATCCGCTGCGCGGCGACCCGAACCGGCTTCAGCAGGTATTGTGGAATCTGCTCTCCAATGCGATCAAGTTCACGCCGCGGGAGGGCAAAGTGGTGATCGCCGCCCAGCGGATCAACAGCCACGTGGAGATCACCGTCACCGACAGCGGCTCGGGCATTAAGGCGGACTTTCTGCCATACGTGTTCGAGCGTTTTCGCCAGGCGGACGGCTCAACCACCCGCCGGCACGGCGGCCTGGGGCTCGGGCTGGCGATCACCAAAAACCTCGTCGAACTGCACGGCGGAAAGATCCGCGCCAAGAGCGCCGGGGAAGGGCTGGGCGCCAGCTTTGTGATCGAGCTCCCGCTGGTCGTCGTTCACCCAGGCGATCCCGAGACCGGCCGTGATCACCCGGCGCGCCCCGACCCGCGTGCCCCGATCAATTTCGGGACCGACTGCGAATCGCTCGCCGACATCAGCGTGCTGGTCGTGGACGACGAGGAAGACGCCCGCTCGTTGATCGGGCGCGTGCTCGAAGAGTGTCACGCGAAGGTTTACATCGCCGGGTCATCGAGCGCCGCGCTGGAGATTCTTAAATCCGAACTGCCGTCGGTGATCGTGAGCGACATCGGGATGCCCAACGAGGACGGCTATGCCTTTATCCGCAAGGTCCGCGAACTCCCCCCCGAACAAGGCGGCCGCACCCCCGCCGCCGCGCTGACGGCATTCGCACGGTCCGAAGACCGAATGCGCGCCCTCCGCGCCGGCTACCAGTCCCATGTCGCCAAGCCCGTTGAGCCCGGGGAACTCGTCGCGGTCGTCGCCAGCCTGGCGCGGCAGGCGGAGAAGAAGGAATAGCTACCCTTTGCCCACGCACGGCGGGTAGCCTGCCCTGTGATGCTCCTTGGAGTTAAATTCAGTTAACGATAACCCACTTGCCGTCGATCTTCGAGAACATCACGGCGAACCGCTTAAGCCGCGCAAACCCCTCCTTCGAATCAAATATTGGTTTACCTCTTTTTGACTGCACTGTTACCAGATTAAATTCTGAGTCAGCGACCACTTCCCACTCAGATTGTGGTTCAATGATTAAGCGATCTTTTGGATAGTGCGCCAACTGCCGAAGCTCGGTTGCCATACGTAAACGCTCCATTTTGCGCTGTTCCTCTGTAGCGGTATTTGGGCCGAATCGATCCGATTTATTCTGGTTGAGCTCAAATACCGTCTCCCACTTTTCATCGGCCATCGCGTCGAATAACTGCTGCGTTATGCCACGAATTTCCGCTTCGTCGCTCGCCTCAATTTTAATCGGCTCCCCCTGCCACGGTAGCTTCTTGGTTGGCCAATTCTCGCCGTCAAATTCGATCGTGATCCACCCATCCGGCCCCGCTTCAGAAAGCGTTGCGGCCGCAACGATCTTTTCAACATCCTTGTGTCTGTAATAAATTTGTATATCGAGATGCGCATCCGGCTTCAGCCGTACTGCAAGAATGCGGACACGGTTTTTTCCGCTGAAAATCAAGTTACTTATTGATTTGTCCCCGGTATCGTCTCCCTCAATCTTCTTCATCAGCGGAAGTTCGAATGGCATACCGTTGACGATCACGCCGAATGAAACATTGCTCGCATCTGTTACTAATTTCCAACTGTCTGGAGGGGGTGCATTCACTAGAACGGGTTCAGCGCTTAGGGCCAGTTGAAAGGCGAGGATGATCACGATTACGAAACCGTTTCTCATAAGAGAATTACGGTACGGCCGGGTAAACGAACGTCAAGGAAAACATTTATAAGCTTTTGAGTACGATATACAGGTCGTCGAAGTGCTCGATGTGATGACACACGCTGATTATGGCAAGAATCTATGGAAAGAGCGTTTCTAGCATGACGATACTTACGCCAACATCCAGCGACTCGTATCTGGCGCTCGTACGATCTTTTCCGCTACGGCCAATTCGCAGCAAAAGCGCACACCTCGCGGGTAAACAGATGCTGCGCAGTCTCATCGGAAAAGGCGGCGCGGCGATTCGCGACTACAAACTGGTGCTCGCTTCCCTGATCTCCGAATACGAACGATCGGCGGGACGACGACTGGACACCTCCAAAATAACCGCGGCGCAGGTCGTCCGTCATCTGCTCGAAGACCGTGCGATGAGCGTTAATCGCCTGGCCAGGACATTAGGGATATCCCAGAGTTCACTCAGCGACATGCTCGGCGGTCGCCGGGACTGGAGCAAGCCGGCGATCATCAAAATCGCGGCCTACTTCGGTCTCGAGCCGGGATTGTTTTTACGCTAGCGGCGTTCGATGCGCGTGCCCGCGCACCTGTCGCGTTTCATCCGCGCTTCCGCCCGCTATGATCGCCGCCAATGTCTGATTCACCTGCTGCCGACAGCCCGCTGCCGCCTAAGCGGAACCCGTTTGGTCTGCTGTTCCTGATCGTCCTGGCGGACATGCTCGGGTTTGGGATCATCATCCCGATGCTGCCGTTTTACGCTCGCAAGTTTGAGGCCAGCAACTTCGCGGTGACGATGCTGCTGAGCGTCTACTCCTTCTGCCAGTTCGTCGCGGCACCAATCCTCGGATCACTGTCGGACCGCATCGGACGCCGGCCGGTGCTGATTTTTTCGCAGCTGGGGTCGGCATCGGCATCCATCGTGCTCGGTATCGCGACGGCCATTCATTTTGACAGCGCCGCGCTGGGACTGGGGATCATCTACCTGTCGCGCATCGTCGACGGCATCTCCGGCGGAAATATCTCGGCCGCCCAGGCGTATGTCAGTGATGTGACGACGCCGGACCAGCGGGCGAAATACATGGGATTGCTCGGCGCAGCATTCGGCATCGGCTTCGCGCTCGGCCCGGGCATTGGCGGTGTGCTGGGGCATTTCAATCCCGCGTTCCCACCCTTCGCCGCCGCCGCGTTCTCGCTGACGGCCGCCGTACTCGCTTATTTCCGGCTCCCCGAATCACTGACCCACCGCGCCCCGCACCAGCCCGGATGGCACATCACGCGGTCCGCACGCCTGATGCGATACCCCGTGCTGGCGCAGCTCGTGCTGGTGTGGTTCCTGTCGATGTTCGCGTTCGTGACGATGGAATCGGTCTTTGCGATCTTTCTGAACGATCGCTTCGGCTTTGGCGAGCTCGGCGTCGGGCTCACGTTCATGCTCGCCGGCGTAATGATCATCCTCGTGCAGGGAAAGCTCATCGGCCCGCTGAAATCATGGCTCGGCGAATGGAATCTCGCGATCATCGGCCCGCTGCTTTTCGCGGTCGCAATGCTGCTCTACGCCCGCACCAGCGTCACGCCGCTGGTGGCGATCCTGGTTGTAGCGGTGATGTTTAATGCACTCGGGCGAAGCCTGCAGACCCCGACGCTCTCATCGCTGGTTTCGACTGCCGCGCCGCCGGGCGGGCAGGGCGCGGCGTTCGGATTGTTTCATGGAATGGGAAGCCTGTCGCGCGTGTTCGGACCTGCACTGGCGGGATTGATGTACGACAGGCAAATCATGTCGCCATTCATGCTGGCTGCCGCGCTGACAGTGATCGCGGGTTTATGGATGATCGGAATTCGCGCGCAAACCAGGCCGGCCACTACCCTCGCCCCCGAGGCGGCTTAAGTCAGTTCCTGCACGCCATACACGATGAAACCAGCGCTGACGCAGAGTGTGAGAATTCCAATGAATGCCGCTCGCAAACGGCTGTGATCTTCGATCGCGCGATGCAGCGTGATTCGCACGCCGATCAGCGCAAACATCCCCAAAAACACGGACATGAACAAGGAAGACTGGCAAACTCGGCTCGCGTTGAAAGCAACGCCCGCCTCCAGTTGAGATTGCGTAAGTGCAGCCAATACCACGGTTAACACCGACGAAACCGGCAGCATGACCGCCCAGAAAACACGAGGTATGTCACAATTTGTTCCGCTCATCCGCTTAGTTCCTCTCCACTTATCGGCTGAATCATAGGCGACTTAATTAGCCTTTGCATAACCTTATCCAAACATTCTACTCACTATGTCCTAACCTTTTATTAGTATTATGATAGGTATATTCATCCGTTAATCCGCATTTACGGATGAAAGGATCTGGGAATTAGGCTAAGATTGTGCGCAGCGTCGGTCGTACGCACCGATGAACAACTATGGCCAACCGCAAACCGTTTCTCGATCTGGTCCACGAACGCGTCGTCGTCCTTGACGGCGCGATGGGCTCCAATCTTCAGACCCGCCAATTCGATCTACAGCGCGACTGGATGGGACAGGAAAACATCTCCGAGGTGCTGAACTTCAGTCGCCCGGAGGTGATCCAGGAAATTCACGAGATGTTCCTGGCCGTCGGTTGCGACGCGGTGGAGACCAACACCTTCGGAGCGAACCAGATCGTCATGGCCGAAGCGGACATGGCGGATCGCGTCTATGAAAACAACATCGCCGCGTGCAGGATCGCCCGCGCCGCCTGCGACCGGTTCGAGACGCCGGATCGTCCGCGCTACGTCGTTGGCGCGATCGGCGGCGGCACGAAGTTGCTCTCGCTGGGCATGACCGATTGGGACACCGTCGAGCAGAGCTATTACACCCAGATCAAAGGCCTTCTCGATGGCGGCTGCGACGTGCTGCTCTTCGAGACGCAGCAGGATCTTCTGATCATCAAGTGCGCGATCGTCGCCGCGGAGCGCGCGATGAAAGATTGCAACAGGCGCGTGCCGATCATGGTGCAAGCGTCGATGGACCAGGACAACGGCAACCAGATGCTCACCGGCTCGGACACCAGCGCGCTGGTCGCCGCGATTGCGCCGTATGACCAGGTGCAGGTGCTTGGGCTCAACTGCGAATTCGGCCCGATCTAGCTGATGGAATCCATCCGCAACATCAGCCACTCGTGGCCGCGATTGCTTTCGGCGCTGCCCAATGCGGGTCTGCCGATCATGGTGGACGGAAAAGCCAAATTCCCAATGACGCCGCCCGATTTCACCAAAGGCGTGATGCGCATGGTGGACGAGTTCGGCGTCAATATCGTCGGCGGCTGCTGCGGCACGATGCCGGAACATCTAAGCGAGCTGTGTAAAGCGTTGAACGACAGTGGAAAGCGGCGAGCGGCGGGTGACGAATATCGCTCATCGCTCATCGCTCGTCGCTCATCGCTGGTCACGCGTCCGCAGATCTCCAGCCTCTACTCCGCGGAGGACATTCGCCAGGACAAGAGCTATTTGATCGTCGCGGAGCGGACGAACACCAATGGCTCGCGCCAGTTCAAGCGATTGCTGCAGGAAGACGATATTGACGGG
The DNA here is from genome assembly GCA_014379105.1 of Phycisphaerae bacterium. Lineage (GTDB taxonomy): Bacteria > Planctomycetota > Phycisphaerae > Tepidisphaerales > Tepidisphaeraceae > JACMML01. The sequence continues at coordinate 6,724 of JACMML010000270.1, forward strand.
CTGACCTCGATGGCCCGTGACGAAGTGCGCGACGGTAGCCACATGCTCGACGTCTGCGTCGATTTCGTCGGCCGCGATGGCGTGGCGGATATGAAGAATGTCGTCGGCAAATACGTGGTCTCCATCCACGCGCCGCTGATGCTCGACAGCACCGACCCGAAGGTGCTCGAAGCGGGCCTGAAATTGTCCGGCGGCCGGTGCGTGCTCAATTCTATGAACCTCGAGGAAGGCGAAGAAAAGCTCGGGCACATCTGCCAACTGGCGAAAAAATACGGCGCGGCCGTGGTCGCGGGCACCATCGACGAAGACAAACTTAATGCCATGGCCCGCACGCGCGAGCGCAAGCTCGCGATCGCCACGCGAATCCGCGATATTTCCGCTAAATATGGGCTCCGCGACGAAGACCTGATGTTCGATCCGCTCGTGCTCCCCATCAGCACCGGCATCGAGGAAGATCGCCGTAACGCGCTGGAAACCATCGAAGGCACGCGACTGATCAGCCAGCATCTTCCGAAGTGTCATACGGTCGTCGGCTTATCCAACGTGTCGTTCGGGCTGAAACCCGCGGCCCGCGTCGTATTGAACAGCGCGTTCCTTCACGAACTCCGCGAAGCGGGCCTCACCGGCGCGATCGTCCATGCGAGCAAGATACTGCCGAAGAACCGCATCCCCGACGAGCAGTGGGACGCGGCGATGGACCTGATCTACGACAAGCGCCGCGAAGGACACGATCCGCTGACGCATTTCGTCAACCTCTTCCCCGACGTCACCACCGGGCCGGTGGTCGTGAAATCAAAATACGAAGACATGCCGCTGGATGAGGCGCTCAAACAGCACATCATCGACGGCGAAAAACGCGATCTCACCGTCCGCCTTCAGGCGGCGATGGATAGTGGCGTCAAGCCGCTGGATATCGTCAACAACATCCTGCTCGAAGGGATGAAAGTCGTCGGCGACCTGTTCGGCCGCGGCGAGATGCAGTTGCCGTTTGTGCTCCAGAGCGCCGAGACGATGAAAGCGTCGGTCGCGTTCCTCGAGCCGTTCATGGATAAGGTCGAAGGATCGAGCAAAGGGAAAATCGTGCTCGCCACGGTGCGCGGCGATGTGCACGACATCGGCAAAAATCTTGTCGACATCATCCTCACCAACAACGGCTACACGGTGGTCAACCTGGGCATCAAGCAGCCGGTGGCGGATATTCTCAAAGCCTATGTAGAGCACAAGGCCGACGCGATCGGCATGAGCGGGCTGCTGGTCAAGAGCGTCGCGGTCATGCGCGAAAACCTCGAGGAGATGAACGCCCGCGGCGTTAACGCGCCGGTCTTGCTCGGCGGCGCCGCGCTGACGCGCGACTACGCGGAGGACGATTTAGCGTCGTTATACAAAGGCCCGTTGCTCTATTGCCGCGACGCATTCGATGGCTTGAAAGTGATGGACTTCGTCTCGTCCGGCCGCATCGAAACGATCACGACGGAGCAGAAAGAGCGATCACAAAAGCGCAAGACGCAGCGTGCCAACGCCGTCAAGCCGACCAGCGGATTGTCCGCCGACGTTAAGCCGATTGACCGCAAAAACGCCGTGCCGATTCCCCCATTCTGGGGCCGGCGCACGGTCACCGGCATCAAGCCGCAGAATGTCTTCCCCTATATCAACGAGACCGCGCTTTTCACCGGCCAATGGGGTTTCAAGCGCAAGGGGATGGAAGTAGACGCCTACGAAAAGTTCCTCGATACGACGGTTCGTCCGGTCTTCGACGGGCTCCAAAAGCGCGCGATCGCCGAAGGGTTTATCGATGCCAAGGTCGTCTACGGATATTTTCCGGTGCAGGCGCACGGCGATGATCTGATTGTCTACCATGTCGATGAGTTCAACCACGATCTGAAATGCGATTGCGGCGCGAAGCACGATGCGTGCGTGGGTGTGAAGGACGGCAAAGTGATTCCGAAATCCACGCCCCGCGAGTGGATGCGCTTCAGCTTCCCGCGGCAAAAGGAACGCCGGTTGATCTGCATCAGCGACTATTTCCGATCCGTGGAATCCGGCGAATACGACGTGCTCGGAATCCAGCTCGTCACCGTCGGCGACCGCGCGACGGAATTGGCCGAGGCGCTGCGTAAGGAGAACCGCTACCAGGACTATCTCTACCTCCACGGATTCGGCGTCGAAAGCGCCGAAGCGCTGGCCGAGATGTGGCACAAACGGATGCGCCAGGAACTGGGCATCGGCGCCGAAGACGATGCCGACATCCGCAAGATCTTCCAGCAACAGTACCGTGGCAGCCGCTACAGTTTCGGCTATCCGGCGTGCCCGAACCTGGAAGACCGCGCCAAGATCGTCGAACTGCTCAAACCGAGCGAGATCGGCGTGGAACTCAGC
>JACMML010000030.1 GCA_014379105.1 Phycisphaerae bacterium
CCGGACGGACCGATGCAGGCGCCAAGTACGCCTTGAAAGAGAAGCGTTACACCAAATCAAAACCCCCACAAATCGAGTGATTTGCGGGGGTTATGATGATGGGCCCGAGTAGATTCGAACTACCGACCTCGTCCTTATCAGGGACGCGCTCTAACCAACTGAGCTATGAGCCCGCAAAAACATTGCGAGTCGGGCAATATAAGCTGTGGGGACGTACTGTCAAACCTTGTTAAGACCCCCCTTCCCGACCCGTATTACGCGGTCCGGCGGTTTGTGATTCTACGCGCTCCAGCTATCATGCGGGGCTCAATTTGCTCCATGAGACTTGGGCGTCGGACCGACCCCGGAACAGGATCAACGGTATGGCTCGCAGGAAGTTTGTCGCCGGCAACTGGAAAATGAATACGACCAAGGCGCAGGCGGTCGATCTCGCCAAGGCCGTGGCAGCGGGTGCGCCGGCGGGTGTTGAAGCTGGTATCGCCCCGCCGTTTGTCTACCTCGATGCGGTTGGCCAGGCTGTCGCCGGGAGTTCGGTCTTGCTGGGCGCGCAGGATGTCTACTTCGAAAATGACGGCGCTTTCACCGGCGAAATAAGCATCGGGATGCTGAAAGACCTGGGCGTCCGCTTCATTCTCACCGGCCACAGCGAGCGGCGTCATGTGATTAAGGAACCGGCGGAACTCGTCGCGAAAAAGGCGTCCGCCGTCTATTCCAAAGGGTTGATCCTTGTTCACTGCATTGGCGAGAAGCTCGAAGAGCGCGATGCGAACAAAACCTTCGAAGTGTGTCAGAAACAGATTGATGAACTCGATCCCGCACTGTTCACCGATCCAGCGCGGCTGGTGATTGCTTACGAGCCTGTCTGGGCCATCGGCACCGGGCGCACCGCGTCAGATGCGCAGGCGCAGGAGGCACACGCGTTCATTCGGCAGTATATTGCCAAACGTTGGAACGCGTCGTTTGCCGACGCCGTGCGTATTCAGTACGGCGGCAGCATGAAGCCGGACAACGCGGCCGGGTTGATGGCCCAGCCGGATGTGGACGGCGGCCTCATCGGCGGCGCCGCGCTCAAAGCCGACAGCTTTCTTGGCATTGTGCGGGCCGGGGCTCCGAGTTAATGCGGCGAGGTGATTCGGCGATCTGGGGCAATGCTTGAATTGGTGTAATTGATCCGTTGGTTGGTTGGTTGAACTATGGAAACGATCTACTTCATTCTCCTGACGCTGTTCATCGTGCTCAGCCTGTTCATGATCCTGCTGGTCCTGATCCAGAAAGGTCGCGGCGGCGGCCTGTCGGCGGCGTTCGGCGGCGTCGGAGGCAATACGGCGTTCGGCGCTAAGACCGGCGACGTGCTCACCTGGGCTACTTCGATCGTCTTTGGCGTGTTTATCGTGCTCGCGATCTGCATGAACTGGCTCGCCAACAGCATCCACGAACTCAAGACCAATCCAACCGCCGGCACGCAGCAGGTTGCCCCGGTGATGCCGCCGCTGGCCCCGAGTAACCCGGGTAGTGCGGACAATGCGTTATCGCCCGCCACTGCGCCGGCGACGCAGCCCGTGACACCGTCCGCAATTGCCGAGCCGACCACCCGGCCGGCGACGACGCTGCCAGCCGATCCCGTGTCTTCCGCGACCGCCCCAACAACTCAACCCTGACAGGACACTCAGCAACCTTGTCCAGCGTGAAGAACATGATCGTCAGCATGACTGGTTTCGGGGACGCCAGCATTGAGCGCAGCGGAACGCACTACTCGATCGAAATCCGCTCGCTCAACAACCGTTTTTTCAAGCCCGTCATCAAGCTTCCCGACATCGTCGCCGGCATGGAGCCGGAGATCGAGACGCTCCTGCGCGATCGGCTGGTGCGCGGCTCGATCACGTGCATTCTCAAGATGCGCGTCGAAGGTGCAGAAGCGGCGTATCTAATCAATCAGCCGGCGCTACAGGCGTATGTTGAACAGCTCAACAGCGTCAAAGGTCTTAATGGCATCGCGCGCATCGACCTGGCGTCGCTGCTGAGCCTTCCAGGGGTCTGCCAGGAACCGGCCGACGATGGCGACCACCTGGACAAGCACGGGCCGGTGATTCGGCAGTTGATTGATCAGTCGATCGGCAAGCTATCGCAAATGCGCCAACGGGAAGGCCAGGCGCTGTTTGAAGACCTCCTGCGCCATGCGGCCGTGATCGCGCAGGCGCTTTCGGAAATCGAAAAACGCGCGCCTTTTGTCATTGATGATTATCACCGCCGACTTTCATCGCGCGTCGCCGAACTGCTCAGCAAAGCGCAGATGCAGGTGGCGCAGATTGATCTATTAAAGGAAGTCGCGGTGTTTGCGGAACGGTCGGACATCAGCGAGGAGATCCAGCGCCTGCGGCATCACCTCGCGTCGTTCGAGCAGGCGTGCCGCACCAGCGAGCACGCCGGGCGGAAGCTGGATTTCATCACGCAGGAGATGCTGCGCGAAACCAACACAATCGGCAGCAAGGCCAACGACGCACTGATCGCCGGGCACGTGGTGGATATCAAGGGTTCAATCGACCGGATGAAGGAACAGGTTCAGAACGTCGAGTGATCGCATCTGGTCCGCGAGCAGGCTGGCTTGGATTGAGAATTGAGGCTGACAGATGGTTCCACCGTCGGATCAACATGGTCTACTGCTCGTCGTCGCCGGACCGTCGGGCGTCGGGAAGAGCACGATCGCCCGGCTGCTCGAAGAGCGGACGAAGGTCTGGTACACGGTGTCCGTGACAACCCGAGGGCGCAAGCCCGGCGAGGAAAAAGGCAAGACATACGAGCACATCGACAAGACCGAATTCTTTCGCCGACTCGACGCCGATGGCTATCTCGAATACGCCCAGGTCTATGGCGATTACTACGCCACGCCCGTCCACCCCACCATCGATCTGTTGAGCGAAGGCAAGGACGTGTTGCTGGAGATTGATGTGCAAGGCTCGCTACAGGTGCGGGATGCGTTTCCCGAAGCGGTGCTGATTTTTATCCTGCCGCCGGACCAGGAAACCCTTCTCCGCCGCCTGAATGACCGCGGCCGCGATGTGGCGGACGATATCCAGAAGCGTTTCCGCGCCGCCCGCCGTGAAATCGCGATGGCCCGCGGGAGCCGGGCGTTTGATTACATGGTCATCAACGACAAGCTGGAAACCGCGGTGGAAGAGATCATCAAGATTATCCACTTGAAGCGTGTGGGCGGGATTTAGCGTGCAGAGCCGGTCTATCGGCCGGCGATTTTACAAAAACGGCGAATTTGCTAAGATACCTCGTTCGGAATGACTGACCTCAGACCCTTATCGAACAGAACTATATATGATTGAAGCACTTAAGAGCGACGAAATCGTCAACAAAGTCGGCGGCCGGTTCAAACTCACCGCGCTGCTGCAGAAGCGCGTCGCCGAGTTGATGGATGGCGCTCGCCCGCTGGTTGAGCGGCGCGATGAATGGACCGACCTTGAGGTCGCGATCCAGGAAGTTTTGCACGACAAGATCGCCATCGATTACGAGGCGTCGGGGCTTTTGACGCCGGACAAGCTGAAGTAGCCGATCGCGCCTCGGATTAACCGGTACATATCATCTGATCCATCGAGTGACATCGTGCCCGCATGGCCCGGTGTCACGCTTTGCTTTTGACACGAGGCTCGCCCTGCCAGACCGCATCGTGGTAGAATCCTTGTGTATGTCCGACCACACCCCGGCAACCACCGATCTCAAAGGACGCGAAATCATCGTCGGCGTTTGCGGCGGAATCGCGTGCTACAAAGTCGCGGATGTCGTATCGCGGCTCGTGCAATTAGGTGCCGGCGTCTCGGTGGTGATGACGAAGGAAGCGACGCGATTCGTCGCTCCGCTCACATTCCAGGCGCTGTCCGGACGGCCAGTTTTTACCGACACATTTGACCTGATCGAGTCGTCGGATCGCCAGCATATCAAGCTGACCGAGCGAGCCGACCTGATGCTCATCGCCCCCGCGACCAGCAACATGATCGCGAAGGTCGCCCATGGCCTGTGCGACGACCTGGTGAGCCTGATGGTCGCGGCGGCCGCGTGCCCGGTGGTGTTCGCCCCTGCGATGAACAACCGAATGTGGGATAACCCGATCGCGCGGGAAAACGTCTCCAAACTCGCCACCGTCGGCTACCGTTTCATCGGCCCCGACGCCGGCTGGCTCGCCTGCCGCAATGTCGGATATGGCCGCCTGTCGGAACCGACCGCGATCGTCGACGAAATTTGCCGGATGTTGACTGAATCAGGTGCGATGCCCGCGCGGATGACGCCAAACCTCAATGCCGAAGCCGGCGCGGACTAGCACCAGGGCTCACTAGAAGCGTTTCAAAGAGCGGCGGCTCCCGTGGCGAACTCGCAATATCCGCACTACTGATTCTTCGTCCATCACGCGAAAGAAAACGATATAGGAGCCGATAGGCAAGGAACGAATCGGGGGCTTGGCGGAAGTGGGCTGCCCTTGAACAATGGTTCGGTGCGGCAATACCTTCAATGACTCAACCCCTGATAAAATCCGCTCAACCATGGCCGCTGCTTGTGTTGGCGAATCATTTCGGATGTATGCGAAAATACGTTCAAGATCGGTCGCCGCCTTATTGGCAATGATCAGGCGGAATGAAGGCTGCATAACACTCAGTCTCTGAATTGTGATCGCATTTTTTTGGCAAAGACCTCGAAATCTACCGCCTCGCTCCTGGAAATCTCCGCATCGGCGGCTTCAATTTCCGCAAGCTCGCCCGAGGAGAGCGATAAAAGTTCCTCATCCATCATTCGAGCAAGTGCCGTTTCGATAATCTCATCCGCGGAGCTGAATTTGCCGCTCTGAAGCTGATCGGAGACGAATTGCTGCAATTTCGGGTTATTCACGATCGCATGCATGAGCAAAGTGTACCCAATCTTGCCACTTCCGGCCCGGCAAATATTCCCGAAAATTCGCATCTATTGCCGATAAAAGATTCGTGACACCCCCTATTCAGGTCCCCATTAAACGCCTGCCGCACAGCGCAGGGTTACCGCTGCCGATGCGGATGACAGCGCACGCCGCGGGCTTTGATCTGTGCGCGGCCATCGAGCGGGCGGTGATATTGAAGCGCGGCGAGATCCATCTGATCCCCTGCGGGTTTGCGATGGCGGTACCGGAAGGTTACGAGGCTCAGGTGCGGCCGCGATCCGGGCTGGCGAGCAAGTACGGAATCACCCTGATCAATTCGCCGGGCACAATCGACGCCGATTATCGCGGCGAGGTCTTCGTCCCTTTGATCAACCATGGACCGGGGGAGTTTTCGATCGAGCGGGGAATGCGGATCGCGCAGATGCTGATTCTGCCCGTCCCGCCAGCAGAGCTGGTTGTTGTAAGCGATCTGGACGACACGGCTCGCGGAACGGGCGGGTTTGGGCATACGGGACATGTTTGAGATTCGGACTGACCAATTTGTGGCACGGGCTACCAGCCCGTGATTCTTTTTGAACATGAAAACACGGGCTGGTAGCCCGTGCCACTAGAGAAATATCTGATGGAACGAAACGCTTCACGATCTGTCCTGATTTTCCTCGCGATCGCGAGCTGGCTGTTCGTCGCGCTGGCGTCGATCAGTTACTCGCCCACTGACTGGCCGTCCCACGCGGTGTTTCCGTATGACAACGACGTGAGCAACCTCTGCGGTTCGGCCGGGGCGCTGGTCGCCTATTACATTCGCTATTCCATCGGACCGGGGATCTATCCGGTGCTGTTCTTCACCGGCGTCTTCGTATTTCTGCTGGCAACTAAGAACCGCATCAGCGACGTCTGGCTTCGCGCCACGGGGATCGCCGTCATCGCGGTGGCGTTTGCGGCGATCATTCATCAGCTCTCCGGCGGATCGAGCCGGGGATTGCCCGAAGGCAATGGCGGCGTCATCGGCATTGCGTCCGCACATTTCCTACAGGCTCATTTTAAAACCGTCGGCTCCCTGCTGGTTCTATCCAGCTGCATGCTGGTCGGGCTCATTCTTGCGGCCGACGATCTAGTAATGCGCGCACCAGGTGTCATCAGCGGCGCGATCAACTCCGCGCGCGAGCGTGTTCCCGGGCAGGCGAAGATGCGCTTCAAGTTTCCGGAGATGCCGAAGCTGCCGTCGATGCCGCGCTTCGTCACGCGTGATCTCGACGGCACTGCCGCCCTCGGCACGCGCCCCACCAGCATCGCCGAAGACGACGAGGACGGCCCGTTCAAGCCGCCGGTATTGCTCGATACGCGGCCGAAGAAACAACCCCCGCCGCCAACGGATAATCCGCAGTTGCGGCTTGTTCCCGCACCCGATGCGGATGTGGAGCTCGATTTCCCCGCCGACGACGCGGCCCACAATGATCCAAACGAGCTGCCGCCATCCGAGCACGCGATCATTCCCGAACCCACGCCGCCGGTGCAGGCCGCGCCGGAAGTCCGCCGCGACATCGTCGTTCGATTGCCGAGTCAACAGAAGCCCAAACAGATCGCCCCGCCGCCGC
>JACMML010000271.1 GCA_014379105.1 Phycisphaerae bacterium
ACCCTGCGCGGCAACGTGAATTGGATGCATGCGCGCGAGGCACATTTTGTGTCGGAAGCCTTTGGCGATGACATCAAGAAGGTTCTGCCCGTCATCAATCCAAACGGCTCCGATTCCGCGATGTTCGACAACACGCTGGAGCTTCTCATCCTGGCCGGCCGATCCGTGCCTCACGCCGTGATGATGATGATCCCGGAGCCGTGGTCCAACCACGAGACCATGTCGGATGAGCGGAAGGCCTTCTATCAGTATCACTCCTGCTTGATGGAGCCCTGGGATGGTCCGGCCTGTATTTGTTTCACCGATGGCGGAGTGATGGGCGCAGTGCTCGACCGCAATGGTCTGCGCCCGGGCCGATACTACGTCACGAAGGACGGCCTCGTGATCATGGCTTCGGAAGCCGGCGTGCTCGATATCCCCGCTGAGGATATCGTGACCAAAGGTCGTCTGCAGCCGGGACGTATGTTCTTAGTCGATACCCAGCAGGGTCGGATTGTCGAAGACGAGGAGATCAAAAAAGAGCTGGCGACTCAGCAACCCTATCGGCAGTGGCTGAACGAGAACTTGGTGCACCTTGAAGATCTGGCCGAAGCGCCGGCCGTGCCTGTGCCCGATCACGACACCCTGCTCCAGCGCCAGGTCGCCTTCGGCTACACCTTCGAAGATCAACGCATCATCCTCACGCCGATGGCCAAGGATGGGGTGGAGGCCACCGGATCGATGGGGAACGATGCCCCGCTCGCAGTGCTTTCGAACAAGCCGCGCTTGCTCTTCGACTATTTCAAGCAGCTCTTCGCCCAGGTCACCAACCCGCCGATCGATTGTATCCGCGAGGAAATTATCACCTCGGCCGAAACTCGTCTGGGATCCGAAGGTAATCTGTTGCACCCAGGGCCCGTCGACTGCCGTCGAGTGGAATTGAAGTGGCCCGTCTTGACTAACGAGGAGTTCGCCAAAATCCGGCGACTCGATCGGCCCGGTTTCAAGGTGGGCGTGATTCCGATTCTCTTCCGTGTGACGCGCGGCGAGCGCGGACTCGCCAAGGCGGTTGAAGAATTGTGCGTCATTTCTCGGCGCATGATTGAAGACGATGAAGTCACGGTGCTGATCATCAGCGATCGTGGAGTGAGCCGTGAGTTCGCTCCCATTCCGTCGTTGCTCGCGGTGGCCGCGCTTCACCACTACTTGATTCGCGAAGGTCTGCGCACGCGGATTAGCCTGGTGCTCGAGACCGGTGAAGCGCGAGAAGTCCATCATTTCGCGCTTTTGATTGGCTACGGATGCAGCGCGATCAACCCGTACCTCGCTTTTGAGACGATCGATGGCATGATCCAGGAGCAGATGTTGCTCAACGTCGCCCACCAGGCCGCGTGTAAGAACATGGTCAAAGCGGCCAGCAAAGGCGTGATCAAGGTCATGTCGAAGATGGGTATCTCATCGATCCAGAGCTACCGCGGCGCTCAAGTTTTTGAAGCCGTCGGCCTGCGCCAGGACGTCGTCGACCACTATTTCACGTGGACTCCCTCGCGTGTCGGCGGCATCGGCCTGGATATCATCGCACAAGAGGTTCTCGCGCGGCATCGGATGGCCTTCCCTGATCGGCAGGTCAATGGGCATGTCCTCCCGGTCGGCGGACAGTATCAGTGGCGCGACGACGGCGAATTTCATCTCTTCAATCCTGAGACGATCCACCGCCTTCAGAAAGCAGTGCGCACCGGCAGTTTCGCGACCTTCCGGCAGTATTCGAAACTCATCGATAGCCAAGCGACGAGCATATGCACGTTGCGCGGTTTGCTCGATTTCAAGGCGTCGACTCCCATTCCAATCGAGGAGGTCGAATCCGTCGAATCGATCGTGAAGCGTTTTAAGACGGGCGCGATGTCCTACGGCTCGATCAGCAAAGAATCTCACGAGACGCTTGCCATCGCGATGAACCGCATCGGCGGCAAGAGCAACACCGGAGAGGGCGGCGAGGACTCGGAACGTTTTGTTCAGCTGCCCAACGGTGATTCAAAAAACTCTGGGATTAAACAAGTAGCGGCCGCTCGATTTGGTGTGACCAGCGAGTACCTCGTTAACGCGTCTGAGCTCCAAATCAAGATGGCGCAGGGAGCGAAGCCGGGTGAAGGGGGCCAGCTTCCTGGAAATAAGGTTTACCCGTGGATTGCCAAGACCCGCGGCACCACGCCCGGCGTCGGTCTTATTTCACCGCCCCCCCATCATGACATTTACTCGATCGAGGACCTTGCGGAATTGATTCACGATTTGAAGAACGCCAATCGGCACGCGCGGATTAGCGTGAAACTCGTCGCCGAAGTGGGCGTCGGCACGATTGCCGCTGGTGTCGCCAAGGCTCATGCAGATGTCGTCCTTATTTCCGGTCACGATGGAGGCACGGGTTCCTCCCCGCAGACGTCGATCAAGCATGCCGGTTTGCCGTGGGAACTTGGACTGGCCGAGACGCACCAGACTCTGGTGCTCAATAACCTCCGAAGCCGCATCGCGGTCGAGGCCGATGGTCAGCTCAAGACGGGCCGGGACGTCGTGATCGCCGCGTTGCTCGGTGCCGAGGAGTTTGGTTTTGCGACCGCCCCGCTCGTCGCCACCGGTTGCATCATGATGCGTGTTTGCCATCTGAATACATGTCCGGCCGGCATCGCCACTCAAGACCCTCGGCTCCGAGCCCTGTACACCGGCAAGCCCGAGTACGTCGTCAACTTCATGCAGTTTATCGCTGAGGAAGTCCGACTTATCATGGCCCAGCTCGGTTTCCGCACGATCCAGGAAATGGTCGGGCATGTGGAACGTCTTGAGGCCAAAAAGGCGATCGATCACTGGAAAGCCAAGGGTCTGGATTTCAGTAATATTCTCTATCAGCCGGATGTCGGTCCCGATGTCGGCCAGTTTTGCCAGATCAAGCAGGATCACGGCCTCGACAAATCGCTCGATCTCACCGTGCTGCTCGATCTCTGTAAACCCGCCATCGAGAATCGAGAAAAGGTGGTCGCGGAAATGCCGATCAGGAATGTTCACCGCGTGGTGGGCACGATCACGGGCAGCGAGGTCACCCGGAAGTGGGGAGCCGAAGGCCTTGCGGATGACACCATCCGGGTGCACTTCAAGGGCTCCGCTGGGCAAAGCTTCGGCGCGTTCATGCCCAAGGGCATGACCTTCCTCCTCGAGGGCGATGGTAACGACTACGTAGGCAAGGGCCTTTCGGGTGGCAAGATCGCGGTGTTTCCGCCGGCTGCGTCGACCTTCAAGGCCTCCGAAAATATCATCGTGGGCAATGTCGCGATGTACGGCGCTACCGCCGGCGAAATCTACATTGCTGGCATGGCGGGGGAACGCTTTGGGGTGCGGAATAGCGGTGTGAACGCCGTCGTCGAAGCAGTCGGGGATCACGGTTGTGAATACATGACGGGTGGACGCGTGGTTGTCCTCGGACCGGCGGGTCGCAATTTTGCCGCCGGCATGTCGGGTGGGGTCGCGTACGTTTTGGACGAACTCGGTACTTTTGCGGCCAGCGCAAACCAGCAAATGGTCGGTCTTGAAAAGGTGGATACACTCGAAGAGGCCGCCGAACTCCGCAAAATGGTGGAGAGTCACGTCTTTTTCACCAAGAGCCAGCGCGGCAAGGAGGTCCTAGCCGCTTGGGACACGCTGTTGCCCAAGTTCGTAAAAGTGATGCCGAAAGATTATAAGCGCATGTTGGCTTGCATTAAGCGTACCCACGAACAGGGCCTGACCGGCGAAGAGGCCATCATGGCCGCCTTTGAAGAAAATGCCCGTGATCTCTCGCGTGTCGGCGGCAACTAGACCTAAACACCAATCCTCGCACCGCTGGTGACCGCAGATCGCGGCTAATAACTCCGGATCGTGAATACAACGATCCGAATAATTAGCGTCGATTAGCGCAAATTAGCGGTTCAAAAACTACTTTTTTCCTTAATTTCACCATGGGTAAACCAACTGGATTCATCGAGTATCTGCGG
>JACMML010000272.1 GCA_014379105.1 Phycisphaerae bacterium
CGTCACGATGCCGGCGTGCAGTGGCGGAGCGTGCGCCTGCGCGACGTGCGGATCACCGCCGATCGCCTGCGCCTGCACGCCCCGGATTCGTTCGACGAGGTTGAGATTTCCGGGACGACAGCACGGCGCGTTGTTGACGTGGAGCTACGCCGTTATGACGGCGAACGCCTAGCTCGTCGCACCATCGCCGCTCAAACTGTCCCCGCCGGCCGAGCGGTGCGTCTCGCCCCGCACGACTGGACCAAACTCGCCCGCAGCAAGGTTGACGCAACCGGTTCATGAGTCGGCCTCAAATAGCCTACGGACGCATTCGATGAGGAGGTAACCCCGATCTCGTGGTGAAAAAACCTTGCCCGTCGCCACGCCCTTGGCGAGCGCTTCGATTTGCTACGCAAGCAGGAACCAGTCGTCGAGGTGGTGCTGATCGTCTAATGGCGCATTTCAGCCAATGAAAGCAGGGCCAACTGCCTTTTTGAGGTGATATCGCGGATTCCAGCAAGGTAGAGTTCTACTGGCGTCCCGCTAGCTCCAATTTCTCCTTTCAATCTGGTCGACACATCGCTGCTATTTCTAATCACTTTGAGATATGTTGGACGGTGCTTAACGTTTAGTTGAGGGCCGACATGTCGGAAACGCCGCCGAGCAATATGAGTCCGTCTGAACAGGTTACTGCCAGCCAGGGGATTCCCATTCTGCCGGAGCCGAATGCGGTCTCGCAGTTTCCGGTGATACAGATTGACGGCTATCGCATCCTGAACGAGATCAGCCGCGGCGGGCAGGCGGTGGTGTATTGCGCACAATTCCTCAAGACTGGCCGGCGTGTGGCGGTGAAAGTCATGCGGGAAGGGCCGCTTGCTACCGAGGGCAGTCTTGCGCGATTCAATCGAGAGGTGCAAATCCTGGCTTCGTTGAACCATCCCAACATTGTGACGATTCTGGATCGCGGTCGCTCGGTGGATGGATCAGAGTATTTTGCGATGGACTTCATCGAAGGCCATGCACTCGACGACGGCACATGGAAACTGCCCAAGTACATGGAACGCATGCCTGCTTCGACGCCGCTGCAGCTTTTTCTGAAGATCTGCGATGCAATCAACGCCGCGCATTTGCGAGGGATCGTGCATCGCGACCTCAAGCCGTCGAATATCCGTCTGGATGCGCGGGGTGAACCTCATGTGCTGGACTTTGGTCTGGCCAGAGGGTCAATGTCCGAAGAATTACCCAATTCAAACGAACCCGTGACGATCACAGGCCAATTTCTCGGATCGTTGCCTTGGGCGAGTCCGGAGCAGGCGGAGGGAATCGGACAGAAGATTGATATGCGCAGCGATGTTTATTCGCTGGGCGTGATTCTGTATCAACTGGTGACCGGTGGGACGTTTCCCTACCAGGTCGTCGGTTCGATGCGGGACGTGCTCAACAACATCATGACCGCCCAGCCGCCGGCGCCAAGTCAGATTATGTCCGAGCGTGAGTCGCGCGATGTGGCCCGGAGAATGAAGCGTGTGGCTTCAAACACCAAGCTGGTGAACTCAGCGCTGGATTCGATCATACTCAAGGCGCTGGCCAAGCGTCGTGATGATCGATACCAGTCGGCCGGTGATCTGGCGCGCGATATCGAAGCCTATTTGGCCGGCCGACCGCTGCAGGCGAGCGATGCGACTCCCGCGGCGAAGAACCGATCGAAGATGATGCTCGCCATCGCTGCCGCGATCACCGTAGGCATCACGGTTTGGGCGACTCGGTTCGTTGCTGACAAAAGCGTTACTGACAAAAGTTTGCCGGGTGCTCCGCCGGCAAGTGATTCGGCATTGATCACACGACCCGCTCAACCAGTTAACGTGACCTCAGGATCTATGCCTGCGATGGTGGCGTCATCTCCGCTCAGGCAGGAGTATCAGGATCTGGAAACGATCATGAATCGTTTCCTGCCAATCACAAATTATATTCACGCCAATTCGCCCGCGCGATTACCCGTCTGGCGCGCCGCCGCGGAGAAGTCTGATCCGGTAGGGCAGTTTCTGGTGTCGCGTTGTTACGACTTTGGCGCGGGGGTTGAGAGGAACACCGACGCCGCCGATCGATACTTGCGACTGGCGGTCGATCAGAAATTGCCCATGGCGATCTGCATGATGGGGATTCACAATCGCGCCAGCCTTCCGCCGATCCAGAATTATCCCGAAGCGATCCAGTGGTACACCCAGGCGGTTGAAGCGGGCAACGCGCGGGCGATGATCGATCTGGGCATCATGTATAGCCGCGGGCAGGGCACGCCGATGGATATCCCCACCGCACTCCGGTTGCTGCAACAGGCGGCTGATCTTGGAGCGCCCGCCGCATACGCGATGATTGGCGATATCTATCGCACGCCAGGGAATGGCGTGACGGATTTTTCTCGAGCGGTGACGATGTACAAGCAGGCGATCGGCGTCGGATCGCCGTCCGGGTCTCTGTCACTCGGACAAATGTACGCCAGCGGAAACGGCGTGCCGAAGGATTACGCCGAAGCGATGCGATTGCTCAAACGCGCTGACGCAGAAGGGGCAAGGGGGGCTGCCGAAGGTGTCGGCGATCTTTATTCCGCCGGCAGCGGTGTGGATCAGGATTATCAGGAAGCCGCGCGTTGGTATCAAAAGGCGGCGAATGCCAATTCAGTCACCGCCATGCGAAAACTGGCGGTTCTATATGAGCACGGAAACGGTTTGCCGAAGGATCAAAACCAGGCGACAACCCTCTACACCAAAGCCGCCGCCGGGGGCGATGCGGAGGCAAAGAATTGGGTTGCGGCAAATGCTGCTCCCACGCTCGCCGTTCCAGCAAAATAGAGATGTAGCACAGCCATTCTCTCTTGGGTCTATTTCGTCCCGCCCGTCATCTCCCTAAGCAGCTTGAAAAATCCACGCTTGCGTTCTGAACTGTCCGGCGACCAGTTGCACGGGACGCTTTGGAAACCTTCGTCGAAGGCTTCCTGCTTCTTGCGAAAATCGAACAAGCCCCAGCCGGTATGTTGGCTGACGGCGGCGATGAAGTTGTTGTCGGGCTTTTCAAAATCGTAATGGTCGTCTTCGTTGAACACGATCGGCTGGCCGTGGTAGTGCGGGTTGGATCGGGTGCGTTCAACCAGCTTGCGAATCTCGTTTGGGTCCGACACGCCGTTGCCGTGGAGGAGGACGAAATCTTCGACGTCCAGCACGTTGTCGGACGGCACTGTACCGCCGGTGTAGCTTGTCGCGACGAGCAGGCGCCCCTTTGAGCGCTCCTTCACGCGTTGGATCAGCTCGTGCGCACGGGCTGGCAGGATGATCGGGTGGGCGAAGCCTTTGAGATTGCATTCGTTTGCGATCTCAACGATTACGTTCGTATACCCTTTGGCCAGCAGCCAGTCGGTGATCTCGTCCACCGCGCGGCACACGGCCGCTTCGTTGTCGAATCGCATGGCCTGTGCCTCGTAGAACAGGCCGACGATCGGCACCATGCCCAGTTCGTCGGCGCGGTCCAATATCCGCTCCAGGCGTGCGAGGTATTTTGGATCGAGCGACCCGTCGGTATTGAAGCCGGAGTTCCACCACGGGCGCGGATTCCCATAGCCATACGGGCTGCCGCCTTGCAGGTTGATGGTGAATGACGCGAGCCCGGCGTCGCGCCAGGCGGGCATGGCGGCGATGAACCCGTTCGTGTTGCGATCCGGGTCCCACGCCCCGTCTGGATAATTCCAAAGCTCCCGCGTCTCGGCGTTCCGATCGTCAAAAATGCCCTGCACCATGCGCGAGTTAAACAGCAGGCCTTCGATCTTCATGCCGTTGTAAACCCGCCCTTCATTGATGGGCCGGCCGTTGATCAGGAATGATTCGCCGCTGATCGCGACCTTTGTTTTCCTCGCGGCCGGCGTCTGGGCGTCCGATCTCGTCGCGCACATCAACAGCGTTATTGCCAATGTCAGACACACTGAGAAGAACTCGATGGCGCTCATGGTTATTCCGTTGCATTGCATCCATAAATCGTACGGCGAAACCGCTGGCGCGTCACGCCGGGCGGAATCGCCGGTGGGATGTCGTCACTTTGATCCGCGCGTTCATTCGCGGGAAACCGCTTTGCTGGCTAACATGGCCTGGCGTATGGCTAAGCGGGATTATTACGAGGTACTTGGCGTGAAGCGCGGCGCGGCCGGCGATGAGATCAAGCGTGCGCATCGCAAGCTCGCGCGGCAACTGCACCCCGACTCCAATAAGGAGCCCAAAGCCGGCGAAAAATTCGCCGAGGTGCAGGAAGCGTATGACGTGCTCTCCGACGAGCAGAAGCGCAAGCAGTATGACCAGTTCGGACACGCCGGTTCGCAGGCCGGGCCGGACATGTACGAGCAGATGCGCCGCGCCCAGGAAGCCGGCGGTCGGGGAGGGCGGGGTGGGCGCGGGCAAGGGCAGCCGGTCTCACCCGAAGACTTCGAGGCCGAGTACGGCGGACAATTTGGCGATATCTTCGACCAGCTCTTCGGCGGCAGAGGACCATTCAATCGCCAAGGCGGACGCAGCGGCCATCCCGGCGCGCCGCAGCGCGGGTCTGATGTGGAATACCCCGTCACGATCACGTTCGAGCAGGCCGCCCGCGGCACATCACTGCCGCTGCGGATCGACCTGGGTAACAACAATATCGAAACGATCGACATCAAAGTTCCCGCCGGCGTGCGCGATGCGCAGCGCGTGCGCGTCCGCGGCAAGGGAGACCGCGCCGGGCACCAGCCGGGCGATCTGTTTATCGTGGTGTCGGTCACGCCGCATCCGTTCTTCCGGCGCGACGGGCTCGATATTCTGCTCGATCTGCCGATCAGCGTTTATGAATCCCTTCTGGGTACGCGGCTGGAGGTCCCCACGCTCGACGGAAAGGTGACACTCAGCGTCCCCCCCGGAACCAGCAGCGGCTCGAAGATGCGCATCAAAGGCCGCGGCATTAAGCGCGGCGCCGATCATGGCGACCAGTTCTGCCTGATCAAAATCATCGTCCCAAAAGGGCTTTCGGACGACGAGCAGGCTTACATTCACCAGATTCAGGCCAATCATCCGCTTAATCCCCGGCAGGACTTGGGGTGGTAGCCGGATTGGCAGAAACACGCGATTACCGCGGAAATACAGTTCCGTTCTCCATCGCAGCAGGTGACAATCTGGCCGCCGCTCACGTTCGGCTTGACGAATTCTGCCGGTTTGGTAGATTGTCGGGCTCGAGTAATTTGGTGTGGTAGTCCGTTAGCGAGGATGCGTTATGGCACATAAGAAGGGCGGCGGCAGCTCAAAGAACGGCCGCGACTCTAATCCGCAGTATTTGGGTGTGAAGGCGTACGGCGGGCAGATCGTGCCGGCCGGATCGATCATCCTGCGACAGCGCGGGACGAAGTTCGTCCCCGGCTTCAATGCCGGCATCGGCAAGGACGACACGATTTTCGCGCTCATCGAAGGCAAGGTCGAGTTCCAAGGTCGCAAGATCCATGTGCGCGACGTCGCCCAGGCCTGAGCGAATCAAACCTAGACTAATCGACGAAGAGACATCGACGAAGAGACGAAGTGCGGCCGCGGCAACACTTTGTCTCTTCGTCTTTGATTTTCTCAATCGCCAGTGCGCTAACATACGAGATTGTGAAATCGTCGATCTCGAACTTCCTTGTAGCGATGTAAATCCGTAGCGGAAGCCGGCTGACATGTTCATTGATGAAGCGACAATTCATGTCAAGGCCGGCGACGGGGGGTCGGGCTGCGTGTCTTTCCGGCGCGAAAAATACGTCCCCAAAGGCGGCCCGGATGGCGGCGACGGCGGGCGCGGCGGGTCGGTCATCTTCGTCGCCGATCCCAACAAAAACACTCTGCTCGATTTCGCCGGCAAACACCACTGGACCGCGCCAAAGGGTGAAAACGGGATGGGCAAAAAGTGCTACGGCGCACACGGCGACGACCTAGTTATCCAGGTTCCCGTCGGCACGCTCGTGCATGATCTGGACCAGGGAATAATCCTGGCCGATCTCAAAGAAGACGGGCGGCGCGTCGTACTCGCGCGCGGTGGAAAAGGCGGCCGCGGGAACTTTGGTTTTCGCACGCCCACCAATCAAGCTCCGCGCTACGCCGAGCCCGGGACGCTCGGACAGGAGCGCAATCTCAAGCTAGAGCTCAAGCTGATCGCCGATGTCGGACTCGTCGGCATGCCCAATGCCGGCAAGAGCACGCTGCTCAGCGCGTGTTCGGCGGCGCGTCCGAAGGTCGCCGATTATCCATTTACCACGCTCGAGCCGCAGTTAGGCATCGCCGAATTGATCGGCGACCGCCGACTGGTGATGGCGGACATCCCCGGTCTCATTGAGGGCGCGCAACACGGCGCGGGGCTGGGTCACGCTTTTTTACGGCACATCGAGCGGACGCGCGTGATCGTGCACCTGCTAGACCTGTACCCCGTTGATGAGTCAACACCGGCCGACAATTACCGCACGATCCGCGCGGAACTGGAAGCATTCAGTGCCGATCTGGCGAAGAAGCCCGAGATAATCGTCGCTAACAAGATCGATCTTTCGCTCGATGATGACGCGCTCAAGTCGCTGCGGGCCGAGTTGAAAGATAAGGAAGTGCTCGCGATCTCTGGCGCCACGCGCAATGGACTCGAGCCGCTGTTGGAAGCGATCTGGACAAAGCTGCACCCCGCAAAAGTATGATTTGCGCAGAAGCCGCGTTTCGATCTACGACTTTTCAATTCGTCTTCCCGCCATTCATGGCTTAGCTATTTGCGCCGCAAGCTGCTCACTCAACACCCGGTGCAGCTCGACCATTGCGTCGATCAATCTCTCCTCTATTTCTTCAGGTTCACCTGTCGGCGCGATCGGCGCCCCGAAGTGGATTCCGTAGCGCGTTCGTCGGAACGGCAGCCAGCTACTGATTCTAGAATAGATTGACGAATTCAAAATCACGCACGGAATGATCTCCACGCCCGCAAACTTAGCGACGCGGCCAATCCCCGGTCGGATGCGACGCGAGACCAGGACCGAATCATTGCCATTACGAAACCCGCCTTCGGGAAACATCCCCACGACCCGGCCGCGGCGCAAACGGTCGAGAACGATGCGAACGGTGGGACTGTCGGGTCGTGAGCGATCCAGTGGAAAAGCATTCATCGAACCGTACAACCATCCAACGAACGGATTGCGGAAAACCTCCACGATACTGACAAAATCAATCAGCCTGTGGCAATGGCGCATCAGAAGCGGAATGTCGTATGGGCTCTGGTGATTGGACGCCAGAATATACGCACCCGGCCGTCGTGTGACCTGTGCGTTCAGCACGACCGGACGGCTGCTGAGCCAGAACGGGTGGCGGCCAACGAAGCGCAGGGATCTGTAAAAGAGATCGCTCACGGGACTTGCCGCTCTCTCAGTTCGAATGCGCCGCGCATTTCCCCGTAGGTGGTAACGAATGCGTTTCCCAGGCGGCGAGACAATTCCAGGCGCGCGATCCGCCGCTCGGAGATCGGTGCGTCAAATTTACACGCGGACATCACGGGCTCGCCGACCCCGATCCAGATCTTTGTTCGTGATCCCGGCAACCATGGCTCCACCGCATTCAGTTTGTCTGTTCCGAGCATCACGACGGGAAGGATTGGTACGCCGGCACGGACCGCGATCAGGCTGGCCCCCCCTTTGAACGCGCCGCCGCGGATGATCGCGTCGCGTCCGTGCGCGACACCGGCCTCGGGAAAGATGCCGACTATCCCGCCGCGCCCCAGCGTGTCTATCGACGTGCGGATTGCCCGCACAGCGCGCGATGCCCGGCGGATCGGTATCGAGCCGGCTAATCGCAATATGCGCGCGACCAGCGGGTTGCGATACATCTCCGCTCGGGCGATCCAATGGACCGGCCGTTCCATCATCGAACTCAGAAGGAACGGTTCGAGATGGCTGATATGTGTGCACGCGATTACGAACGGGCCCGGGCGGTCGAGCCGGTCCAAGTGCATGGTCCGGCAATCGAGACACTGAAGACGCGCATGATTAATGAAGCGCCGGCCATTGCGGTACACCCACGGATTCATACTCAGCGCATCATAACGTCAGTCGGCCGTCCGGCGCGACAGCTTGCCTCACGGCGGGATTTCACGACAATGCGTGATGCCGAAAACTGTTGATTTCCAAGCGGATGGACCATTTTATGACCGATGCCGTTGATCGTGGGTTGCTGGACGAGATCAAAACAATCCTGCGTCGTGACCTCAAGCTCGGCCCGGCCGTGGACGTCCCGGATGACATGCCGCTGGTCGGCGGCGAAATGGACCTTGATTCACTCGACATCCTGTTGCTCGTGTCATCCATCGAAAAGCATTTCGCGATCAAAATTCCCAGCGAAGCTGTGGGACGATGGGTGTTTCAGGACGTCTCGACGTTGGCGAAATATGTCGCCGACAACCGGCACACGCTGCAAGCCGCGTCGTCGATTGCGACGCCGTCGGCCGGGGACTGGCTCTCGCGCCTCCCGCACGGGCCGGAGTTTCGGTTCATCACAAACGTAACCGAGGTGTTGCCCGGCCAAAGCGCAAGCGGCGTCTGGCGCGTGGAGGGCGGCGAGTCATTTTTCAAAGGGCATTTCCCAGGTAACCCGATCGTACCGGGTGTGTTGCTGATCGAGGCGATGGCACAACTCGCCGGGCTTGCATCGGCGGATACCGCGGCGCGAAGCGGAAAGCTGGTGCAGGTAGATGTTCGCTTCGATCAGCCCATCGTCCCGCCGGCGCAGATCGCTTTGACGGCGACGGTGATAAAATCGATAGGCCCATTGATGCAATGCGATGTTACCGCGTCTGTGGGCGACATTGTGGCCGCGCGCGGTACGATCACATTGCATGTCGCGTAATCCTCATATGAGAACTGCCGCTTTCATCCTTTTGATTCTGTCCGCCTGCGCTCTGGCCCAGACAACGCGCGCGACGATCGAGCCGGCGCTGCTTGAGAAGCTTAACGCGCTGGATACCAAGGCCGCCGCCATCAAGGATTTGTCGGCGAAGTTTGAGCAGCAAAAAATCACGCCGCTGCTGAAAAAGCCGCTGACCAGCCGCGGGTCGGTCAGCGCCACGCGCGACGTCATGCTGTGGACCACCGACGCGCCGACGGCAACCCGAATGCGCGTCGATGATAAGGCGCTGCAACTGCTGTACGTCGAGCAGAAGGTGCTGGAGGTTTATCCCGTGCAAGGCAAGCTCGGATCACTGGCCGCCAATCCACTGCCGAGGCTATCGACGCTGATGGAGCAGTTCGAAGTAACCGGTGTAGGGGACGTCAGCGGCCTGGTGCTGAGGCTGACGCCGCGCGATGCAAAACTGGGCGAACATGTTGATCACGTCATCGTCGAACTTGACCAAGAGCGCGGCGTGGTGAAGCGATTCGAGTTGACCGATCCCGACGGCGAGCGAACGATCATCCGTTTTGAGGATTACAAGCTCAACGTCGGTCTCACCGCGGAGGATCTGAGCATCCGTGCACCGGCCGATGCACGTGTGGTTCATCCGCTCGAGCGATCGCAATGAATCACGTTCCTGCGCGGCCGCGCGTGGGCGAGCGGCTAATTGCACTCTGGTTGTCCGGGCTTTTCAGGATTGCGCGCACCGCGCCGTGGTTTCTCGTGTTTGTCCGGCCGGCCATCGTTCGTCTGGTGCCGCTGGTATCACGACAGGTGCGGATTAGCACAAGATTGAACGGCGCTCGATTATTGGGAAAGTCATCGGCGAGTTTCACCCGCGAGGTGGTGGGGAGCTTCTATGATTTCGTAATCGACGTCGGCCGCAGCGCACGGCTGTCGGCCGCGGAGCTACGGGAGAAAATTGTCGCGGTCGAAGGTGAAGCCGCCTACCTGGCGCTTCGAGCCGAGCGTCGCGGTGCGGTGCTTGTCACGGCCCACATGGGTTCGTTCGAGGTGGGATTGGCCGCGCTGCGAACGGTGGAGCCGTCAATTCGCGTCGTTTTCAAGCGGGACGAGTTCGGCGGATTTGAGCGGATTCGTAAATCGCTGCGACAGCGCATGGGAATCATAGAAGCACCGATCGATGATGGCTGGACAACGCTCATCGGCCTGCGCGACGCGCTGGGAAACAACGAGGTGGTCGTCATGCAGGCGGATCGCGCGATGACCGGGCAGAAGGCGCGGGCGGTAAGTTTCGCCGGCGGGACGTTGCGCATCCCCGTCGGTCCGGTGACGCTGGCGCGGATACACGGGAGCCCGATCGTACCCGTCTATACTGTGCGCGTCGGCGCGGGACGGTACAAAGTCTGGCTCGAGCCGGCGATCGATGCCGACGCGCCGGACGCGGTGGAACAGATCGGACGATCGATCGAGAAGTTTGTAAAAGATCACCCCGGACAGTGGCTTGTTCTGGAGCCTGCCTTCGTTGAGGATGCCCATCGTGGATAAGCTGCGAATCGCGCATGTCGCCATCACCGGCGTTGGCCTGGTGACGCCGCTGGGGACCAGTGCCCAGAGTACCTGGCAGCGCATTCTCCACAACGATTGCGGCGCCGGACCTATGCCCGCGATGGAGTCTGCGCTGCCCCCCGGAAAGGATGGCGGTCAGGCCGCCGAACTGCCCGGAGATTTTGCCCCGGAGCTTCCGCGCGAAGCGCGTTATCTCAGGTGGGCAATCCGCGATGCATTGAAGTCCGCCGCCGCGCTGGAGACGTTGCCTTGCGATCCGTCGCGGGCGTGCTACATGCTCGGCACAACGCTCCACGGCATGCGCGCGGCGGGGCGATATCTGCGGAACAATAACGTCAAAGAGCTGCACAATTTTCTCGCCGGCGATACGTTGCGACTTGCGACCGCGGAATTTCCGGTTCGCGGCGGCAGCGCGACGACGTGCTCGGCGTGTTCGTCCAGCCTGGGCAGCATCGCGCTGGGCGTAACGCTGCTTCAATCCGGCGCCGCCGACCTGGTTATCGCCGGCGGGTACGATGCGATCAGCGAATACGCCTGGGCGGGATTCAACGCGCTGCGATTGGTGAGTGATCCGCCGCTGCGCCCCTTCACGCGCGGCCGGGTGGGAATGAAGCTCGCCGAGGCGTACGCGATCGTCGTGCTCGAACGGGTGTCGGACGCGGCGAGCCGAAACGCCGATCCGGTGGCGATCGTCGCCGGCTGGGGCGAGTCGGCCGATGCGCATCATCTCACCCAACCGCATCCTCAAGGGCACGGCGCACTGGCCGCGATGCGGCAGGCGATTGATCGGGCCGGGATTAGTGCCGGCGACATCGGCCTTGTCGCAGCGCACGCGACGGGCACGCCGGACAACGACGCCAGCGAACACGCCGCGCTCGCACAGTTGTTTATCGCGAACCCAGACACGCGCACGCCAGTTGTTGGTTTTAAGAGTCATCTTGGTCACACGCTTGGCGGCGCCGGCGCTTGTGAGTTGATCCTTTCGTCGCTGGCGCTGCGGGACCAGGTGATTCCCGCGTGTGCGAATGTGACGCGCGAGGGGATCGAGTATCCCGACCTGAACGTCACACACGGCAGCGCCCAATCTGGTGTGATCTCGCACACACTGAATACGTCGCTCGGCTTCGGCGGCGCAAATACCAGCGTCGTTTTGTGCAAAGCCGGGGATAATAACGCGCAGCCGGCCACGGGAATGCCGGCGCACGATGTTGTCATCACCGGCATCGGCGTACTGCTTCCGGGAATCAGCAGCCGCGATAGTTTTGTTGCGAGTCTCCAAGAGCCACCCCTCGCATGGCAGTCGCGGCCGCGGTCCATTGACGATACCCAGATCGAACATCTGCTCAACGCACGGCGTGTCAGAAGATTGAGCGGTTACGTCCGCATCTCGCTCGCCGCCGCCACGATGGCGTGCCGCGACGCGGCGCTCGATGGGCCGATCGATGCCGCGGCGATCCTCGGAACGATGCACGGCTCGGCGGCATACAGCAGCGAGTATTACGGGCAGATCGTTCGCGAGGGAGTATTGGCGGCCAATCCGATGCTTTTCGCCGAGGGGGTCCCCAATGCAGCGGCGGCGCAGATGTCGTTGATGCTGGGATTGAAGCAGGCGTGCCAGACGATCATCGGAACCCGCACGGCCGGGCTCGACGCGATTCGCCTGGCGATGCTCCGAATCTCAACCGGGCAATGGACGCGGGCGATCGTCAGCGCGGGTGAAGAGATCGATCAGACGCTCGTTCACGCGTATACGCAGTGCGGACTTCACGCCAAGGAGACGGGCGGGCGCGCAATGGGGAGCACGGGTGAGAGCACTGCTGAAAGCACTGGCGGATTCGTCACGACTTCCGGCGCGGTGGCGCTGGTCATTGAATCCGCCGATTCGGCGCTGGCCAGGGGCGCTCGGATCTATGCTCGTCTGGCCGAAGCCCGCACCGCCAGCGGCCAACCGGATCAACTTGTCGACACGATCGGCCGGGCGATAATTCCAGCCAGGATGATCGTCAACAGCGCGAATGCGACGTGGATCGACCGCGCCGAACGGCTTGGGATTCGTAAAGCTTGTCCGCAGGCCCAGACATCCTCCGTGTACGACATCGCCGGCGAGCTCTTCAGCGCGACGCCGCTGGTGGCGCTGGCGGCAAACGTGCTGCGGGGCGAGTCGGAATTTACGGTCCTTGGGACTGATTACAGCGGTGTCGCAACCTCAGTACGGATTGAGGTGGGACAATGAGCAATCATCTACCCGAATGCACGGAAATGCCGGCCGGCGTGCTGGAAGTCTTGCCGGATTCGGTCCGGGAATGCGTCACTGTCCCCGACGCGCGATCGATGGACGAAGCGGCATTCACTGAAGCGACGCTGGCCGCTCATCGGGAGATCCGGAGTCGGCTCAGCGCCCGCGGCGTATCAAGGATCGTGAGAATGTGGAATTTCATCCCCGGCATCCATGACACGATGGCCGACAGGCGCGATCGATATATGGCGTTCAACGCAGGACGTTATCGCGGCATGATCGAGTGGTTTGGCGGCGCTGAAGCGCTGCTGACCAACGCGCCCGCGGCATCGGGGGTGGGATGGTCCGGAGACGACTTGATTATTCACGCGCTAGCGACCCACGAACCCGGTGCGGCAGTTCAGAATCCGAAACAGATTCCGTCGGTGCTCTATTCGAAACGGTTCGGTCCGATGCCGCCGAGTTTCGCACGGGCAACCAGAGCCGGGCCGGTGTTGCTGATCTCCGGGACAGCGGCGATCTGCGGTGAGGAATCAGTGCATGCCAATGATCTTGACCGGCAATGGGAGTTGTCATTGCACAACCTGCGGTCGCTGATCGCGTCATCCGGCATGCCGCACGGCGTCGATCCGCTCACCGCCATGCGGCATGTGCGGGTCTATCTGCCGTCGTCCACAGACGCAAAACGCGTCAGCTCCGCAGCGAAGATGGCGTTTACACGCGCGCGATCTCTTGAGCTTGTTCGAGCGGACCTGTGCCGGCTGGAATTGCTTGTCGAAATAGAGGGTATTGCGGTGGAGAGAGACGATTATGTCTGAGACGAATTCATCGGAAGTATATGACGCGATCGTCATCGGCGGCGGACCGGCCGGATCGACCACCGCGATGGTCATGGCGCGGGCAGGTATGAAGGTCTGTCTTCTTGAGAAGGAGACGCACCCCAGGTTTCATATCGGCGAATCGTTTCTACCGCGCAGCATGCCGCTGCTGAGGGAACTGGGATTGGACAAAGCATTCGCCGCATTACCGCACGTCCCCAAGTTCGGCGCGGAGTTCGGCTTCGGGAACGATTTCAAGACGATGCAGTTTCGATTCGCCGACGGGCTGCTGCCCGGGCACCCGGTCTTCAACATCGAGCGATCAGTGTTTGATCAGATGCTCATTGAGCAAGCCCGCGCCGCCGGCGCGGCGGTGGTGGAGAACTGCCAGGTGAAATCGATCGTACGGATGCAGGAAAACGACGTCGAGGTCGAAACCGCCGACCGGCGGATCAGAGCCCGCGTCATCATGGATGCGTCCGGGCATGGAACGGTTGTGGGCCGGCACCTTGGGATCCGTCGCAACTTCAATGATCCGGAGTTGCAGAAAGTCGCGTATTTTGAGCATTTCGACAATGTCGAGCGCCTCGACGGCGCCGCCACCGGACATCCGACACTGATCATGTGCGATGAAGGATGGTTCTGGCTGATCGGACTTAACGAAAAGAAAACCAGCGTCGGTTTCGTCACACGTCCACGCTTCACGCGTGAATTGCAGGTCGCGCCCGAGCGCCTGCTGCAATGGGCCATCCAGCGATGCCCCGTGGTGCGCCACCGGATGCGCGATGCGGTGGGACCGAAGACGAATCGCGTGCTGGCCGATTTTAGTTACACCTGCGCGCCCCAGGCCGGGCCGGGTTATTTCATGATCGGGGACGCGGGCTGTTTTCTCGATCCGGTCTTCAG
>JACMML010000273.1 GCA_014379105.1 Phycisphaerae bacterium
CTCACCCATTCTGCCGCGCCCGCCCACCCGTTTTGGGATCACCGCGTTTGGACCGGCCCGGCGCGCGGGCTCTTGGCGGAGCTTTGGTGCGCTTGGCGGCATCGGAAGGCGTTTCGATCGCGGCGACGCCCCATTTCTTGCGGATTTGGGCTTCGAGCTTGTCGACGATCTCCCGCTTGTGCCTGGAATACGCGGCGGCCTCCTTGGTGGGTTTGCCGTCGGGCGTCGCCCAGCCGCTGTACGCCGCGGGGCCGGCGAGCTTGGTCAGCTTGTCGAGCGCGGCGTTGCCGTCTGGCAGCTCGGCGCGGATCGCGCGGTTAATGGCTTTGGCGAGCTTGCCGCCGTACTTTTCGCGGAGGGATTTTTCGGACATTTTTTTCGCCTTGTTGTTTTGTTGTTTAGTGTTTTGGGTTTGGTGTTTTGTTAATGGGGTTTGGTGGCTGGGGCTTGGGGCTTGGAGAATCATTACGCGATACTCATTACTCGTTCCCGCAGACTCGTTAATAGTCGTTCGTCATGCCAGATATCAAAACACCAAACACCAGTCACCAATCCCTAAATAACTCCATTATTTATCTTCACCCCGATACCCAGCGGGATGAGCTTTTCCTGCTGGACTTTTTTCGCGGTGTCGGGGTCGACGTAGTCGGAGTGGCAGGAGGCCTTGTCGGAATCGGCGCCGACGACTTTTTTGACCTTGCTGGCGAGCTTGTGGATTTCGTCGGGGGAGAGGACGCCGCGTTTGGCGAGGATTTCCTGCTGCTCGGGCGTGAGGGCGGCGGTCTTTTTTGGCTTGTCCCAGGCGTATTCGTCATCCTTGCCCGAGAAGAATTCCATGATCTCCTTAGAGATGCGAACCGAGCACCAGTCATGGCCGCACATGGCGCAGAAATCGGTGTCGACGTCGAGGTCTTCGTCGTGATACGCGCGGGCGGTGTCCGGATCGAACGAGAGCTCAAAATGCCGCTCCCAGTTGAGCGCGGCGCGGGCCTTGGTGAGTTCATCGTCGCGGTCGCGAGTTCCAGGAATCCCCAGCGCAATGTCGGCAGCATGAGCGGCGATCTTATAGGCTACAACACCCTCCTTCACGTCCACTTTTTTGGGTAAACCTAAGTGCTCCTTCGGCGTAACGTAGCAAAGCATTGACGCGCCATGATAGGCTGCGTTTGTAGCCCCGATGCAGGAGGTGATGTGGTCGTAGCCTGGGAAGATGTCGGTGACGAGCGGGCCGAGGACGTAGAAGGGTGCGCCGTGGCAGAGTTGGCGCTCGAGCTTCATGTTGTATTCGATCTGGTCGAGCGGCACGTGGCCGGGCCCTTCGATCATCACCTGTACGCCGCAGCGCCAGGCGCGCTCGGTGAGTTCGCCAAGCGTGGATAATTCCGCGAGTTGAGCGGCGTCGGTCGCATCGGCGAGTCCGCCGGGGCGCAGGCCGTCGCCGATGGAGAAGGTGACGTCATATTTGCGCAAAATCTGGCAGATATCTTCCCAATATGTGTACATCGGGTTTTCTTTGTTGTGATGGATCATCCACTTTGCCAGCAGCGATCCGCCGCGGGAAACGATTCCAATCAACCGCTTTCTCACTAGTTGCAGATGCGCCTTCTGCACGCCGGCGTGAATGGTGAAATAATCCACGCCCTGCTCGGCCTGGTTAATCAACTCCGCTTCGATCATCGGCCAATCGAGATCCTCAATTTTCTTGCCGATGATCATGCTGTAGATCGGCACGGTGCCGACTGGCACGCGGCTGTGCTGAACGATCGCTGTATGGCAACGGTTGAGGTCGCCACCGGTGGATAAATCCATCAGTGTGTCGGCCTCGTACTTCAGCGCCCAGTCCACTTTTTCGAGCTCTTCGTCGATCGATGACGAAACCGGCGACGCGCCGAGATTGGCATTAATCTTCGTCTTGCTCGCCCGGCCGATGCACATCGGATCGAGCTTGTGTTTGAGATGGTTGATGTTGGCGGGAATGACCATTCGCCCGGCCGCCACTTCGTCGCGCACCTGCTCGGGGGTCAGGTGCGGCTCACGCTCGGCCACCCGGCGCATCTGCTGGGTGATCACGCCAAGTCGAGCCGATTCCAGTTGTGTCATCGGCTCAAAGTTCACCGGATACTTAACCTCCCAAGCTTCACCGTTGCCCGTTCGAAAAGTGACGTACGGATGATCGCCGCCGGCGCACGCGAATGGGTTGAAACTTTCGATCAAAGCGTCATCCGCCACGCGTTTAACGCGCCATCCGTCGGGCAGAAAATCCCACGCGGTCTTGTCGCTCGGCGGCGGCATGCCGGGCGTGTCGGGACTGCTGAAGGTCAGAGCGCCCGCGGCCCCCGGCGCCAGACGAACACGGTTGGCAAAAGAGCCGGGATTCGTCGTGCCGAGCAGCGTCGTCGGGTTGCCGCCAATTGATGGAAGCGTGTACGTGCCATTGCGTGTCTCGTTTTCGCGCGTCATACGGTTCTCCGTTTTTGAATGCAGACTTTTGGGCGCTGACTTGGAGACGGGCAGTGACGAAGCGCGCGACGTGCGTGATTCGTTCGCTTCCCTACGCCGGTGTCAGCCGGATCAGGTTCTTCGGGTTTGTTCTCAGTCCACACCAACGGCGGACACCCCGAGCGAACAGATTATAAGGTTGGATTAGTCTAGGCATCACTTACGAAGATCACAACCGCGTCGAAACAGGTTAGTTTGCGGGGTCGGCCGGGGTCCCACCCGGAGCGGGTGGCAGCCCGGGAATATTGACGGCTTGCTTCGCCATTTCCCTGCCTGCCGCCTTCACTTCGTCGATCGTGGAATACTTGCCAGCTTCCACATCGGTCGTCAATTGCTCTATCGGCTGCTTAATAGTGCCGAGCATCGCACCGACTATTGCTAAGGCGGCTTGGTCTTTCTCGAAGACCAAGGCGGAAAGATCCAGCTTCCACACGCCATCCGTGAGACGGAAGAGTATCTTGCGGCCCTCGGGATTTGGGGTCTCGGGAAGAAGCTCCACTTCGGTCGGACCGTTGGTCTGGAATTTTACCTTGGCAAGTTGTGTACGAATGGCTTCAATTGCTTGTTTTGGACCCGTCGTGCTGGCATCGCCCGGCGAATTGTCAGATGACAGGGCTTTCCAACCGTCTTCCCCGAATTTAGCCACGACAACTTGCTGATATCTCTCCAAAGCCGCTATCAGATCTTTGACCGACTGCATGCTTGCAGTGAGGTACTCTGGCACGATAACCATTTCCCCTACAGGCTTGAAATTCCCATCACTAATTTGGACGATCGCGTTTTCAACAGCCTGCTTAACCGCGGTTGATTCAGGCGTGTCGGTGGCTGTCGCGGCTGGGGGAGTTTCCGATGTTACGAGCGGTGCCGCGACCTCAGGCATGACGCCAAGCTCGCCGGGGACTTGCGGGACCCGCAGGCCGGCACCGACAATCTCGGTTTTCAACGATTGCGCGTCGCTCAGATAAGTCTGGGAGTCCTGTTTATTAGACGGTATCGCCAGAATCTCCTTCAACGCCTCAAGCTGGATCATCTTGTGCAGCGTAATCATCCGCGCGAGCATCGCGGCCTGCAGCGTGGGCTTGGGGCTGGCACCGGCCGAGGCGTTCACGAGAAGCTCGTTTGATTTTTTGAGTCGCTCATCCGCCGCCTGCACCAGATTCGTCAATTCGCTTTTCTCAACCGCCTGCCACTCCTGCGGCGTCGCGAGTTGGGCTGCCTGCAGGGATATCTGAAGCATCGCGCGAACGGACTCCACTTCGCTCAGCAACGCCGCCTCATCAAAGCTCAGCGCGCCAAGACGCCGTTGCGTGACCCCCTGCTGCAAGTTGTATCGACCGCTGTTGACCGCCTCTTTGATCCCCTTATAGAGCGGCTCCAGTTCCGGCCGGGACATGCGCGCGTCGGTCGTCACCGAGCCGGCGGCGGTGATGGCATCGGTGTAGTATTTTTCTGCGTCGATCAGCGTGTCGTTGACACGTCCGCGTTGAGCCTTGCCGCTCTGAAGCAGCGTTGCGAGTTCCGCAGCGCGGGCGTTCACCGCGTATGGAGATTCAGCGGTCGCCGTGGCGATCGAGGCGGCGATTTTACGAGGATTGCCCACTCGGGTCGCTGCGTCGGTACCACCGGCCTGCACAGCATTCGCCTGTTCTTGCAGGGCTGCGATACCCGCCTCCAAAGCCTTTTGCTCACCTGTAGCCAAGGCTAAGTCGGCTTCGACGCGCTTGAGCTGATCCGTCGCCAGGTCGAGCTTGATCGCGATCTCTTCCGCTTTCCGGCGGCTTTCCGTCGCTTCGGTGTACGTGCGCACCGCTTCGGCGCCCTTCTGCTTGTCAGCGGCCTCGAACTTCTTCTCCGAGTCGATGATCGCGGCCTGTCGTTCACTGGTCAGCGACGTGATCGAGCCTTGTTGCTCGGCGAGCTGTCCCTGCAGATTGCTGATCGATTGCTTTGTCGCCGCCAGCGTGCGCAGGGTTTTCTTATCGTCGAGGCCCCAGGTGAGACTCTGGGCGTCGCCTTGCATGCTGGTGATGAGTGCGGTGATGCTAGTCAACGCGGGTTTGCTGTCCTGCTTTCGGTAGCCGTCGGCGAGGAAGTTGGTCAGCGCGACTTGCTGCGTCAGCGCCCGGAGGTCCGAAAGAGTCGCCCGGATCAACTGCTCGATGCGATTCAGTTCGACTTGCTGAGCGGTGGCGATCTGAAGCTGCAGATCCCCCGCCGCACCCGCGGCGGTGGCGCGCCAGACGGGTCCGGCATTCTGGTCAGCGGCCGCGGCTTTTAGCGCATCCAGTGTGGATTTCCCCGGACCTTCGCTGGCCGCTTCGGTGCCCAGAGTCGTGTCGTCGGCATCACGAAGTGCCTTGTTGGCAAGACCAAGCTGGTCGCGGACTTCCTTATCACCGGCTTTAACGTCGTCACAGCCGGCGACAATCAAGCCGCCCGCCGCCAGAGTCAATGCGGCCATTCGCTTCAAGGGTGCAAATATCACAGGTGTTCTCCAAGCACGATTCGCGCAACTTCCGCCTAGAGCGACGATTGTGCCGCGTCTGCCAATAAGAGTCAATTTGAGACCGGGCGTGAGACAGCGACGGGCCCGATATCCACAGCGCGAGACGACTATTCGGGTTGCCGATCACAGTCTTCGGGCGAACATAATGAACGTATGAGAAAAAAACGGCCGGAACAGGCGTTTCCAGGTTTTTAGCAGGCTTGGCGTTGGCTGCACCCAATAACCTTCAAACGGTTCGAATCCCGTCCGCTTGAATAGCTGCCCGAGCGTGGTCGGGTCTTGCCAGCCCATGTGTTCTTCGTGGACCGCCGGTTTGCCGTAGCGCCAGATTTTCCAAGTACTTCCGGCGTAAAACGGATTGGGTGTCGAGACGATGATCACCCCGCCGGGTTTGAGGTGACGAAACATGTTTCGCAGCCATTTACCGGGGCTTTCTAGGTGCTCGATCAGCTCACCGGCGACGATCGTGTCAAACTGTCTGCCCAAATCCATGGTCTCGACATCCGCGACGATCACCTGATAGCCATTTTCATTCAAAACCTTGACCCCATCGGGGTCGATATCCACCCCCAGCGTCCCCGGACTGGCTTGGGCGATCTGTTTGTGCAGCAGGTTCGCTTTATATTCAAAACGTGCCTGGGCGTCATGGCGGGCTTTGCGGGAATCGACGCAGCCAAGGTCCATGACCTCCCGGGCTCTGACAAATGGCTCGATGACGTGAAAGCGGTCGCCGATGGTCTTGCTGAACATGTGACGCGTCATTTTGCGCGCGCGCCCACACGTGTCAATCACCCCGATGGCTGGCGAAACGGCGCGGGCGGGATGTCCAAACCTCGCGTATGCGGCAACATGGCGCACGCCGCCAGACCGCATATTCTTGACCAGACTTTCCCCGCCCCGTAGGGTACGCGACTCACATTGAATCGCTGGTAATGCCGTTGCATTTACAGTCGGTGTGGGCGGAAAGAACTGTCGACTTGCGACAGGTGTCACCACTATGGCGGAAGGTCCAACCAAGCCCCCGTCAGATGATGCCTCGACGATACGGATGCTGGGTACGTTCGCAGGGACCGGTTTTGAATTTGTGGCCGCGATTCTGTTGCCCGGTGCGTTGGGCTACTGGCTCGATGGCCGTTTCAGCTCGCGGCCGTGGTTGATGTTGGTTGGCGGAATGTTTGGGTTTGGCGTGGGTCTTTATCGTCTGCTGAAGCAGGCGAGTCGGGCGATGCGGTGATCGTTTCATACACAGACGGCTCGATGGACCAACCGCCCAGCAATATTCCCGCGCCCATAACTCCCGCCCCCGTGCCGACCGTTTCGCCGGCGCTGATTCGACAATTGCCGATGGCCGTCGCGGCGACGGTGTTTGCAGTCGCGTTGGTGATTGCGATTATCATCGTCGTCACGCCGCAGCCGCAGTGGTGGCCGGCATTTATCGGCGCGACCGTGGTGGCGGCGGTTGCGATGATCGCTTCGGTAGCGATTCTTCTCAGTTCCGCAGGCAAGCCGGCGGATTATGTCATCACAATGACAATGCTCCTCGCCGGCGTACGAGTCGGCGTGAGTTTGATCGGATTAATCGTGTGCATCATGGCATTTTCAATCACCCCCGTAGCGGTCGCGATGATGATTTGCGGCTACTATGTCGCGACGCTGATTGTTGAATCAACGCTCGTCAGCCGTGCGCTAAGGGCACAAGTGCCTGGTGCACAGGCGACGAGTCCGAACGAGACGATACGAGGTAAACAAGGATGATCATTTCCCTCTTGGCCTCGGCCAACCCGCTGGACCATGTCACGGATACAGGAATCCTCAAGATTGGGAATTTCTGGGTTCTCAGCAATCACATCGTCATGCTGCTGACCACCGCCGTCATCATGCTGCTGATCTTCCCCCGGATCACCAAGCCCTACCGTGATGGCAAGCTTGTTCCAACCGGATCGCGCAACATGATCGAAGCGATCATGCTCTATATCCGCAATGACGTCGCGAAACCGGTCCTCGGCGACGATACGGATCGATTCATGCCGCTGCTGTGGACGTTGTTCTTTTTTGTTTTGATCAACAACCTGCTGGGCCTTCTCCCGTTCGACGCGCTCCAGAATCTCACCTTTGGCCGGGTATTTACCCACTTTGAGCCAATTTATGGAACCGCGACCAGCAACTTTTTCGTCACCGGCGCATTGGCGCTGATCGTGTTCGTGGTCGTTCAATTCAACGGGATAAAATCCAACGGCATCGGTGGATGGTTTCACCATTTTCTAGGCGGCGCCCCATGGTGGCTTTCACCGGTGATGGTTCCCGTTGAGTTTCTGGGAATGCTGATCAAGCCCTTCGCGTTGGCAGTTCGTCTCGCCGCCAACATGACCGCCGGGCATTTGCTCCTGGCGGTGCTGGGGAGCTTCGTATTTATGGCTTGGTCGGCGATGGGGGCCGCGGGCGGGCTCACAGTCGGCGTGGTTTCAGTCGTCGCATCGACCGCGATCATGATGCTCGAGCTGTTCGTCGCGCTGTTGCAGGCTTACCTGTTCGCATTTTTGACCGCACTATTCATTAGCCAAATGATCGTTCATCACCATGATGACGAACACCACAAGGAACACGAAGGTGATGAAATGGGGGAACCTCACGCCGTGCGTGAGCGTGATGCCATCACCCACGAGACGGCTCTGAAGCCCGCACACTGATCGGCCCACCGCGTGACCACCGGGTTCCCTCGGCAAACGGGCGCGGCGTCGAACAGCGAGTGCGGCAAGATGATCGGGCGAGCGGTTGTCTGAGTTTTTTGAAGAACGCGATTCGTCACTCGCACGACGAATCATGACATGGAGAATCCTATGAAGAAGTTCACAATGCTCGCCGGCGCTGCTCTGATGGCATTGCCAGTGATGGCGTTTGGTGCTGATCCGGTCGTTGTTACCGACGCCGTCGTCAGCAACCCCGGTGTCAGCGTCGGTTCCGGTCTTGCGGCAGTCGGCGCTGGGCTTGCGGTAATGGGTGCCGGCCGTGGTATCGGTCAGATCGGTGGCTCGGCGCTGGAATCAATCGCACGCCAGCCGGAAGTCGCCCCGCGTATCGCCGCCAACATGATCATCGCTGCAGCGCTGGTCGAAGGTGCTGCGCTCTTCGCGATCGTCGTTGGCTTCCTGATCGGTTTCGTTAAATGAATCTGCATCTACCGGCGATCGAAAGATTGCCGGTGGGTTTTTCTAAAAAGGACGCTACGGATGACCAAGCGCATTGCCAGTTTATTTCTGACCCTCGCCGCCCCGACACTCACGTTGGCGGCCGAGGTGGGACATGCTGAGAAGTCGGGGCTGCCGCCATCCCTCGATCAGGGATTGATGACCGGCATCGTCACATTGATCGTCTTCCTCGCGTTGGTCGTGATCCTGACCAAGTTCGCCTGGGGCCCGATCTCCAAGGGACTCGCCGAGCGTGAGGCGAAGATTCGCCGCGACATCGATGAAGCCGAGGCCGCCCGGCAGGCCGCCGAGGCGAAGCATCAGGAATACCTCGCACAGCTCGCCAAAGCCGGCGACGAAGTGCGGGCGATCCTCGCGACCGCCCAGGCAGACGCCCAGGCCGCGGCCGCCCGGATCAAGCTCCAGGCGCAGCAGGAAGCCGAAGAATCCAAGGAACGAACCCTCCGCGACATCGAATCCAGCCGCCGTGCCGCGGTCGCGGAGATCCACCAGCAGGCCGCCACGCTCTCCACCGCGATCGCAGAAAAAATCCTGCGCCGGAACCTGAACGTGGATGATCAACGGGAACTGGTTCGCGGGGCGCTGGAACAGTTGGGAAGTAACTAAGAAGGATTTGCAAAGTTCGATTTGCAATTTGCAATTGAAGACGGATCCGTCCAATTGAAAATTGAAAATTGAAAATTGAAAATTTGAATCGATGTCCACAACACAAGACGACAAAGCGACCCTGACCAGCTACGCACGGGCGATTCTCGATCTCGGAGACGCGCGCGGCACGACTAACGAACTGGCCGAGGAGATTCAGGGCGTGGCCGAGGTGATCCGGGGCGATGCTACCTTCGCCCGCTATCTCGGCGATCCGTCGGTCGGCAGCGCAAAACGCGCGGACCTAATCGATGCGGTCTTCGGCGGAAGCTTGTCCGGCG
This sequence comes from Phycisphaerae bacterium, assembly GCA_014379105.1. GTDB lineage: Bacteria > Planctomycetota > Phycisphaerae > Tepidisphaerales > Tepidisphaeraceae > JACMML01. The sequence continues at coordinate 9,138 of JACMML010000273.1, forward strand.
TCCTTGTCGCGTTCCTGAAGCTGCTCAATAGTAAAAATCGCCTCGGCACATTCCCAGGCGTCGCGGTGGCGTTCAAGGAATTGCTCGACGCCCGCTCGGGCAATGTCGAAGTCTCCGTGACGGTGCCTCAGGCGTTGAGCGACGCAGAACTCGAAGACGTCCGCCGGCAGATCAGCACCAAGCTCGGTAAAAACGCCGTCGTCAAACAGGAAGTGGACGAATCGATCATCGGCGGACTGATCCTTAAGATCGGCGACTCAATGATCGACGGCAGCGTCAAGACACAGTTGGAAACATTGAAGCGCCGCCTTGTGGCGGCAGTGTAGTTTTGTGAAGAACGAATGACGAAACCAGAAATCCGAATCAAAACCGAAGCCCGAATGACGAATGGGTTTCGCGATGCAGTTTCGGATTTCGTCATTCGGATTTGATTCGGATTTCTGGTTTCGTCATTCGGATTTGAGGAAAATATGGCCATAAACGTCTCTGAAATCACCAGCGTCCTGAAGCGTGAGATCGAATCCTACGAGCAGAAGCTCCAGGTATCTGACGTCGGCACGGTTATCGAAGTGGGTGACGGCATTGCCCGCATCTACGGCTTGAAAAACGCGATGGCGGCGTAGCTTCTGGAGTTCCAGAACGGCGCGATCGGGCAGGTGTTTAACCTGGAAGAAGATACGATCGGCGCCGTCGTGTTCGGCGACTACCTCGGCATCAAGGAAGGCGACACCGTCAAGACGACCGGCCGCCTGCTCGAAGTGGCCGTCGGTGAGGCGGTCATCGGCCGCGTCGTGAACCCGCTGGGTGTGCCGCTCGATGGCGGGCCGGCGATCGCGACCACCGAGACGCGCAAGATGGACATCATCGCGCCCGGCATTGCCGAGCGCCAGCCCGTTAAAGAGCCGCTCCAGACCGGCATCAAAGCCATCGACTCCATGATCCCCATCGGCCGCGGACAGCGCGAGCTGATCATCGGCGACCGCAAGACCGGCAAGACCGCCATCGCGATCGACACGATCATCGCCCAGAAGGGCACCGGCGTGAAATGCTTCTACGTCGCGATCGGCCAGAAGGAATCCACCGTCGCCGGCATCGTCGAGGTGCTCAAGGCTAACGGTGCGATGGATTACACCACCGTCATCGTCGCCGGCGCATCGGATGCCGCCCCGCTGCAATACATCGCTCCTTATGCCGGCACCGCGATGGCCGAGTATTTCATGTGGAAAGGCGAAGCCACGCTTTGCGTGTATGACGATCTTTCCAAGCAGGCCACCGCTTACCGTCAGCTTTCGCTGCTGCTGCGTCGTCCGCCCGGCCGCGAGGCGTATCCCGGCGACGTGTTTTATCTACACAGCCGCCTGCTCGAGCGCGCGGTCAAGCTGTCGGCCGACCTCGGCGGCGGTTCGCTCACCGCGCTGCCGATCATCGAAACCCAGGAAGGCGAAGTCTCGGCGTATATCCCGACCAACGTCATCTCCATCACCGACGGCCAGATCTATCTCGAGCCAGAGCTATTCTTCTCCGGCGTCCGCCCCGCGATCAACGTCGGTGTGTCGGTCAGCCGCGTGGGCGGCAACGCCCAGACCAAAGCGATGAAGAAGATCGCCGGCTCCCTGCGTCTCGACCTGGCCGCGTACCGCGAACTCGAAGCCTTCTCGCAGCTCGGCACCGAACTCGATGCCGACACGCAAAAGCGCCTCGACCGCGGCGCCCGCCTGGTTGAACTGCTCAAGCAGCCGCAGTTCAAGCCGATGAACATCGCCCAGCAGGTCTCGGTCATTTACGCCGCGACAAAGGGTTATTTGGATGATATCCCCGTCGCCCGCATCGCCGAGTTCCAGAACAGCTTCTTCGACTACGCCGCCGCCAGCCACACCGCCACGATGGACGGGCTGTTTGAGAAGAAGGAGCTGACGGATGAGATCGAGAGCGGCCTGAAGGCCGCGCTTGAGCAGTTCAAGAGCCGGGTCTGGAAGAAATAAAACCCCGCGGGTGCGGGGAATGACGAATGTCGAAACCCGAATTCCGGATCAAATCAGAATGGCCGAATGACGAAAGTCGTTCGGCCATTCTGATTTTCAGGGACGTGTTTTTAGTTTGGTGTTTTGGATTTGGTGTTTGGATGTTTTGAGATAGTGAGGGTCGTCATTCGTCATTTCAACTTGATTCGAGTTTCTGATTTCGTCATTCGGATTTGATTCGGAATTCGGGTTTCGTCATTCGGGTTTTCACTTCATAGATTAGCGCCGCATACACCGGCACATATTCCGCAAAAAAGATCGGCCACGGCATGATCCAGTCTGTGTGCCAGAGCCGGTAGCACAGCACGCTCGTGGCGGCGAAGATGAGCCCCGTTAGTCCGCGGCCATTGGGCACCAGCGGTACGATCGCCAGCAGCCACAGCAAATACCACGGGTAGACGATCGGCGACACCAGCAGCGCCGTCAGCACCAACCAGTAGAACGCGGTGAGCCAGTCTGTCCGCCGCCAGATAAGGGAAATCGCCAGCAGCGCCATGATCTGGCCGCCCCAGATGCGGGCCGCCTCCCACGGCTGAACAAATAGCTCTCCCAGCGGCCAGCGCGGTTTCATCTGCGTGCGGACCAGATGGAAGAACGAGCCGTTGGCCTCCCATTCCTGCGTGTAAGTCCGCAGGGTTTTGAAGAATCCGACATAGCCGTCCTGGATCAGCAGCACCGACCCGAGCAGAAGGCAGGTCAGTATGAACGGACCGACCCACGCAAGCCGCGGGCGGGCGATGAACCAGAACGCCGCGAGGATGAACGCAATCGGCTTCACGCCGCAAGCGAGCGCAAGAAGCATGCCGGCGGCGGGCATGTGCCAGTTGATGCTGCGTGTGCGGAGGGCGGAATAGTCGACTAAATGAAGCGGCGCACCTCCGGTCCCCTCCCACTGCGGGAGAGGGTTGGGATGAACGGGATTGGAACCTCCGGTCCCCTCTCCCCTCGGGAGAGGGTTAGGGTGAGGGGGCTTTGGATTCTCAAGCGACAATGAATCGGCCAGCCCCCGCACCCCAGCCCACACCCCCAGGGGGAGGGGGCCGCAGATCCAAGCCCACATCGCCCCCCACAGTAGCGCGGA
>JACMML010000274.1 GCA_014379105.1 Phycisphaerae bacterium
CGCGGTCGGCCTGTTCCGCGGGAATGATGGCGATCGGCACGACAAAGGCCGACAACTCATCGAGAAATACCGGCTGCGGCTTGTCGAGCTTGAGCACAAACGTCGACGCGTCCGGCGCCTCCATCGCGACAACGGGAGCCAGCGTGATTTTCGCCAGCGCCATCCGCTTGTAGCGTTCGAACGAAGCCTTGACGTCGGCCGAGGTCATGTCCTTGCCGTTGTGGAACTTCAGGCCGGTGCGGATCTTGAAGGTGTAAGTCAGTCCATCGGGACTGATCTTCCAGGAGTCGGCGAGCTCGGGAATGACTGCATTGGATTCGTCGCGCGTCACCAGCTGCTCGAAAATGTTCATCGCCACATTGCGTGTCGAAACTGACGTCGAGAAGTGCGGATCGAGAGTAGGCGGCGGAGCTTCCTGACCGAAGATCAGCGTCGGGCTGCGCTTCTGCGCCAGCGCTTCATGCGGCAGCGCGGCGACGAAGAGGCTTATCGCACAGGCAGCCAGAATTCTTTGGCCAACGAATTGCAGACGCGGGGAGCTGTCGGTCCGTGCAGTCATGGGGTCTCCTTTTTGAGCATGGCAGGCCAGACTCGCGCACCTGCTCGGCGATGGTAGCGAAAAATCAGTCAGAGGAGTGCGCGACAACGCAAATTTGATCGGCACTGGCGCAAGGTCGCGGCTCAACCCATTTCAAACATGATCGGCTGGCTCACTGACCTTGTAAGTGTTCGGAGTCTCTGGGACAATCCCAGTAGTAAAAAAACAGGGAGTGACCGCGTGACAAAGATCAAGTATTCAGCCCTTCGGATCCTTTTGCTTGCGTGTATTGCCAGTGTATCGGCGGTGCAGGCAGCAACCATCACTGTCACCTCCAGCGCCGACACCGTCGTTCCCAACAACGGAACGATCACTCTGCGTGAGGCCATCACAGCCATCAACGCCGGCAATGACCTGGGCGATCCGGACATCACCGCGCAGGTCCCTGGAGTCTTCGGCGTCAATGACACGATCAACTTCAACATCGCGGGCGGAGGAATCCAGACGATCTCCCCGACGCTTGCGCTGCCGGTGATCACGAAGACGGTGACCATCGATGGCTTCACGCAACCCGGTGCGAGCGTCAACAACCCCCAGATTTCGCTGAGCGGTCTCGTCGCCGGCGGAGTGGTCGATGGCCTCGCGCTGTCCAACCATTCGGGAAGCGCCATCCGCGGTCTCGCCATCAATGACTTCGGCGGCAACGGCATCACGATCTCCGGCACCGGCGGCTCGCACACGATTGCCGGCAACTTCATCGGCACGCTGGCCAACGGCACGACTGCCGCCGGCAACGGCGGCCACGGGGTCTTCATCAGCGGCGTGCCCAACAACATCGTGGGCGGCTCGACTCCGGCGGCGCGAAATGTCATCTCCGCCAACGGTCAGGCCGGCGTTTTCGCGGGCGTCCAGATCAGGGACAGTGGCGCCACCGGCAACACCATCGCTGGAAACTTAATAGGCGTCGACAAGAACGGTACCGTCGCCCTGGGTAATTCGACGACCTCCGGTTTTGGGATTTCGATTTTCAATGGGGCCAACGGAACGACGATTGGCGGCACGACCCCCGGCTCCGGCAATGTGATTTCGGCCAACGGCGCCGGCATCGGAGTGCAATCGGCTAACAACACCGTCATCCAGGGCAATCTGATCGGACTGAACATCACCGGCACCGCCCAGCTGGGCAACAAGTTTGGGGTCTTGATCAACGGATCCTCCGCCGGCAGTGTGATAGGGGGAGCGACCCCCGCCTCGCGCAACGTGATCTCCGGCCACACGGGTACCATGTTGACCACGGGATACGGTATTGCGCTGGGCGGTTGCGGCGCAAATGGATCGATCGTTCAGGGCAACTATATTGGTACCGATATGGCAGGCACGAGTGCCATTGCCAACGCGATCGGCGTCCAGATCTCGGTAGACCACCATGATGCGACGATCGGCGGAACAACCCCCGGCACGGGGAATCTGATTGCATTCAATACCGGTCCCGGGGTTTTGACGAAAGCCGACAATGTCTGCGGGAATGACTCTGTGAACAACGCAATTCTCGGCAATTCGATCCACAGCAACGGCGCGCTCGGTATCGACTTGAACGACGACGGCGTAACTGCGAATGACGTGGGTGACGCGGACGCCGGTGTCAACAAACTGCAGAACTATCCGATCCTTACCAGTGCCGTCTCCGGCGGCGCAAGCACGGTGATCGGCGGCACCCTCAACAGTACGGCGGGCACAACCTTTCGCGTTGAGTTTTTTTCAAATGCCGGATGCGACGCCTCCGGCTTCGGAGAGGGCCGGACGTTGATCGGCTTCGCCACCGTAACCACTGACGGAGCGGGTAACGGTGTCATCAATTCGACGGTGGGCACGGCGGTTGCGGCGGGAGAGGTCGTCACGGCCACCGCGACGGACCCGACCAACAACACTTCGGAGTTTTCCGCCTGCCGCACCGTGACCATCCTGCCATCGGTGACCATCAACCAGGCTGGAGCACAGGTCGATCCGACCAATACGAGCCCGATCAACTTTACCGTCATGTTCAGTTCGCCTGTCACGGGCTTCGACGCCAGCGATGTGTCGCTGGCCGGCAGCACGGTCGGTGGTACGTTGGTCGCGGTCGTCACCGGTGGACCCACCACTTACAACGTCGCAGTGAGCGGAATGAACGGCAATGGCACCGTTGTCGCCACGATCCCCGCCGCCGCGGTGGTCGAAGGAAATTCAGCGTCGACCTCCACTGACAATACGGTGACCTTCAGCAATGTCACGCCGACGGTGACGATCAACCAGGCTGGCACGCAGTCCGATCCGACCGCCGGAAGCCCGATCAATTTCACTGTGGTGTTCAGTGCGCCGGTCACCGGATTCACCGGCAGTGACATCTCGTTTACCGGCAGCACTGTCGGCGGCACGCTGGTTGCGCTCGTTACCGGCGGCCCGACCACCTACAACGTCGCC
>JACMML010000275.1 GCA_014379105.1 Phycisphaerae bacterium
CAACGTTTTCGTGCGATTTTCGACAATGTGCGCGACTACGCCATCTATACAGTAGATTCGCAGGGACTTGTGGATGACTGGAATCCGTCTCTGGAGCGTCTGGGGGGGTGGAGAGCAGAAGATGTGAAGCATCGCCCGCTCGATATGTTTTTCGCCGAAGAGGAACGTGTCGCCGGCCAGATGCAGCGCCTTCTGGAACGCGCGCGTGTCGCAGGGTCTGTCGAGTCGGAAGGCTGGAGACGGCGCCGTGACAACACCAGCTTTTGGGCGAACACGGTAATTACAGCATTGCCGGACGAGGCCGGCGAAATCCGCGGGTTCGTCGCGGTCTCGCGCGACATGACGGAACGCAAGCGAATGGAGGATGAACTTCGACGCCTCGCGACGACCGATCCTTTGACCGGCGCGCTCAACCGGCGTGCCGGTCAAGTCCTTCTGGGAAACGTATTTCGTTCAGCGCATCTCGGCGATCGGCGCCCGGCAGTCGTGATGATCGACATTGATCACTTTAAAGCGATCAATGACCATCACGGCCATGAGGCGGGCGACCGGGCCTTGTGTGCCCTCGTCACCATCTGCCAGGGAGTTGTCGGGCATCGAGGATCTCTTGTTCGCTGGGGCGGCGAGGAATTTCTTATCATTCTGGCCTCTACGCAGACGGAGGAAGCTTTGACGCTCGCTGAAGAGCTTCGCGTTGCGATCGAAGCAGCGGAGACGGAAACGCGCGGTGGCAAAATCGTCATGACCGCCAGCTTCGGGATTGCCATCGGCGGCGCCAATTCGGAGAATCTGATTCATCGCGCCGATACCGCGCTATATGCGGCCAAAATCGGCGGACGAAACCGTGTTGTTCTGAGCGTGTGATGGCGGCGGCGCCTTGCAAACTTCATGTTTGCTCCTGCCCGCGTAAACGCAACCATCAAATGTGTTGACCTCGCGATCCCCTAACGTGAACGCCCCCGTGCTGTAACCGACCAGATATCGATTAGTGTGTTGCCGCGCACCACATGATAGGAATCGTACAAATTGACGGTGGGATCACAATGCGGCGCGCCGAGTGTGACCGATGCACCGGGCAAGAACTTTTCACCCCGGGATACGACCGCGCCGTGTTCATCGCCCATGAAGTGATAGACCGAGTTCTCCGGCGCGCCGGCAACAATCGAAGGCGCGCCGCCATCAGTTGAGAGAGCCTTGAACCCGGCGTCGATGGTTGCCATGCCGGGTGTGTTAGCGCTGACGACATGGGCGTCAATGAACAAGGCGGTTCGGTAGGGTGAAAGCCCGGAGCCCGTCAGATCGCATTCCAGATACTGCCGGTCCATAAAAACATAGGATCCAACCTGCAGGTCAGTGAACACGCCAAGTTCAGCATCGATGCAGTGCGTGCCGGTGCCGCCGCCGGTAATGATCCCGGGGGCCGCGCCCGCGGCACTCAGCTTGTCGGTGATGTCCTTGAGATACTGTGTGCGCTCCACAATTCCCGCGCGCCGGTCTTCAAATGAGGCGATATGCTGGTGGACTCCGCAATAGAACTGCACGCCGTCGAAGCGTAGGTGCGGCGAGGATTTGATTACGGTTGCCAGATCAAGAGCTGCCTCTGCAGAGGTCACGCCGGTGCGCCGTATACCCGGATCAATGTCGATCAGAACACCTAATGGACGTGAAAGGCCGACCGCAGCCTTTTCAAGGGCTGCAACATTGAGGGCATGATCTACGACTACGCGAAGCTCGCTGAGCGCCGGATGCAGCGCGATGAGGCGCGTGATCGCCTGATCCGTCACGACCGGCGAGGTGATCAGTATGCTGTCTATGCGGCCGAGTTCGGCAATCGCCTCAGCCTCGCCCAGCTTGGCACAGCAGATGCCGATGGCGCCCGCTTCGATTTGCAGCCGCGCAATCTCGTAGCTCTTGTGCGTCTTGGCATGAGGCCGCAGTCCGATCCCCTTCTCTCGCGCGAACGCCGCCATGGCGGCGATATTGTGCTCCAGTGCATCCCGGTCGATCACCAGCGCGGGCGTATTCAGATGGGCGCGCGACCCCTGCTGCCCGATCAAGCCAGCGTGCAAACGCATATCATCGCGCATCATGCCACTGCCGCCGCCGCCCGGACGCCGAAGAGTTCCGCAAGGTGCGCATTGAGGAATTTGCCATCCGGATCCATGGTTTCGCGCACCTGCATGAATTGCTGCGCTCTCGGGTATAGTTCCTGCACGTCGCGGAACGTCAGAGTGTGCCGCTTCGCCCAGTGGGGGCGGCCGCCGTGCGCACGGAAAATCCTTTCCGCTTCAAGAAAATGCTGCCGCCAGGGCATCTTTGCGTATTGGTGCATCGAAATTGACGCGCCATCCCCCTTGTTGAAAGGGCTCAGCCAGATGTCGTCACCCGCGGTCAGCCTGAATTCGAATGGAAACGCGATGGGCAAGCGTCTCTTTCGAATGAACGCAATGACCTCGCGCAGCGCCGCCCAGCCATTTGCGCGGGGGAGTTCGTACTCCATCTCCTCGAAACGGATCGTGCGTTCCGATGGAAATATCTGATAGGCCGGCCCCACGCGGCGATGTTTCAGGCCGGGACGGACGATCATCCGCTGCAACGCCGGCGTCAGCATCGGCATGGCAGCACAAAGGTCGCAGACGCGCCGAAAATTGGCCTCCTCCATGTCGGTCAGGATTTTCAACTCGCCCTCTGCCGGAACAGGATTGAGTGTCTTGACGATCGCGTGATCGCCGTAGGGAAAGACAAAAAACTCGGCATGGCGGTTGGCAGCTGCCAGCTCGTCCCACCGCTGCTCGACCTCATCGAGGCTCATCGACCGGAGGCGCTCTTCCAGATGATAGGCCGGAAGCACATCGATCTGGATTTGCGTGGCGACGCCCAACGTGCCGAGCGAGACGCGCTGTGCTTCAAAAAGATCAGGCTCTTCATCGGGGGAGCAAACAACCGTACGGCCATCCGCCAGCACCAGACGGAAAGCACGTGCGGCGGTGGACAGCGAGCCAAGGGATGCGCCGGTGCCGTGGGTGCCGGTCGAGATGGCACCCGCGAGCGACTGCGGGTTCACGTCGCCTTGATTTATCAACGAATAGCCCTTCTCCCAAAGGACCGACGTCAGGTG
>JACMML010000276.1 GCA_014379105.1 Phycisphaerae bacterium
AGGCGTACCCATGCCGCGCGCGACCACCGCCGCGTGCGAGGTCATGCCGCCGGTGCTGGTCAGAATGCCCTCGGCGACGTGCATGCCGCCGATATCCGCCGGCTCGGTCTCACGGCGAACCAGCAGAACTTTTTCACCCGCATGAACGCGGTCTTCGGCTTCGGCGGCGGTGAACGCGAGCTTGCCGGTTGCGGCGCCGGGCGATGCCGGCAGGCCTTTGGCGATCACGTTCTTGGCGGCCTTTGGATCGAACATCGGGTGCAGCAGTTGATCGAGCGACGCTGGATCGACGCGGAGAATGCCGGTCTTTTCGTCGATCAATCTTTCCTTGACCATATCAACCGCGATCTTCACCGCGGCAGCGGCGGTGCGCTTGCCGTTGCGGGTCTGGAGCATGTACAGCTTGCCTTTTTCGATCGTAAATTCAAAATCCTGCACGTCCTTATAGCGCGCTTCGAGCTTCTTCTTCACCACAAGCAATTCGGCCCAGCTCTTTTTAGACCACTTGCCCATTTCGGTCTTACATTCCAGCGGCGTGCGAATGCCGGCGACCACGTCTTCGCCTTGCGCGTTGACGAGGAACTCGCCGTAGAACTCGTTACGCCCGGTGGATGGATCGCGCGTGAACGCGACGCCGGTTGCGCAGTCGTCGCCCATATTGCCGAACACCATCGCCTGCACGTTGACCGCCGTGCCGGCGAGTCCGCGGATCTCGTTGATCTCGCGGTAGCGGATCGCGCGATCGCCCATCCAGCTCTGGAACACCGCCTCGATGGCGGCCGCGAGCTGCTGGAGCGGGTTCTGCGGGAAATCCTCGCCGAGGTGCTCCTTATAGATCGCCTTGTAGCGCTCAACGACCATTTTGAGATCGGCCGTCTGTAGATCGGTATCCAGCTCCACGCCCGCCGCTTTCTTCACGGCCGAGAGTTCGTGCTCGAAATGCTCGTGATCGACGCCTTTGACGGTGTCGCCGAACATGTTGATCAGCCGGCGGTAGCTGTCATACGCGAAGCGGGCGTTGCCGGTGAGCACGGCCATGCCTTCGACGACCTGGTCATTCAGGCCGATATTGAGCACGGTGTCCATCATGCCCGGCATGGACATCTTAGCGCCCGAGCGGCAGGCGAGCAGGAGCGGGTTTTTCGCGTCGCCAAACTTCTTGCCGGTGGCTTTTTCAACTTTTGCAAGATGAGCCTTTACCTCGTCCATCAGCCCGTTGGGGAGCTTCTGACCGAGCTTGTTGTAGTCGCCGCAGGTTTCGGTGGTGATGGTGAAGCCGGGGGGAACCGGGAGACCGGCGAGAGTCATATCGGCGAGATTGGCGCCCTTGCCGCCGAGCAGGTCTTTCATGTCGGCGCCGCCTTCGGCTTTATTGGCGCCGAAGAAGTAGACGCGCTTCACGCCTTTGGCGGATTTGGCGGTGGAGGACTTGGCGGACTTAGCCGCCTTCTTGGTGGACTTGGCCATGATGGGTTTTTGGACTCCAAAAAATGTCGAGATATCCGCTGCAAACTCCGCCCGAATTTTCTGGGGGAAACAGGGAGGGGAGAGTATAGAAGTGGGCGATTAGGGTGTCAATTTGAGCCCAAAAAGCGGCGACCACGTGCCTGAATCGGTGACTATGGCTTTGGAGGCGTCTGGGGCTTCTGCACCATCGGACCTTTATCAATCTGGAAGACGGTCATGTCCGGATTGGTGAACGTCCGCATCGGATGGCGCGCCTTCCACTGCATGACGATCGGATAACTGCTCAGTAACTGGCTGTAAAACTGCGATTTCTGCCGGAAATCCTCCTCATACCCTTCCAGCGCCCGGCCGTGCGGGTTGATCCAGCGTTCGTAGCTGGGGGATGCGATGATGACGTATTGCACGCCACGATTCCGCAGATCGTCGACGGAGCCTGCCTCAGCAGCCCAGCGATAGCGCATCACCGACGGGCGGACATTGTCGCTCATGTATGTGCCGCTTGATCCGAGCTCCGTATATCCGTCGGCAACGATCTGTGGGCTGCCGCTCAGGTTGTTTGCAATCCAGAGCGGGAGCTGATCGTGGCTGTCGTTTGCGAACTGGCTATTGTGGTCCGCGCACCGCGCCCACTGTACGGCCGCGAGCGCCGTGACCCCGATCACTGCCACGCTCACCTTTAACCATCCCGGCCGCCCGATCAGGCTCACAACCCACGTCACTGCTATCGCCGCGAGCGTATACAGCATGAATGTGGACGGCAGCGCGTACCGGTAAAACGGAATCACGCTCCACGATATCGCCGCGGTGTAAATAATGATCGTCAGCAGCAGCCACCAGCCAAACAGCAGCGAGGGATATCGGTCCAACCGATCGCGCTTCGGTGCTGGTTTGGCAGGTATTGCCTGGGGACCTGTATCCGTGACTTTCTCAGAATCTCGAAGCAATGCGAGCCGGCGTCTGCGTCGCATCAGTCCCAGCATCAGCAGCAGGATCGGGGTGGCGATCAGCAGCAGTCGTACGTGCGGCATCGCCTCGTCCCAGATCAGCTCAGCAAAATAGCCGTTGGGCTTCGCCATGGTGATGCCGGAGTGCTCGGTGAACGCGTGATCGGTCTCGGTGCGGAAGCCGATCATGAACTCTTCCCACGCCTCGATCGCGCGGTAGTTGATCTTGATCCACGTCCAGTACGCGCCACCGGCCAACAGCGTCAGGCATAAGGGCATGACTGACAATCGCAACAGTGTCGATGCCAGCACGACAATCGCCACCGGCGTCGCCATCACCGCGGCGGAGTACGCGCCCAAAAGCCAATATCCGCAGGCGCCTGCGGCAATCAGTGCAAGCATCATTGCGATAGACCATCGCCCGAAAGTCGACGCCAAAACGATCAGCAGCGCCGGCGCCATCATCACCGCGCCGGCGTATTTGCCGGAAGCCGCGAGCCCGCACGCGCCGCCCAGCAGCAGCGATAGAATCAGCATGATCGACCAATGCCGCCGCACGCTCATCGCGGCCGCGAAGCAGACGATCGCGGCGACGCCGCAGCAGAGCGAGGCGTCTTCCTTGAAATAATGCGCGTGTTAGAGCAGCGCCGGGCACAGTCCCGCGCCAATCGCCGCGAGTGTGAACCCCAGCCAGCGCGCCGCGAACCAGCCCGCCCATGCCATGAAGACCGCCGCCAGCGCTGCGAGATACGCCGAGGTTTTTCGTCCGGCGATGACGATGCTCAGCGTGTCGTTCGGCGTCTGCTCGCGCTCGATCACCAGCGCGGCCGCTTCGAGCATCAGTTGCGGGTGATTGAAATTGCGAAGATTCTGCTCAATCTGCGCCGCCTTGCTCCATTCATCGGGGTGGTAATTGAGTTGAAACGTGTTGTGCTGTGAATACAGATCCGCACAAAGGCGAAAGATCCCCGCCGAAAGGGCAAGGAGCACAACCGTCTGAAGTGTCAGGACCAGGAATCGTTTCAATCCGCGCTCCGTTGGTACCGGGATCGCCCCCGCATAAACGCCGCTTGAAGATACTGTCCCGGGGACGATTTGTTAATTGATGGGGTTGATCGATTGGGTTTAACCCGCAACACCAATCCTCACGGCGCGACCCACGCGCCGTTCCACTGATCGCCGCTCCAGGTAAATCGCACCCGCCGGTGCCCGCGGCGGCCGATATGGAGCCAGTCGATCTCGGTGGCGACGCAGACGATCACCGCAAAGTTCGGCCGTCCATCCGCATTCGGCGCCGGCCATCCCTGTTCGGGGTGGTCAATTATTGTCCCGGGAACGTGCAGGCCGGCGTAATTGGCTCGATTACTTTCCGGCGTCGTCGCCCACGCCGCATCAGCGATGGCATCGGCCGTGTGAATCGTGACGTCGCATCCGATTCTTAGCTGCAGAGTTTGTTCCCGGTCATAAAAGTGAAGCATCAGCGCCGGACGTGCGGTCAACTGCGCAAACTTCGCACTGCGCCGGTCTGTGAAAAAGCGGATGCGCCGTTGTGCGATGTCGGTCCAGCGGATGACGACGATCCGCAGGTCGGGTGATGAATCTCCGCGCGCCGAGCCAATGGTCCCCGTGACCGCGAGTCGGAATGGGTGGTCATTGTCGCGCACCCCCGCTTCGAGACGGGTCCACAGGTCGGCGAGTATTTGGTCCGGCGTTTCCAGCGTTTCGAGCATGCGTCCGGATTGTAAACCTCAATTGTTAATCACGCTTGTTAACGTCGTGCAAAAACTTCCGTCGTGTCGGCGTCATTAAGAGGGGCGATCCGTCGTGAAAACCGATAAGATGAAGCCGCAATAGGAGTGCACCATGTTACGAGGAATTCCGCTGGCGACCGAGACGATCCAGACGTCGGCCCGTTTTGAGATGGTTGAGATCACGCAGCGCGTTCAGGCGCAGATCGAGCGTGCGCGGTTGAAGAGCGGGTTGGCGATTGTCTACGTCGCGCACACCACGGCCGCGCTGACGATCAACGAGAACGCCGACCCGGACGTGAAGAGCGACCTTCTGAAGAAGCTCGAAATACTGATCCCCCAAAACGAGACCTATTACCAGCACGATGAAGGAAACAGCGACGCCCATCTGAAAGCGTCCCTGTTCGGCCAATCGCAGACGCTGATCGTCGAATCCGGCAAACTGCAACTCGGCCGATGGCAGGGGGTCTATCTCTGCGAATTTGATGGCCCGCGCGAGCGGCGGGTGTTGATCAAGCTGGTCGATCTCACGCCGGATGAACACACGAGTTGATTTCAGGTATTTGTGGCATGGGCTTCAGCCCATGATGAACTCACATCCAGACTAAAACATGGGCTGGAAGCCCATGCCACGATGTTGGCGCTAGCTGATCACAAGCTGCGGCGCGTTCGCGCCCGATTCGCGCGAGGCTACATTCACAAACGCCGTGCTGCTGGCGGTGCCTTGCAGGCTGAGGCTGATTGAAGCCTTGCCGTTGGCGATCGCCTGCTGCACGAAGCTGGTGATATCCACCTCGATCCACGCACCGGCGGTGCTGCTGACGGTCGCGCTGCCGAGGGCGCCGCCGGTGGTGGTGGGCTTATTGTTGAAATTAATGCTGCCTTCGGTCCACGTCGTGCTGTCGACCCCGTAGACGGCAACGCCGACATTGTCGGCGGTATTGAGGTTTGCAAAAACGCGCAGCTTGACCTGGCTCACGCTGCTGAGCGAGCTGATATCAAACTTGAGATACCCGCGCCGGTTGTATCCGGCGCTGGAGTTGCTCTTCACCTGGATGCCCGATGCCGAGCCGAAATTGACGCCGGCCGAAGAGCCGTCCTGCACGTACGCGTCGGCGATTGAGGTCAGCGTGGTGTTGCCGCTGGGCGCCGGCGGGGTGATCACCTGGAACGCCGGGGTCGGATCGGCGTCGCCGCCGGAGTTGTATGATCGGATGCGGTACCAGTACTCAGTGCTAGCCTGCGCAGTGTCGTCCACGTAATTCTGCACGTTCGCGCCGACCGACCCAATGGTGCTCCACGTTCCGCCGCTGCCGGTGCGGCGCTCGATGCGGAAACCCGTTTCGTTATTGGAGGCATCGGACCAGTTAAGCGCCACCGAGTTATGGCTGGTCGCGGCGCCGTTCAGCCCAGTCGCAGCGGCGGGGGGTTGGACGGGGGCGGCGGTGCCGGTGTCGCCGAAGTTGCGATACTTCGCGGTAGTCGCGGTCGAGTTGCTCTTGGCGGCGGTCGCCATACCGACGTAGACGGTTGCGCCCACGTTGATCGTCACCGAGCCAAACGGCGTCCAGTTCGCGCCATCCGTTGAGACGAAGGTGTTGAATGTATTGCCGACGCGCTGCAATCGCACGAATGCGTTGGGGAACGTCGCGCTGGCGGTGCCCGAAGCGCTAGTCGTGCCGTTGGTGCTCGTGCGATAGTTGAGCCGGAATCCGCCGGGGCGGACCTTCACCATCACGTGGCGCGATCCGGTCGTCAGCGCCTCGCGCATCATGAGTCCACCTTGCGTGGACGGATCGACAGCCGTGAGGTCCGCGACCTGCACCGAGACGTCAAAATCGCCGGTGCGCTGCTGGTGCTGGAAATTGAAGCTGTCGTACGTGCCCCAGATGTCGAGCCCGCCGACGGTAACATCATAATCCCTCTGCGGCGTGATCACGTTCACGTTGCCGGCCGGCGTGGGGTTGCCGATGTCGGTTGACTTGATCTCCAACGGATTCGCCGCCGTGGTGGTCGCGGCCGCTTCATTGGACGCACCCGAGCTGCCGTTAACGTTGTACGCAAAGACGCGATACGTGTACGTGGTGCCGCCGGCGATGCTGGTGTCGGTGTAGGTTGTGACGCCGGCGCTGACGGTTGTCAGCGTGGCGTACGCGCCGCTGCCGGTTCGGCGCTCGATGCGGAAATTTGTCTCGTCGGTGCTGTTGTCGTTCCAGGTCAGGACAATGCTAGCCGAGCCGTTCGCGGTCGCGACGGCATTGCTAGGCGCGTTGGGCACCGCAGGTCCGCCGGCGGTGCGGGTGGCGCTGGCGACTTGTGACTGCGCCGATTCCTGCCCGTGATAGTTGACGGCGCGAATTACGTAATAGCTGGTCGTCCCGACCGGCGCGGCCGCATCCAGATAGTCGCTGACTCCGACCGGCGCGTCATTCACTTTAATGAACGGCCCGTCGACAGCGGTTCCGCGATAGACGTTGTATCCAGTGACGTTGCCGTCAGCGTTGTCCGCCCAGTTCAGCGCGATTCCGCCGGCTTGCGCAGTAGCCGCGGGGTTGCCCGGTGTCGACGGACCGTTGGCGGGCTTGACGTTGGTGACCAGGTAGATGTTGTCCTGGTAGTCGTAATTGGCGTAGCTGACGCCGACATAATCCTGCATCAGGATATACGCATTTGGGATGATCTTGCCCGCTTTATCCTTGGCCGCATACATGCGGATGGCGTGTCCGGGGTTGTTGGCGGCGTTGGGGGTGTTGTAGACATCAGTCGACCAGTCGCCGTCCACTTTAAATCCGAATGACGGCACATTCGTCGGCATAAACGAACCCATCGCCGGTGCTGTGGTCGAACCGTCGAGTCGTGGCAGGATGGATTGGCTATCGACCTGCGCGTGCGTAAAAACCTTGGTGACAAAAGGCTTCTGGGTCGCGCCGTTAATGTTGGTCGGGTTGTACCAACTGATGGTCGATTTGGTCGCGTACGCGACGTTATACATCTGGTGATAAGCCGCAAGCTGCACGACGCCGACGGGCAGGCCATTGTCGGCCCGCTGCCAGAGCTCG
Source organism: Phycisphaerae bacterium (assembly GCA_014379105.1). Lineage (GTDB taxonomy): Bacteria > Planctomycetota > Phycisphaerae > Tepidisphaerales > Tepidisphaeraceae > JACMML01. The sequence continues at coordinate 7,219 of JACMML010000276.1, forward strand.
CTGAGCACTTCTTCGCCGGCGCGAGTGGGTTGGCCTTGTGTGTTGAGTGTGCCAACGGTGATCTTGTACCCGAACGTATCGATAATCCGCTGCACCACCGGCTCGGCCGACACACCGTTGGGCTGGTTCTCGCTGTAGCTCTGCCACAGACCGGCAAGTTGCACCTGCTGCGCGGCCTCGTTCGGATCGTCGTTGTTGATTGTCAGTGTTGCGGTGCGCAGGGCATTACCCAGCGAGTTGCTGGTGTAGACGAACTTCACGACCAGATCGACATACCCGTCCGGCTGGATCGTCCGAGCGCCGCCGCCGGCGATGATCTGGAAATCGCTGTTCGATAATGTCGTACTGGTGATGTTCAATGGCTGAGACCCGGTGTTGCGGATGCGCAACGTGCTCTGGTCGTGGAACTCATTGGCCAGGTTTGGATCCTTATTCGTGACCCGGCTCATCGCCAGCCGGTCCGGGAAGCCGGCGGCATCGCGGTTCTCCAACCCCAGTTCCGGACCGGCGGCCGCGGGCTGGACGTTACGGATGATCGCAACCATGTCGTTCTGGTCGAACGACAGGTTGTATTCCTCGAACGAGACGACGTACGCATTGGGCACCACCGTGCCGTTGGCGTCTTTTAATTGATAGAAGCGCACCTTTTTCTGGCGGCTCGGGACGGTTTCCCAGGTGTTCAAAGAGTTTTCGCTGTAGACGTCGCGATTGATTGGGCTGTTCACACCGAGCGTGAAGTTGGCGTAGATACCGAAGTTGCCCGAGCCCGGATCAAACGTAAACGCACCTTCCTGAAGCGGCGCGATGCTCTGCCCGCCGGCGGTCGGCACGCTGAGAACGGGGTTCTTCGTCTGGCCGGTTCCGGCTTCATACCACCCGAACAAACTCGCGGCCGTCTGGTTGGCGAATACGCCGAGCACTTCAACCGTCACCGGCCCGCTGCCGGCTTTGACCAGCCGCGGCATCGTTACTTCATCCGGCGATGACGCGGTGTCGGCGGGGAAATCGGTGGTACTGGGGTCGGGGTCGCCGACGTTGACGCCGATCTGATACAGATCAAGGATCCGCTGCAGCGACGGTTCGAGATTTCCGCCCGAGCCGGCGAGCCCGAGCGCGCGCAGCGCGACGGTCTGTGTATCGACATTGGTGGTGATCGTGAGCGTGCCGGTACGAATGCCGGTGGTTGTGGCTTTGAACGTGATATACACGTCTTGCCAACTGCCGGGTTGGATCGTCACGGGTGTGTTGATCACGTTGCCGAACGGGTCGCGGATCGTGAACTCGCCGGCGTTGGCGCCACCGAGCGTGAGCGCGGTGATCGTGAGCGGGCCGGTGCCGGTATTGGAGATGCGGACGTTCTGCGCCAGGCTTGATCCGCTGGTGTTGGTCTGATCAGACAGATAAACCTTGTTGCGGCTCAGCGTCGCGACGGCCGTCCCCGGGGCGGGGGCGGCTTGCGCTTTGAGTAGCGTGATTCGGGCGTCGGCGCCGGGTACCTGGGCCTGATCACCGAATTCGATCACATAAAGATGCCCGGTCTCGGGGTCCTGCGCCATGTCCAGCGGATTTGTGAAACCGCTCAGCCCGGCGAAGCCCGTCTGCACCTGCGAGATGCCGCCATTGGCGGTGGTCGTGAGGACCATAATGTCGTCACCGCCGGAGTAGCGGGTGATCAGGATTTTGCCGTCGAGAATGCCGCCAAAGGCGTTGCCTTTGTATTCGATCATCCCGTTCGGCGAGAAGTTTTTGCCGAAATCGTAGACATATCCGCCCCAGCTCGATGTCGGCTGCGTGCCGACGGCGTATTGCGCCACTTCGCCGGGATCGGTGCCGGCGGTGGGGTTGCCGCCATTGAGGACGTACTCGCCGCGCAG
>JACMML010000277.1 GCA_014379105.1 Phycisphaerae bacterium
CCGACGTAGCGATAAGCGAGATAACCGATCCCAACGATCGCCGCGAGCATCGCCGCGAGGCGCGGGACTGATGGCAGGTTGAGCAGGTAATCGACAAGCACCACCGCGACGAGCAGACCAACCGCCGACGCGACGACGATGCCGACGCCATACGCGACGCTCAGCAGACGCGTGCGACGGCGGACGGACTCGATCGATTCAAGCAATGCTGTTGGCGGCATCATTGAACTCCCTATTCAAACGGCTCGCCGAATTGGTATCCAATTCGGAATTTGCCACAGAGGCACGGAGGCACAGAGAGAAGATTTTTTATCCACAGATTACGCAGATTGAATATGTAAATACAAATGCATTTAATCTGTGCCATCTGCGTAATCTGTGGATAGAACTCTTATGTATTTACTCTGTCTCTGTGCCTCCGTGGCGTATCAATCTTTCGACTCAGACCATTCCAAACAGTTTACGCGCAACCCACTCGGCTGTAATCAGCAAAATGAACAAGACCAGCGCGATCGGAGCCGCCCAGAGCGGTTGACTGGTGATTAATGGCACCTTCCGCTCGGCACTGGGGATCGCCAATAGCCGTTGCTCGGCGCCAACGAGTTCGATTACCTGCCCGCCGGTTTCGCTGGCGAACCGTGCCAGGGAGACGCGATCCACCTGCGGGGACGACAGTTCCAGCCGCGGCACCGCCACCTCAATCGGCAGCGTCAGATCCGGGATCCCCGGCGCGACGCTCTGTAACACGGCAGTAAAACGCCCAACCCAGTCGGCCGGGAAGCTCGCGAGATAGGTGTCGCCGCCGTCCTGCCTCACCAATTGCTCCTGTTTCAAAAGCTGCCTATCTCCGGACATCAGTTGGACGCGGATCTGTTCAGGAAGTTGCGTCAGAAGCTGCGGATCGATCACCCGCGCGATCAGCCGAACCTGCTGGCCAAGGTCGTAGATGGGCTTTTGGCTCGCGAGCGACATTTTCCGTTGCCCGAGCTTGCGGGACCGCGCCAGGAAGCGCAATTGCTGCACCCAGTAGGTATCGAAAATCGCTTCGCCGGTGTAGTAGCGCCAACGCCAGGAATCGTCGATTGCGAGGAAACTCGTTCGTCCGGCACCGTAGCGCCCGGTGACCAGGATGGGCGCGCGCCGTCCGTCCGGCCCCACCTCGCTGGGGTGCTCGGCCATCACCTCGCCGACACCTGGCTTGGCGATCACGCCGCGGGCGTACCAGAAGATCGGCTGCCACGTCTGCTTCAGAAAGCGGTCATTTTCCTCACGGTCGGCAAAGAAGCGAAACAAGCTTGACTCGCCGCCCTCGCGCGTCACCGCCGGCCGGAAACCTTCGGCGATCGTAGACGCGCTGACGCCCCAATCCGTGCCCTGAGAACGCGTCGCATCGATCGGAAGGATCGGCTCGATCGCCGACCCGCGCCACGCGTGCGGCGCGTATTGCGGCCCGGCGACCATCCCAAAGCCGCCGCCGCGCAGCGAGACGAAGTCGGCGACCAACTGCAACTGAGCATCGCTGAACTCGCGCGGGTCGACGTCGCCCATCAGCAGCACGTCATATTCGAGCATCTCTTCCAGCGTCTCGGGGAACCGGGTGATCGGCTTATCCCCTTCCTGGCGGAACGTCGCATCGGCACTGGTGAGCAGACAGGAGATGTTGACGGTCTTGTCGCGAATCATCTCGTTCTTGAGATAGCGGTAATCCCACCGCGGATAGCCGTCGACGTAGAGAACATTGATCTGCGCATCGAGCACCGCGATCTGAACCTCGCGGCTGTTGTCGTCCGGATCGATTTCCCCCGGCTGTCGCTCGGCCTCGACAATCAGATCAAGCGTACCGGTCTCGGCGGGTGCGAATTGTAGTTCCACCTCAAGCGGTTCTTCGCCCTTGGGCGTGACGATTTTCTCGACCGGACGCCCGGCCTGGTCGAGCACCAATTTGCCCGCACTGCCCGTTTCACCCGGGCCGGGCTTGTGGCGCAGACGCACCACGACGGGTGCATCACCCGGACCGGTGACGCGAATCGTGGTTTTGATATTGGTAATGTCTTTAACAAATACGGAGTCCTGCGCCGACACCTGCTGCACTTCGATATTGCGCAGCGGCTGGTCCGACCCCACGGGCACCGCATAGATCGGTACGCCAAAATCCTTCACGTCCTCCATCGCCTGTGCGATGGATTGCTGGGGCATGTCGCGGCCGTCCGTAAAGACGATCGCGCCCGCAACGCGCTGGCCTTGCAGTTCGCGAAGGACGGTTCGCAGGGATATGGCGACCTGTGTTTTCTGTCCGAGGGGTTCCAATTGCGCAAGCGACTCGCCGGGGGTGCCGGCGATCGCTACGGCATCACTGTTAAAGCGGTAAATCCGGAGTTGATGCACCTTTGCCAGATCGCTGAGGAGCTTGGCAGAATCGCGCGTGAGAAGCGTGGTGACGGCACCGAGGCGTGGCTGGCGTTCATCGCCGCTCAGTTTGATATCCTTGACCCGCATCGACAGCGAATCATCGATGAGAATCGCCAGCACCGACGGCTCGGTGCGCGATTGCGTCAGCGACACGACCGGCCGATTCAGCAGCGCGATCACCAGCCCGATCAACAACATTCGGATGCACGCCAACGCGATCCGCAGCTTGCGGCCGCGTCCTTCGCGGC
>JACMML010000278.1 GCA_014379105.1 Phycisphaerae bacterium
AGCCGCCTTGCGCTTCTTTTCACCTTTCCCCACCAAGTCCGCTAAGGACAGCCTCCGACGTTTGTCACGCTCCGCCAATTGAGGCTCGGCGATTACTCGCAGAAGATCGCGGATCTCAATCCACACATCCATTGCTTCAGGCATCCTTGACTCCTCTTATCCAATATCTAGGTAAACATCGAAAGATCGAACAGTCGAACACGCTTTCCTGATTCTGTTGTAGACATCAAACCCATCAGCAAGCATTTCTGCTGAAGCTCACTAACTGAGTTTGGACTTGCCTTACAGGCTTTACGTATTTCATCGACGGAGCGTGTTCCATCGGACAACTGATAAATCATTTTACTTTTTTCGTCAGACAGAACCTCTCGCAGCAGACTTCGCACAGCGATGAAGTTCGCGGCCTTTGTCCAAACTAACAGTTCCCGAATGTCCGCCGCAATTTGTTGTTGCTCAATTGCCATGTGCTCATTCCACCTCAAAAAGCTGCGGCGTTATAGGAATTAAAAGCTTGGGCTTTTCAGATGGAGATAGAAGTTTTATCTCCCGAAGACGAGTGATCAGACGACTTAGCTGACCACCATCGATTCCAGCCTTACTAGCGATTACGCCCTGCGAATTTTCGCCAGTCATTAACAGAACAGCATTCTGGCTCTTTTTACTTTTCCCTACGACCTCGCGAAGAGCAGTACGCTGACTTTTATCACGTGCCGCGATTTGCGGCTCTGCAACCAGGCGAAGCAAATCGCGTATTTCTCGGAGTAGAAAAGTGTCTTCTGATTCATGCTGCATACTGGATATGCTAGATCCGTTATCCTTGTTAGTCAACAATTAAGTAACATTTTTCAGACAATTCTTCATCTTGTTGACAAATTACAATATGCCCTCAACCCTAACTTCTGGCTAATGCTGGATTTAGGTTAATGTACATTAACCGCCAGGGGAGCGCGGATTAAGTTCCCAAGATTCACAGGCGAGCTACCGATGTGGTGGATAATCCGTAAAGACGCACGCTCTTCCTTTCTAGACCGATTTTCATTCCAAATGATTGCACTCGCGGGTCAATCCAACAAATGCAGCAAATGCGACAGGTGCGCATTTTTTGATCTCTGTCTGACTGCTTTTAAAATCAGTTTGCCCCCGTCGCCTACGGTCGCGCTACGCTTCACCCGACTATTCGGATCACCGCCGCTTGCCCGATCGTGCTTCTCCCGCATAATTGCCGGGCTCTATGCCAACTGTTGTTACACGATTTGCTCCGTCGCCGACCGGTTACCTCCATGTGGGCGGCGCGCGGACCGCGCTGTTTAACTGGCTGCTGGCGCGCAATACCGGCGGGCGGTTCTTGCTGCGGATTGAAGATACCGATCTGGCCCGCAGCACCGACGACGCCACGCGTCAACTGCTCGAGGACCTGGCCTGGCTGGGCCTGAAATGGGACAATCAGGAGCTGGTTTACCAGTCCAAGCGGCTCGATATTTACAACAAGCTGATTGATGGACTGATCGAGAAGAACCTTGCTTACCAGGCTTGGGAGACCAACGTCGAGCTCGACGCGATGCGCGCCCAGGCGCAAAAAGCGAAGCGGCCATTCATTTATCGGCGGCGGCAATACAGTGACGACGAACTGAAGCGGTTTAAGGATGAAGGCCGAGCGCCGATCATCCGGTTCCAGATGCCGGTGAAGGAGTTTCGCTTCCACGACGTGGGGCTCGACAAGGAATGCGTGCAAGGCGGATTCGAGAGTCAGGATTTTGTCATTCGCAAGACCGACGGCATGCCGACGTATCACTTCGGCGTAGTCGTCGATGACGCCGAGATGGGCGTGACACACGTGCTGCGTGGGCTGGAGCATCTTAAAAACACGTTCAACCATATTTCCCTCCAGGAAGCGCTCGGCTACGAGCGGCCGATCTACGCGCACCTGAGTGTGATGCTGAATCCGGAGAATGGCGACAAGCTCTCGAAGCGCGACCGCGATCGGCGAATTCGCAAGCGCGTTCAGGAATGGATGCGAAGCACGAAAAAGACGGTGGCGGATGTCAGTGCCGCTTGCGGCCTAGCTTCCGAGCGAATCCAGGAATGGATCGATACCGACACGATCCAACTCGATCTCACCGAACAGCCGAAAGTCATGAGCGTGGTGGGGCTGAAAGAGACCGATCTGCCGGAGATCATGATTCATGATTTCCGCAAGAACGGGTACGCGCCCGAAGTGCTCAATAATTTCCTGGCGCTGCAGGGCTGGAGCCCCGGACACGACCTCGAACAGATGACCATCGAGCAGATGGTAGAGAAGTTCAGCCTGACCCGGATCATCTCGGCCAACCCGAAGTTCAATCGCGACAAGCTCAAGAGCTTCAGCACCGATTTTTTCGCCAAGGCGACGCCCGAGCGGCTTCTTGCAGCGATGCGGGATTATCTGGTCGTCAATCCTTCCAGTCCGCTGAACCAGGCGACCGACGCGCAGCTCTCGCAGTTGCTGGCGATGAACGCGGGATTTCATGTGCTGGCGGAAGTGGATGAAAAGAGCCGGTTCTTCTTTACGCCGGACGCGGAAATCGCTTATGACCCGGCCGCCGTGGAGAAGGTGCTTATTAAAGGAGATCGCCAGGGCGCGATCGCGCTCCAGGCCGTCCGCGAGCTTCTCGCCGGCCTGCCAGACTGGTCTGCCGGCCCGATCGAGGCGGCGCTCAAGCAATATTGCGAGCAGACGCAGCTCGGATTGGGCAAAGTCGCACAGCCGATCCGCGTGGGGATCAGCGGATCGACAGTCAGCCCGCCGATTTTTGATTCACTGGTGTTCCTCGGACGCGAGCGCACGCTATCGCGCATTGATCGGTGTCTACGATCGATCTGAAAAGCGGCGCATGCGGCGACGAATGATGGACAAACCCGCGCCGGCGTCGTTGCAAGGTACTGTGCCGAGTGTGCCACGGGCCGAGCCGGCAGTGAATCAAACTAATCCCTGAATCCTCTTCAGCTTGATTACCCCCTAACCCGATCTACAATCGGGTGTCGTTCTAGGTGTGGCTGCGCTCGGAACTTTCCGACGTAATTGCGCCTATGATTCCCTGTCGAGGGATCGGCACCCCTAAGCGAGTGCCGACTGTTTCGGGAGATGAACATGTTTGAGCGATTCACGGATCGAGCCCGCAAAGTCATGGCGCTGGCGAATCAGGAAGCCCAGCGCTTCAACCACGAATACATCGGAACCGAGCATATTCTGCTCGGGTTGGTGAAAGAAGGTTCGGGCGTCGGCGCGAATGTCCTGAAGAATCTGGACGTAGACCTTCGTAAAGTGCGCCTTGAAGTGGAAAAACTGGTGAAATCGGGCCCGGAAATGGTCACGATGGGCAAATTGCCCCAGACCCCCCGGGCCAAGAAGGTCATCGAGTACGCGATCGAAGAAGCCCGCAACCTTAATCATAACTACGTAGGCACAGAGCATTTACTGCTCGGTTTGCTACGCGAGCATGACGGTGTGGCGGCCCAGGTGTTAATGAATCTGGGGCTGAAACTGGAAGAAGTTAGAGAAGAAGTCCTCAATTTGTTGGGAGCCGGTGTGGAAAACGAAGAAGCCCCAGCCCAGGAAAACACCAAAGGCGCCAAAGGCAAGAGCCGCACCCCGGCCTTGGACTCTTTTGGTCGCGATCTGACGGAGTTGGCCAAGGAAGGTCAGCTTGATCCGGTTATCGGGCGTAAGAACGAAATCGAGCGCGTGATCCAGATTCTCTGCCGTCGCCAGAAGAACAATCCCGTTCTGCTCGGCGAAGCGGGCGTCGGCAAGACCGCGATCGTCGAAGGCCTCGCCCAGATGATCATCAGCAGCAACGTGCCGGAAATTCTGCACGACCGCCGGCTGGTGGTGCTCGACCTGGCGATGATGGTCGCCGGCACGAAATACCGCGGCCAGTTTGAAGAGCGCATCAAGGCGGTCATGAACGAGGTCCGCCGGGCAAAGAATGTCATCCTCTTTATCGACGAATTGCACACCCTCGTCGGCGCCGGCGGCGCTGAAGGCGCGATCGACGCATCTAATGTGCTCAAGCCCGCGCTTTCGCGTGGCGAGATCCAGTGCATCGGCGCGACCACCTTCGACGAGTACCGCAAGTACATTGAGAAGGATGCGGCGCTGGCACGTCGATTCCAGTCAATCCACGTAAACCCGCCTAACAAGGAAGACGCGGTTGCGATCCTTAAAGGGCTGCGCGACCGGTATGAGGCGCACCATCGCGTGCAGATCACCGACGCGGCGTTGCAGGCGGCGGTGGATTTGTCTGATCGGTATATCACGCAGAGATTTCTGCCGGATAAAGCGATTGACGTCATCGACGAGGCCGGTGCTCGCATCCGGCTGCGCAGCATGACCAAGCCGCCGAACCTGGCAGAGCTTGAAGAGCAGATCGAGCGATTGAGCATCCAGAAAGACGAAGCGGTTAAAAACGCCGAGTACGAAGAGGCCGCGCGCCTTCGCGATCAGGCCGAGCAGCTTCGGGCCAAGAAAGAAGACCTTCAGCGGCAGTGGCGTGAACGAGCCAAGGAAATTGACGGCGTCGTCGATGAAGAAGTGGTCGCAGAGGTCGTCAGCAAGATGACCGGCGTCCCGCTGACGCGTCTTGAGAAGGAAGAAGCCCAGCGATTGCTCGAACTGGAAAACGAGCTTCACAAGAAGGTCGTCAGCCAGGACGAAGCGATCAAAGCGATCTCCAAGACAATCCGCCGAAGCCGCGCCGGTCTGAAGGACCCGCGCCGGCCGATGGGGAGTTTCCTGTTCCTTGGTCCGTCCGGTGTGGGTAAGACGCTGCTTTCCAAGGCGCTGGCGGAGTTCATGTTCGGCGATGAAGACGCGCTCGTTCAGATCGACATGAGCGAGTACATGGAGAAACACAATGTCAGCCGCCTGATCGGCGCGCCGCCGGGATACGTCGGCTATGAGGAAGGCGGCCAGCTGACCGAGCGCATCCGTCGCCGGCCGTACAGCGTCGTGCTGCTGGACGAAGTTGAAAAAGGACATCCCGATGTCTTCAACATGCTCCTGCAGATCATGGAAGAAGGCCGCCTTACCGATTCGTTCGGCCGGCATGTGGATTTCCGCAATGTCGTGATGATCATGACCAGCAACATCGGCTCGGAACTCATCAAAGGCGGCGGCCAGACGTTCGGCCTGCACTCCAAGGCGCGCGGCGCCGCCGAAGAGCGTACCTATCAGGCGATGCGCGATACCGTGATGAAAGAGGTAGAGCGGTTCTTCCGTCCGGAATTCATCGGCCGTCTCGACGAAGTCATCGTCTTCCGGCCGCTGGGCGCTGAGCACCTCAAATCCATCATCGAGCTTGAGTTGAGCAAGGTGACGCGTCGGCTGATCGAGCACGGCATGAAGCTTGAGCTGACCGATGAAGCCAAGGAATTCCTGATCGAGAAAGGCACCAACGCCGATTTCGGCGCTCGTCCGCTGCGTCGCGCACTCGAGCAGTTCGTCGAAGACCCGCTCTCCGAAGAACTGCTTCGCGGGAATTTCAAAGGCAAGAACCTGATTCGCATCACGGTCAAGCACGAAGAAGGCGCTGAGAAGCACCTGTACTTCGAATCGCTGGAAACCACGCCCGAAGTGCGGGCCGAGCCGCAACTGGCTCAGGCGGCCAGCGACGCGACGTGATGAAGTAGATAGTCCTTGGTTTTAATAATTGTAAAGCCCGCGCATCGGCGCGGGCTTTACTTTTGCGCCGCGCCCGAATTGAATCCGCAGCATGGCCATGCTCACGCAAACGCTCGGTACGTCATCGCTCACTGTCTCGCGCCTGGCATACGGATGCATGCGCACGGTCGGCACTTGGAATGTTGCCGAAGTGACTCCCGAGCGCGAGGAGCAGGCGAAGCGCGCGATCCGCGCCGCGGTCGATGCCGGCTACACGCTGTTTGATCATGCCGACATCTACTGCCACGGCGAATGCGAACGCGTATTCGGCGAGCTTCTCGCCCAGACGCCGGGGCTGCGCGAGCGGATGATCATCGCCACCAAGTGCGGCATCCGGTTTCCGGGCGATCCATCACCGGATTCGCCCCATCGCTTTGATTTCTCCGCCGAGCACATCCTTCGCTCGGCCGATCTGTCGCTCAAGCGGCTGCGCACGGATCGGATCGATCTGTACCAGCTTCACCGCCCGGACCTGCTGATGAATCCGCCCGAAATCGCGGCCGCGTTCGAGAAGCTCCACACCGCCGGCAAGGTGCGATTTTTCGGCGTCTCCAATTTCTCGCCGTCGTTCGTGCGCGCGTTGCAGAAACACTTGCCAATGCCGCTGATCGTCAACCAAGTGGAAATCCATCTCGGACGCTTGGACTGCTTCACCGACGGCACACTCGATCAGTGCATCGAGAACACGATGACGCCGTTGTCATGGAGCCCGCTCGGCGGCGGCATGCTTGGCGATGGCGGAAAAGTCCGCGATAATCACCCGCGGCGTGAGTTGATGACGCAGCTCATCGATCTGCTCGACAAGATCGCCGCGAAGTATGGCGTGTCGCGCACGGTGTTGTCACTCGCGTGGCTGCTGAAGCACCCGAGCCGGATCATCCCGATCGTCGGCTCGGCGAAACCGCCGCACATTGAAGACGCCGTGAAGGCCGACGGGATCGACATTGATCGCGAGGATTGGTATCGCCTGCTCGTCGCGGCGCGCGGAGAGCGATTGCCGTAGCTCAGCGTTCGGTCGCGGCAGCTATGTCGCGGGGGCAGCTATTTGGCGACGATCGCGATTGGAATGCTCGTCTCGGCCACGCGGCTGGCCTGTTCATCGACGATGCTCACTTTCAACACATACCGCCCAAGGTTCAGATTCGCGGGCAATTCAATCACCTGGATCGTGTAGAAATCGCGCCGGCGGTTGCGACACAGGTCGCTTAATTTCTCGGTCGCTTTCCACACGGCCAATCCGGATTCGGTGTACATCACCAGGTCCTGCGTGAGCTTGGTCTGCCACATGTTTTTCTCGTTGAGTTGCGACGAGAAATTCTCGACCTCGCAGTAGACAATCGCGGCGCTCTTAACCCCTGCGGTAAACCGCGCCGATTCAAACGGCGTATAGACCCCGAACGCCTTCACTTCGCGGCAAAGCGTGGCCGTCGGGATCGAAAGGTCGGCGCGGCTGCGCAACCGGTCCGACATCTCCACCAGCGGGCGGATTTTGCGATTCATCAACAGGTTATTGTCGGTACGGATCGCGTTGCGGAAGTTTGACAATCCATCCATCATCGCCGTCAGCACTTCGCGGTCCTCGGTCGCCAGATTGGCGACATCCGCGGCGCGGGGAACCTGCTCGTCTTTGAGAAAAAGCACCAGTTGATAATCCAGTTGTCCCGCCAGATCGCGCGGGTATTCGCGGGCCCGCTTGGCGACGAATTTTTCCAGCGAATCGTCGGCGGGTGCCTGTGATGTATCGACCGGCACCGGCCGCACCGTTGCCGGCTCACCACCATTGATGCCGACTGTCGGCGTGCCGACGGACGCGCCCGCATTCGCAGCCGCCGCCGATGCAACCGTCGTGCCGCTGGGAATGACCGCATCACCGCTGGCAGCAACCGGGGCTGGCGGGATACGCGGCTGCAGATTCGCCGGCTGCCCCGCATTGCCCTGGTCAGCCGTCGCCGGGTCGGGCGTGGGCTCGAACACCTTCACGCCGCGCAGTTCGCGGTCATCGTTCTGTTTGGCGTTCAGCAGTTCATTGATCGCCCGCGCGTGCGCCGATGTCTGCCTGGCGATCGCCTCCGAAGCCGTATCCTGCTTGGCGGGGTCGACGCTCGCAGCCGCGCTACCCGCTGGCGCGGGTGCAACGGTTTCCGGATCATCCGTGCGCAGCTTCTCCGGCACCGATGCCTGCGGCGGCGCGACCGGCGCAGTTCCGCATCCGGTAGCGATCGAGAAGGTGATGATTGAAGCTAAAAATCTACGCTGAAATGTCATGTCCGTCCTTGGACTGTGCCTGCGAGGACTCTAACGCAATTTCAGAAATAATTCACACTTCACAACAAGCCGAATTACAACCGCTCTGGCGGGGGATACAGAATCAGGCGTTCGCATCGGAGACATTGACTCCTAGTTATGTAAGACGCTTGACCCCACCCTTTGGTTGTCAGACGATATCTCTGGAGACCGATTCACCATGATCCACTTGGCCGCATTCGCTGATGAGATTGATCCGAATATTGATACCCAGATCGAGCACTGCAAGCTCAATGGCGTGACGCATTTTGAGTTGCGCACGGTCAACAAGATCAACGTGCTGGATTTCACGCCCGAACTGCGTCAGGAAGTGAAGCGCAAGCTGGC
>JACMML010000279.1 GCA_014379105.1 Phycisphaerae bacterium
ACAAGTTCATCAGCGATCTTCAATGGGGCCGCGCTACTTACAGCGCGGAAGCTAAACGACCATGCCAACGCGCCATTGGTCTACGACCATCTTCAATGGGGCCGCGCTACTTACAGCGCGGAAGCCCGGACCAATCTCCCGAAGCTCACGAGCCTCAGGGATCTTCAATGGGGCCGCGCTACTTACAGCGCGGAAGCTGCCCTCTCCCAAATACCGCGTACAACAACACTTGCCGTACGGTATTCGAGCGGTGGCGTCATGCGGCACTGGGGTAGAGGATGTTGCGATCGGAAAAACACTCATAACTCTTTAATTGCCAAAGAACTCGCGAGGGTGACGGCCATCGTGGACCACCTAGCCTCGCGCAATTGAACTTACACGACAATCACCCTCGTCGAGACGCGGAAGGGCTTGCCTATGTATTCGATTCCTCCTTCGAGCGGATTATGCGCCGGGCCGAGGTCTACGACAAGAACCTGATCTTCGGTGTGATGAACGATTGAGATGATTTCGCTACGCAGCTCGGCCAGTTCCTGTGGATTCAGTTGGCAGAAGAATACTGAAAACTGGGCGTGATCGCCTCGGCCGAGCAGTGACTCGAAGACCTTTGTCCGCCTTTTGTCGTCGGAAATATCGTAGCTCACGATGTAGTGTCTTCGCGTGGTCATGATTCACCGGGTCGTCACGCTTGTAAACGTCGCGATATCGCCACGCAGCCATCGCGATAGCAGCCGCGCCTGGAGCCGCAGAACGATTCGCCAGGAGCAGCGGTAATTGAAGACCGGATGGGTGATCAGTTGGTCAAGCCGTGCTTCATAAGCACGGATGAACGCCTTTCGACCAGCGGGTTGCATGATGCAGCCGGACCGCGTCGTTTGGAAATCCCGGGCCGACACCATCCCCGTATTGATGGCGGTGATGACGGCCGAATCGACGACGGCGGCGCGGAAAGGCTCCATCAGGTCCAACGCCAACGCTGGACGGCCATGTCGAGGCTGATGATAAAATCCCCAATACGGATCGAGCCCTTCGATGAGCAATGCGATCGTCATTTCCTTTGCCAGCATCGCATATCCGAACGAAAGCAATGCGTTCACCGGATCGGTCGGCGGCCGGCGGTTGCGGTGGGTAAAATCCCAAGTCGCGTCAAAGTCTTTTGGTTTCAGCAACTTGGAGAATTGAGAAAAATACCTGGCCGCGATTGATCCTTCGAATCCGCGCAATGAATCGATCGTCGTCGCATCCGCACCACCGGCCGAGTAGTGGTCCATTTCACGCAGCGCTCGATCGACTTCAATATCCGAAGCCGCGTTGCGGCGTAGCAGTGTTCGCTGATTGACTGCCTTATCAATGACGATTTGACGTGCGATCTGGAGGCAACGCGCCGGATCGCGGGCGGCTTCAAACTGGGCGGCGCGATCAAAAGCGTTGCGAAGATGCTGGCCGTGGGTGACGGCGTAGAACCAGTGGCCGCCGGACAGATGGGCGATCGAAATCGATGCTTCGGCAAGGATATGAATTGCCTGTGCGGAAATCGAGATATTGCCGCATAACACCAATTGCGAAACATCCTGCAGCCGCGCCGACGCGAGCTTCACATTGTCTTTGGTGATTACAATATTGCCGCGGCTGGTGCCGACTTTGGCGCCGGGCTCTTGAACATACAGCGGAGTCGCATCATCGCGCACCGGGTACAGCCGGCGCACAGGCTGCCCATCGACTGTTAATTCAACATCCGGTGCGGCCGGTGCGTGCTTCAGCGCGAGCGTCTCATCTGGCAGACAAATACCGACCAGCGAACAATGCCGGCATTTTGGAGAATCTTCCAACGGTTCGGGTAGCACGGTGCTATCGGTGGCAAGTCGCGCCTCGGCGATCAATTCGCGTGTCCGTATTTCTAGCTCCGGTGTAAATGGGATGGTGACGCGCGTGCGCGAACTGGCGAAATACAGCACGCCGCGATCGCATTGATAACCCGATTCGCGCAGCAACAGCCCTTGCGCCATGAGCTGCACGCGCTCGGGTTCCCATGACCGCTCGGCATTATCCGGAACACGGCCGCGCTTGGTCTCCACGGGAACGGCTTGGTCCGAATCGGTCGAGACCAGATCGAGCTTAGCAGTGATGCCCAGCGTTTCAGACCCCAGCGGCACGGACCGCGCTATATTCGGCGGCTCGTCGTTGTCTTTGGGAAACAATTCAGGATTCTGGTCCGCCGGCGACGCATCGTCCGCATCAGGCAACACATGATCCATTTGATCCACCCGCCGATGCGCCGTGCGGCCTTCCACGGTGAACTGATTGTCCTCAAAACGTCCCTCCACATGCATGAAATGAAACAGCCGCGGGCAGTAGGCATACTC
>JACMML010000280.1 GCA_014379105.1 Phycisphaerae bacterium
CGTCCGCCGAATAGCAGCGTTCCACCGTTGACGTTGATCGACGCAGTGCCGGTGATGGCGCCGCCGATCAGCGAATTCGGGATGCCACCGTCGGAGGTTCCCATGCCCGAGTAGGAACCGCCGGCGGCGATTGTCAGGATGCCCGGGCCCGGCTGTGGAGGGTTGCCATTAAGGATACCAATGCTGGTCCAGCCTTGATTGAAGGTGTTTGCGGTCTCGTCGCCGACCTGGATGCTGCCGGTGATGATCGTCTCACCGCCGCCCCAGACGCGGAAGAAGTTATCGATCTTGCTGGTGCCGCTGAGGGTCACCGGGATAACACCTTGATTGTTAATGATGCCCTGACCAAAGGTTGAAGTGATGTTGCCGGCATACGTGTAAGGCGAACCCGCACCGAGGTTAAACCGCAATGTGCCGTTGCCGCTCATGAATACCGGTCCGCTGCCCAGCGATCCGGTCGTCGTACCGCCGTTGCCGACCGACAATGTGCCGTCGGCAATCGTGGTCGTGCCTGTGTAGGTGTTATTCGCGTTGGTCAAAGAGAAGGTTGAACCACGCTTGGTGAATCCAAACGCTCCGGAGACCTGGCCTTCAATTCGTCCGCCGTTCGCGGTCACGTGGAAGGTCGAATCCGACAAGAGCGCGACATTCCCCGTGATGGCGGCATTCTGTTCGAAGCGGATGGCGCCTTTGTTGTCGGTATTGCCGTTCCCGGCGACTTCGATATTGCTGGCGTAAAGAAGCGTCTTATTCAGAAACAAGGATGCGCCGCTGTCGATCTTGATTATGGAACCGGCGCCAGGCGTGGTTGCCTGCGTGGTCTGGCCGAGATTGACGTAGCCGTTATTGAAGAATCCGGGGAGGACCTGGAGCGTTCCAGTGAATCCGCTCATGTCGCCGGTCAGGACGGTGGTGTCGCCGAGCGCGAGCCCGTTGGGCTGGACCTTGATCAGACCCGTACCGGTGAAATTATTGGCATAGGTGAAATTGGAACCGGTCTGGTCGTTGTTGAGAAACGCCGTGCCAGTCGCACCGACGTTAACAGACCCGGTACCAAGGCCTGAGGCATTGGTGACAATGACCGTCCCTGTAGTAATCGTCGATCCGCCGCTGTAGGTGTTCGTGCCGCTGAGCGTCAGGGAACCGGTGCCGGTTTTGCTTAGGCCTACCGATCCGCCGCCGGTGCCATTGCCGATGACGCCGCTGATGCTCGTATTACTGGATCCCGCAACCGCGAGCGTCTTAAGTCCCGCGCCGGTCGATCCGGTGATGGTGCCCGTGAATGAGAGAGGTTGTCCGCCGTTGTTGGCAAAGGTGACGGTGGTCGCGCCGCCGGTGGTTCCGAGGACAACACCCGCGTCAATCGTTTGGGCATTCCCAACAGACGCATCTACATTAATCGCGCCGCCATCGTTTAGCGTCAGGAGCTGAGCGTTGGGTCCACCCGAGCCGATGGTGTAACCCGCAACGCTGGCGGAGGTGAAGAGCAGCGTGCTCGTGGTGACGCCGCCGCCGAGATCGATGGTCGTATTGCCGTTGCCGGCGTTCGCGAAAGTCGCGGTATCACCGGTCCCTGGGACGTTGCCGCCGAGCCAGTTGGTATTGAGCGACCAGAGCGAATTGGTGGTTCCACTCCACGTATCGCTGGCCGCCTGCGCAAACTGGGGAGTGACCAATGCCACCGCGGTCATGGCCGCGAGAGCTAGCTGTGCTTTGCGAGATGAAGTGTTGCGTACATCGACACGCGTATCCGACGAGAAGTTGACCGATTGCATTCCGCCTCCAGAAATTAGAATTAGACGTGACCGACGCGTGCCGCTATATTTCCTCATACCGCCCAACTCAACAGTCCTGTCGAGTCGCAAGTATGAACCACTCCGCCGATCTCACTGCAAACATTCTGTCGCACCCGCAAGGATTGACCATACCGGTATGCGCAAATAGTTTTCTGATTTGCGCAGATACATTCGCCAAAAGCCGATAAGATTGGCAGATATGAGAGATCGTCGGACTGTGGCGGTTGTAATGGGACGCAGCATGAGCTGCTATCGCGAGATAATTCGCGGAATCAACGCGTTTTCGCAATCAAGGGCGGACTGGCACACCGCACTCTTTTCCCCGGCGGATAATTACGTCCAACTCCTGCGCGATCTCCGTCCGGACGGCTTAATCCTCGGCTATGTCCACGACGCCGCCCAAGCGGCTGAGGCGTGCAAGCAAGTCCGGCACGTGGTGGGGGTGTGCGGGCAGACCGAGCGTCTGGGCCTGGCAGAAATGCCGCAGGTGGAGTCTGACGACGAGGCCGTCGGCAAGCTCGCGGCCCAGCATTTTCTTGATCGCGGATTCACCAATTTCAGCTACGTCGGCAGCAACGACATCTGGTCGCAGCGCCGCTGGGCGGGATATCAGCAGGTCGTCAAAGAGGCGGGGTTCGAGGTCTCGCTTCAATTATTTGATCCAGGCTCTGTCACCGCCGGGCGCGGCTGGGAGAAGCCGCATTACTCCGCCGACATGGTGACCTGGCTGAGCGCGCAGAAGAAGCCGCTGGCGCTGCTGGCGTGCAACGACGTGCGCGGCCGCGATGTCACCGAGACCTGTCGCGATGCCGGTGTCCATGTTCCCGATGAAGTCGCGATCCTCGGCGTCGACGACGATGATCTGGATTGCGTCCTCTCGCACCCGCATCTTTCCAGCGTGGTCATCCCATGGCAACGGATCGGCAGCGAGGCCGCGTCACTGGTGGACCGCGCCATGGATGGCGAGATCGTATTGTCCAAAATGTACGGCGTTCCCCCGGTTGGAATCGCCGAGCGGCAATCGACCGATACGCTGGCGATCTCCGACGTCGATGTCGCGGCCGCAATTCGATTCATCCGTGAAAACGCGCACCAGCAGATCGGCGTGGAGGACGTGCTCCGCGCGGTGCCTGTCGCGCGACGATCGATGGAAGTCAACTTCCGCAAACTGCTCGGCCGCAGCCCGCACGACGAGATCCGCCGCGTGCGCCTCGCGACCGCCAAGCATCTGCTGGCCGGCACAGAGCTGACGATGCCCGCCGTCGCCGAGCGCAGCGGCTTCGGCAACGCCGCCCGGTTCAGCACCGTCTTTCATTCCGAAGTGGGTGAGACCCCGAGTGAATATCGCAAGCGGTATCGGCGGTGAATTGGCGTAAAATCGCAAGTCCGCGGCCGCTCGTTACCCGGACCGGCTGCAAAGAGTAGTTTCCACAATTGGGTCAGCTCAATAAGGTTGTGTATCAGAGGGGGGTTACGTCTCGGAAATGCTACATTTGCGACACATGCGCATTTTCGGGCGACGCTAATTATTCCCAGTCCAGATTTTCCAGGTGGCGCTGGATGTCGCCGGCGCTGTGGAAGCGTTTGAGGATCAGCGTGTCCTTGAGTCCGCGGATGATGTCTTTTACGACGGCGGGTTGCTTGGCGTATTTTTCGCGGCCGCCGATGATGGTGTGAAACGCCATGACCAGATTCAGCACGTCTTTCCACACCTTGCGGCGGGTGGGTTTGCCGAGGTCGAAGAAATCGACGAGGCGCACATCGAATCCGATTCCGATTCGGCGGATCATGATGTTGTCGTCGTGGATGTCGCCGTGGTATTCGCCGCGGGCGTGGATTGGCGCGATGCCGCGCGCCAGCGCGTAGAGCACGTGCAGCGCCTCAAACGTCGTGAGCTTTCCGCCCGGCTGGCGGGTGAGAAATTCGCTGAGCTTCTCTCCCTCGAACAGTTCGGACACGACGACCGTGACCTTCTTTCGTTTAACCGTCACGATCTCCTGGTGGTGATATTGCAGCAGGATCGGACAATGGCGCAGCGCGTCGAGCTTGCGCGCGTAGGCGATCGCGGACTTGCCCAGCGGATCGCGATGCGGGTAGTAAAACTTGGCGGCACGGCGAATGCCGGTGGTCTTTTCGACGATCGCGTAGACTTCACCTTCGTAGCCGGAACCGAGCACGTTTTCGATGACATATTTACCGGCAACGACGTGGCCGGTCGTGAAATCGAAGCGCTGAATCTTGGGGCTGGGTCGGTACATGGGTCGTTGGAAAGATAGCGGGATTAACGCATTTACAGCCCGGACGGAAGCGGTTGGCGGAGTAAAAAGACAAGCAAAGTCTGTAATCCCCACTCGCGGGCGTGAATCTGTAGACTTTATGCCGTGAAGAAGCCGCCGAAGAAAGCAACGCTCCGTACAAAAGCCCCTGTGGCTGCCGCCAAATCAGTGGATGCGGACGGGCCGCCCACACTTGTGCACGTGCTGTCTGATTCCACAGGAAATCTGGCGAAGCACATGGTCGCGGCGTTCCTGACACAATTTCCCGCCGGCACGTTTGGCGTCCGACCGTGGACCTTTCTCCAGACCGAGGACCGGATCAACCACGTCCTGCAGACGGCCCGGCGCGAAGGGGGCGTGATCATGCACGCGATGGTGATGCCCGGGCACAAGGAGATCATCCGGCAATTCTGCCAGAAGAATGGAATCCGCTGCTGCGATCTAACGGGCGCGTTCGTCGATTTTCTGATGGCCGCGTGCGGGAAGCCGGCGACGGCGGACCTGAAGGCGCTGCACGAGTTTTCGGTGGACTATAGCCGTCGAATCGATGCTTTGGATTTCACGATCAAGCACGACGACGGGCTCGGAGTCGAACGGCTTCGCGAGGCGGATGTCGTGCTTGTCGGCGTCTCGCGGACAAGCAAGACGCCCACCTGCGTCTACCTGGCGCAGCTGGGATATAAAGCCGCGAACGTAGCGATCGCAATCGAAGCGACGGTTCCCGACGAGCTTCTGGAAATCAAGGAGAAGAAGATCGTCGGCCTGGTTGTGGATCCGTGGCGGCTTGTGGAGGTGCGTAAAACCCGGTCGAAGGGCTGGAACATGGGCGACACAAGTTACGTAGACGTGGAGCATGTGGCGGAGGAAGTGAAATGGAGTAAGAAGCTCTTTGCAAAGCAAGGCTGGCCGGTGCTGGACGTGACCACGACTGCAGTGGAAGAAACCGCGGCGCGAATCGTCGATCTGCTCAAGTTGCCACTGCCGGGACATCCAAGAGATGCCGGCCAGGAAATGCAAAAGGGTGAGGGATAGCACGATGGGAATATTGAAGCGGATCGCCGGCGTGGTGCTTACGGGCGCGGTGGCGCTGGGAGTGATCATCGGCGCGATTTCCTGGTTTCAGATGTCGCCGCAGGATCGTGCGGAAATGCTGGGGTCGGTCGGGCGCGTACTCGTCTGGCTCGGCATCGCGGCCGTGCTGCCTTGGGCGACCTATTTCTTCACCACTTTGGTCGCAAAGAGGGAGAGCAACCTGCTGGCGGGAGTGATGATCGCTGCTTACACGTTTGTAGACGGTGCGGCGCTATGGCTGCTGTTTGAGCTTTCAGGTCTTTCAACGGCGGGGATTTTTTTGATCGTGCTGGGGCTTCTGAGCGCTCTTACATATAATCTGCTTGTCTGCGACTGGATCGCCGAAAAGATGGGATAAAACAATGCCTGCGGTGGGACAACGAATCTCCGAATACATCATCGAAGAGCCTCTCGGCGCCGGCACGTTCGGCGAGGTGTGGCGGGCGCGGCACCACGTCTGGAACCAGCAGACGGTGGCGATCAAGTTGCCGAACAACGCCGAGTTTATCCGCGATCTCCAGCGCGAAGGGCTGGCCGTGCAGGGGCTGGAGCATCCGAATATCGTGCGGGCGATCGGGTTTGATCCGTACGCCGATCCGCCGTACCTAATCATGGAATATGTGCCGGGTAGTTCCCTGCGTCAGCCATTGGGCAAAGGTGCGTTTGCGGTGACGGATGCAATCGCTGTTATGCAGCAAATCCTGACCGGCCTATCTCATGCGCATGGCCGGTCACTGGTTCATCGCGACTTGAAGCCGGAGAACGTGCTGCTGCACGCCGACGTAAAGAGCAAAGGTTACGCGCACCCGGGCGCCGTGAAAATCACCGACTTCGGCTTTGGAAAGCGGTCGACAATGAATGCCGGCTCGATTGAGTATTCGATGAGCGCTAATCACGAACGCGCAAAAGACATTGTCGGCACGCTGGCATACATGTCGCCGGAGCAGCGGGCGGGCGAGGATGTCGATGCACGCAGCGATCTGTATGCATGCGGCATCATGCTGTTCGAAATGATCACCGGCGAAAAGCCGACTGGAACCGAGATGCCAAGCGATCTCAGTGCCAATGTTCCGGCCGAGGTGGATGAAGCATTCAGACGATCGTACACACGGCTGGACCGGCGTTTCGCATCAGCGATTGAAATGGCGACCGTTCTGGGGCGCGTCCGGGCCGGTGGATTGTCGCGTACATCTATTATTCCTCCGCTCCCGAAGAAACGCGGAGCCGCCGCTTGCCCGCGCTGCCAGCGCGGCATCGGCGGGAAGGATCAGTTCTGCATCCATTGCGGCGTTCAGTTGGTCACAACCGTGCGCCGCTGCGCGCACTGCGGGGCGTATCCGGACATGGACGACGAGTTTTGTACACAATGCGGACGCACGATTGCTAGAATGCGTCTGGCAAATTAGTCGAGACCAAACAGGGGCTGGACGTCGAGTGAAACTATGGAAGCTTTTTTGATATTTCTTCTGGTGATTGGCGGCATCATCCTGGCGGCGACATTGTTCGTCGCTTGGGTTATTGCGACCATCGTGCGCGGGATCGCGCGGATGGTTTCACCGCGCCGGCATGAGGCCATGACTTCCAGCGCGCCGGGCGTTCAGGTCTGCAATAATGTTCAATGCCAATGCCATAACCCCGGATTCGCCCGTTTCTGCCGGCGCTGTGGGAAATCCCTGCCAACGCTGCTGCGCGTCGTGCCGAGCCGGGTGGCGATGCTGTGAAATCGGCCGTCGCAATTGGTTCTTCGTTTGGCTCGTCTTGGACATCCTCGGCGCTCCATTCCCAGATCCAGCCCACCCGGGCTGAACAACTCGGCCGATTTCTTCCGACTGCGATTGGTCGAGTCCCTCCGATCGGATGGGTGCGTCGGCCACTCAAGGTGGCGGTTTTGGGGGCATTGACTGGGGGATTATTGCCGCTGCTGATGCTGCGCACGCGGCTCAAGAATCTGGCGTTACTCGAACGCCAGCAGCTCAGCTTGATGATGGAACTTCTAGACGATGTGTTGTCGCCAGAGAAGACCGACGCGTTGGCCGGAGCGATCGATCGGACGCCGCCGCGGTCGTGGCTGAGCGTAGCGACAATGCTGCTGCTCATTGGAGCCGCCGTGGCGACCGGTGTTATGTTGGGGACGGGCGGCTGGTCTGAGGCGCAGTTGCGGCGATTGCTCGTCCCTTCGCCGTACGTGGAAACTCGGATTGAGTTGATTTCCATCGCGATGTTGATTTTGGCCTACATGCTTACTCACCTGCAGATCAATCACCATCGACGATCGCTTCGATCAATCGCGTCCACATTCGCCGCTGCAACGGGAGGCCGGTTTCCGGAGATCGTGTTACCGGCGCTGGGCTTGGGCGTTCGGCCGATTCACTTAGCGTTGGGTATCGTGCTGGCGATGCTCGGCAAGTTCTGGGGACTGCCGATGATGCTGGCGTGGGGGGCGATTGAGTCACTGGTGTTAGATTCGGAACGACAATTTCGCAGAAGCCTCGCCGTGCAATTGACGACTTTGTGTGGCCAAGCGCCAGCCATCGCCCATGAGGCGGTCTGCCGTAACATCAACTGTGCGAATCCGATGGCGGTCGACGCGGTGTCGTGCCCCGTGTGCGGTGACCAGACGGCGATGAGGTAATTACGATGCAAGTGCTCTATGCCATCCTCGCGATCGCCGGCTGGGTTTGGTTGGTGCTGCTCTTCGGATATCTTGGCATCCGCCGCCTGCGGAAGGAACCGCGCGGTCTGAATAGTCCCGACTCGGAGACGAAGAACTGATGCGTAATGAGCCCGATGCATCCTGGCACAAGCAGCGCGAGACTGAAATCGCGGCGCACGTCGAACGCCTGTTCGGCGACACCAAGTTCGTGCTCGATACGGCGCTTGGCCGCCGGAGTGTCGCTTCGCTGAAGCACCAGGTGAGCCGGAATGACAAATCGGTTGATTTGAAGCGGCTGATGAGCCAGCTTCGTCCTGATCGGGCGCTCGAAGCCCAGATGCCTGTCGGTCAGACTCTCACCGCGACCTTCGGCGTCAACAAATGGTTCATCTTTCAGAAGATCGTGGCCCGTCTGGCGCTGGTCGTCGTCGCGCCGACCAAAGAGATATTGAAGGACGAACGCCCGCAGCCGCTGAGCGTCGGTGAGACGCGGCGTCAGATCAGCGCTCAGCCGCCGCCACTGCCGGGCGTGCCAACGACGCTCGTGCTGGTATCCACCAGCGGGTTCGAGCCCGAGGCGCACGAGCTTGCCGAGCGGACAAGCGAGCGGATCATCGTGCTGGTTGAACCAAACGCTTCGGGGGGCTGGAGCGTGCACGGCAGCACGGAAATGGGCGCGGTGCTTTCGCTACTGGACCCGGAAACCGAAGAACTCAAGACCAGCCGGATCGAGCAGGCGATCGACGCATCGCAAAGCGATCTGCTCACCGGCAGCATCAGCGCCGAAAAACTTGCCCATATGACGCAATTGCCGCTACAGCTGATCGAGGATACGTTAAAATCCCACGCGAAACGCAACCGCGGTCTGATCAGCAAGCGCCTTGATGGCCGACTGCTGATGTTCCGCGAAGGATCGACGCCGACCGGGAAAGCCGTCGGAGGAGAAGGCATGTCATTGCTCGACCGGATGAAATCCCTGTTCTCACGCAAAGGGGACAACGAACGCAAAATCAGCTTTCTCTCCGAGCGCCGCGCCGCGCTCACCCAACAGCGCGACAGCTCGCACGAAGAACTGTTCAAACTGGAAAAGCGTGAATCCGACTTACGAAAGGAATTCAAAACCAACGAATCGCCGATCGTCCGCAAGCGGATC
>JACMML010000281.1 GCA_014379105.1 Phycisphaerae bacterium
ACACCCGGCTTTAATTGTTTATTGTCGTGTTCGGCAATAACGAGAATTGACATGTTCGCGATCTCCAGTTGATGCGCGCGTATTTCGATGTGTGGGCCGTGGCCGCGAGAGTCTGCGCGGTTGCAGCGCGGATCTGACGCAATGGGTCACGTGCGTTTGCCGCCGAACCGCGGCGAGCCTTGGGCTAGGCGAGCTCGCTCCTAGATCACCTTGGCTTCGTTCCTGAGCTTGTCGATCAACTCGGCCACGTCCGCAACCTTCACGCCCGCACCCCGCTTGGGGGGCTCTTGCATCTTGACCGTCTTGAGACGCGGCGCAACGTCGACGCCAAGCGCATCCGGCTTGATCACTTCGAGCGGCTTTTTCTTCGCCTTCATGATGTTGGGCAGAGTCACGTAGCGCGGCTCGTTCAGGCGCAGGTCGGTCGTCACCACGGCCGGCAGCTTGATGGTCAGTTTCTCCAGGCCGCCGTCGATCTCGCGCGTGACCTCAGCGTGGTCGCCGGCTGGCTCGAGCTTGGAGATGAAAGCTGCCTGCGGCCAGTCGAGCAATGCGGCGAGCATCTGTCCCGACTGGTTGCAATCGTCATCGATCGCCTGTTTGCCCATGATTACCAGACCGGGATTTTCCTTGGCGACGATCGCCTTCAGAACCTTCGCGACCGCCAGCGGCTGGACCTCGACGTCCGTCTCGACCAGAATCGCGCGATCGGCACCCATCGCGAGCGCGGTGCGCAGCGTTTCCTGGCACGTGGGCAAACCGATCGAGACCACGAGGATTTCGGTCACCGTGCCCGCTTCCTTCATGCGTATCGCCTGCTCGACCGCAATCTCGCAGAACGGATTCATCGCCATCTTGATATTGGCGGTCTCGACTCCCGTGCCGTCAGCCTTGACGCGCACCTTGATGTTGGGATCGACCACCCGCTTCACTGCCACCATGACCTTCATTGGCACTCCTCGCCTTGGTCTTAACGTTGCGGAAAGGGTTGGAATTTTACCGGATTACCGCAACACGCGTAATCGCGGCGCGCGGCCGGCGCTGCAGTCAGGCCGGGCCGGTGCGCGGACGCTTGAACAGCGCCATGATTTCGCCGACGATTCCGCGCCGGAACGCGAGCACGCAGACGACGAAAATGATGCCCATGATGACCTGCACCCACGAGCCCACTTTGTCGGCGAGCTGATTTTGCAGCCCGACGACCACGAATGCGCCCACGACCGGCCCGAACACGGTGCCCAGCCCGCCGAGCAGCGTCATCAACACGACTTCCCCCGACATATGCCAGTGCGCGTCGGTGAGCGATGCGAGCTGGAACACCACCGTCTTGGTCGCTCCGGCGAGCCCCGACAGCGCGGCCGAAAGAACGAACGCCACCAGCTTATAGCGGTCGACGTCGTAGCCCAGGGAAATCGCTCGCGGCTCGTTTTCGCGGATCGATTTGAGAACCTGCCCGAATGGCGAATGAATGACGCGGTAGATCAGAAAAAACCCGAACAGAAAAATCCCGAATACGAAGTAATAGAGATTCATGTTGTCGGACAGGTCGATCACGCCCAGCAGCATGCCGCGCGGCACGCCTTGCAGACCGTCCTCGCCGCCAGTGAACCGCATCTGCAGCCACAGAAAATAGATCATCGGTGAGAGCGCGAGCGTGATCATCGCGTAGTAAATGCCGGCGCGCCGGATCGCCAGGCTGCCGAAAACCCAGCCCAGCACGGCGGCGAACGCGGCGCCGCCGAGAATGCCGAGCTCCGGCGGCCAGCCCCAGACTTTGATCGAATGGCCGGCGATGTAGCCGGCCGCGCCGAGAAACGCCGCGTGTCCGAAAGACAGCAGACCGGTATAGCCGAGCAGCAGATTGAACGCACACGCAAACAGTGCAAAACACCAGCACTTCATCAGAAATGTCGGATATACGCCGAGTAGCGGCGCGATCGCGCCGGCGACGACGAGCAGGATAAAGCCGATCGTGGTTTTGCTCATCGCGCTATTTCTCGCGTCCGAACAGTCCCGCCGGACGCACGAGCAGCACGATTGCCATGATCACGAATACGACCACCGCCGAAGCCTCGGGATAAAACACTTTTGTCAGCCCTTCGATAAGACCGAGCGCGAGCCCGGTTACGATCGAGCCGAGGATCGATCCCATGCCGCCGATCACGACCACCGCGAATACTACGATGATGAGATCCGCGCCCATCCGGGGGCCGACGGTGAAAATCGGCGCCGCCAGCACGCCCGCGAACGCCGCCAGCGCGACGCCGTAGCCGTAGGTCAGAGTAATCATCAGCGGCACGTTGACGCCGAATGCTTCCACCAGCCGCGGGTTCTCAGTGCCGGCCCGCAAGTACGCACCCAGCTTGGTGCGCTCGATCACATACCAGGTCGCGAAGCACACGACCAGCGACGCCACGATCACCCACGCGCGATACTTGGGCAGGTGCATGAAGCCGAGATTGATGGCGCCCTGC
>JACMML010000282.1 GCA_014379105.1 Phycisphaerae bacterium
GCGGGTTCGAGAATCGTGATCTGGTTAGCCGCGGTGATGATGATCTGCATCCGGCCGACGTATTCAGGCGCTTTGCCGCCGTAGACGTCGAGCTTTCCGGTAAGCCGCACTTTCGCCCCGGTCAGCGTCTTGGCTAGATCGCCATTAAAGCCTTCATCGAGCTTGACGCGGGCCTTTTCGAACGCAGCGCCGACGAAATCCGGCGCGCCTTCGAATTCAATATTCATCACCTTCCCCGAGCGGCTCCACTCGGCCTTGGCGATCTTTCCTTCCACGGTTCCCGATGCACCCTTTGCCGCTTCAAGCGCGGCTTTGTTGGTGACATCGACCACGCCGCCGCCATCCTGAGCGCACGCGATCGTAATGAGAAACAAAGACAAGACAGACGTGATCAAGTTGTATCGCATAAATCTCCTGACGCGCGTGAGTTCCATATGTGTTACGGACAGCCGAGCTTATCGTTGCCCGACTTCCACTCGGTCTAAAGCCGTGCTAAATCAACCCCTGAACGGCGACCACCCTTTCGGCGGCGCTTTGCCGGTGAGAATGTCGTTCGCTTTGAGCCCGGTCGCCTTGGCGATCGACGGCGCGGCCGTCTTGGCTCGTGGCCTGGGTGCCTGGACAGCACCGCGCTCGTGCGCCGCCTCCAGGCCGGTTTTGATGTTCAATGCATCATCATACAACTGGAGCATCTGCGGAAGCAGCGCCTCGAGTGAATAACGCTCGGCGACCATCTTCTCGGCCGCCTGTCCGAGGTGACGATATGCGTCCGGATCGGCGAGCACGCGGCATGCTTTGTCGGCGAAATCTTCGGGCGAGAAGAAATCCGCGAGTAAACCATTCTGCCCGTCCTGAATCATTTCCTTCACCGGCGAAGTGTCGCTGGCGAGCACGGCGGCGCCGCAGCTCATCGCGTCCATCATGCTCCAGCTCAAGACGAACGGGACCGTGAGATAGATATGCAGATCGCTGCTGGCGAGCGTGCGCCCCAGCTCGTCCATCGGCAGTCGGCCGACGAAGCGGATGCGCGAGAGGTCGTACTGATCCTGATCCAGCACCCACTGCTTGAAGCTCTTGCCTCCCAGATACCCTTCGTCGCCGCCATAGGCGATGCGGTCGGTACCGATGACGAGGAAGACCACATTCGGCATCCGGTCGCAGATGATCTTGGCCGCCTTCATGAAGATATCGAAGCCGCGCATCGACTCGAACCCGCGTGACACATACGTGACGACGCGCATGTCGGCCGCGATCTCCTGCCCGGCGATCGTGCGCGGGCCGCGCTGCGAAACCGGCGGACGGAGCGATTCGCCGTAGCCGTGGTAGACCTCGCGATCGACGCCGTCAAATATCGTTCGGATTTTGTCGTCATACTCGCGCGGGAAGCGGCTCTTCTGAAATTGCGTCGGCGTATACCCGATCTGGCAGTTCTGCAGATCCAGCAGGATCATCGCGTTGCGACACCGGCTGCGCAGATACTTGATCTCCGGCACCTGCCAGTTGAGGTCGCGGCGGAAGTCCATGTCGCTGTCGGCATCATGGGAGCGATAATAATATTCGAAGAAGTTGACGATCGGCGTCTCGGGATAGAGCTCACGCAGGAAGAGCGTAGAACCGAATCCGCTGTGTCCCACGATCAGATCCGGCTTGATTTCCGGACGTTCCACCAGCGCGTTGTAAACGGCGTGGCAGTGCCACACGGTGTTTTCAAACGTGCGCGTGCAGAAGTGGTTCTGCTTGGTGGCCCCACCGCCGAGCTTATATTGGATTTTTTCTATCCCCTCGACAATCCCGCCGGGCGTTTCAGAGACGAACGAGCAGCGCCAGCCCAGTTTGTTGACCAGGTGCCGTGCGATATGCCCAAACTGGGCGGGAAAGTTCTGGTGAACGTACAGAACATGCATAAGGACCAGCCTACCAAACGCGTCAACGTACGCCAGCGCCGCTCTGTCATCCGCTTCGGCATTACCGGACGCGGCAAAATATTCCGTACTTTCCTACCTGTCCCGGGGTACACTAAAGCCGATTGCGACGGCCAGGGCAGGCACAAATCCAGTCTCATGACCGATAAAGATATCCATCCCAGTCATACTGTTCGGGCTCAGCCGCAGAATCTGCGCCCTCGAACTAAAGCGGTCAGACACACGGTCGATATATCCCTTGTCGGCGGACCTATCGTTCGCCCCTTGGGAGAAATGCAAATGGCTACGACCAAACTGAAAGACGTTCTGACTACCGGCGAAGTCGCCAAGATCTGCAACGTTGCGCCGCGCACCGTCAGCAAGTGGTTCGACTCCGGCGCACTCACCGGCTATCGCATTCCCGGCAGCAAGGATCGGCGCATTCCGCTGTCCCAGCTGATCAAGTTCATGAAGCATCATGGAATGCCGCTCAATGGACTGATGACCGGCGCCACGCGTGTCATGATCGTCGACGACGAGCAGGACATCGTGGAAGTGCTCGAGAAGATCCTCGAGGACGAAGCCAAGTACGAGGTTGAAGTCGCCAAGAGCGGCTTTATGGCCGGGATTACTGCGGAAAAGTTTAAGCCGCACGCGATCCTCCTGGACATGAATCTCAAAGACATCGACGGCCGCGAAGTCGCGCGGCTCGTTAAAGGGAATCCGGACCTCCAGCTCACCAAGGTCATCGCGATGAGCGGGAAGATGACCGAGGACGAGTTGAAGCACCTGACGATCTCAAATGGATTCGATGGCTTCCTCCGCAAGCCGTTCAATGTGCGCCATGTGATTCAGACGATCGAAGACGCGACGAGCGTTGTGTATTGATCTGATTCAGGCACGCAAAAGTGATTGTTCGAAAAGCCCCACGGCCTTGGCCGTGGGCTTTTCTTTTTCGCCCCGCGGATTTCTGTGTCCGCACATTATTTGGGCGCGGGATCGTCCTGTGTTTGCCGCGGCGCATCGGCGGCGTCTGGCCGGCGCGGACCTGTTCGGGGCGGGCGATCCCCCATCGGACGATCGGCCATCGGGCGGTCGGTGGTCATTTGCTCCATCTGGGTGTCGATGAGTTGCTCTTCGTGCTCGCGGTCATCGATCAATCGTCCCTCCTCGCGCTCCAGCGCCGCCTTCATGTTCTCGATCCGGCGGGTGCGCTCGTCGAGATTCGCGCGGACCAGCGCTTTGATCTTTTCGCGAACACTCTCGCGCATGCCTGTGTCGCCTGGGTTGGCGCGAAGGTCACGCACTGCCGCCCACACGTCGTCCTCGAGCTTGGCCTGCTCCAATAGCGCTCTGTAAACTCCGGGATTATCGCCTCTGGTTCGCTGCAGCGCCCGGTAGCGGTTGGCCATGCGCAGCTTGATCGCCTCGATCGCGTTTGGCCGTTTGGCCTGCACAACTTCCTCGTACATTTTCCATCGGTTCGGCAGATTTTCCTGCGCAAACTTCGCAACTTCCTCCCACTCGGCATCGCTGGGCGGATCCTGACGTGCCGGGGGTGCTTCGGGGCGACCTGGTCGCATTTCACCGGGGCGCATTTCACCCGGACGCATATCACCGGGCCGCATGTCACCAGGGCGCACTTCACCGGCTGCCCGGTCGCGCCATGCGCCGGTCTGCCGCGCACGGTCGGCGGGTCGCGATGTCGGCGCTTGCGCCAGAACTGGCGATGCAGCGCCCACGGCCAGGCTGGTGGTAAGAACCATTTTCAGAAAGTGATGATGTGCTTTGCTGGGCAGTGTCACTGGAGGCTCTCATTCAGGTATGTGATGACGTTATATTCATTCTGCGAACCCAACGGCCGCTCAACGACCATCGAATCGAACGCGGAGATCAGGTCCTCGTCGTTTAGGTCCGCAACCGGGCCCACCACGGCGCGGCTGAAATTAAACGCAACGGACGGTCGACCCCGCCCCGGGCCCCACGAATTGTCCCAGCGTTGCGGGTAACCGGCATCGGCGTCGCCGAGCAGGCGGGCATCACGCGTGCCATTTTGGCTTTCGTCGAGCCCGGTCGCGACCTGCCACCAGATCAGCATTCCCATCGCCAGAATCGCAGCCGCCGACGCCGGGTAAAGCAACATGTAGAGACCGCGACGCGACAGCGCCTGCTGGCCGCTGGGCGACACGCGCTCGCGATGGGCGATGCGCACCGCTTCGCCGAAGGACCGCGCCGCTGAGAACGTGGAAGGAAGCGGCGTCGCCGAATCTGCCCGGCCGAACGCGTGATCCAACGACGCGTACGCCAGACGGATCTGATCCAACTGCGCCCGCAGCGCCGCATCGGCGTGCAGCCGCCTCTCGACGGCGGCCCGGTCTTCGCCGGGTAGTTCGTTGGCGAGGTACATCAGCAGGATCGCCTCGTTCGAATCAAGTTGTTCAAGTACGCTTGCCATGATTTTTATCCATTACCAAGACCATCACCAACGATCGCATCGGTTTGGTTTTTCCACATTCAGCTTTCCATCAGTTCTTTTAATTTTACCATCGCTTTATGCATCCGGCCCAGCGCGGTGTTCAGCGGGCAGCCGAGCATCTCGGCAATCTCGGCGAATTTGAGCCCGCTGTAATACCTCAGCATCAGCACCTGCCGCTGGGCCTCGGGTAATCGCGCTATCGCGACGCGGAGCTTGGCCTCGTCGTCCGATGCCTCCAGCCGCGCGCCGGCCTCGGGAGCGGACTGATCGGTGACCAGTTTCAGCCCGTCATGCGCCGCCCGTTGTCGGCCGTGGGAGCGCCAGAGGTCGTTGGCTTTGTTGGTCGCGATTCGGAACAGCCAGGCTTTAAAGCCGCCGCCGGAGGACGCGGGATCAAATTTTTCGATATGTTCAAGCACGCTCAGCCAGGCCTGCTGGTGGAGCTCCTCCGCGAGCTCCACCCGCCCGCAGACGCGCTGCAGATAGCGCATCAGCGGCTGGTGATAACGAACCACCAGTTTTTCACCAGACTGTGCGTCCCCTTGACGGAGCCGACCGAGCAGAAACTCGTCCGTTTCCAAGCCGACCGCAGTTTCGGTGGCTCTGGCGAGGCTCAGGGGCGTGTCCGTCGCATGGGTCGTCATGGTTACAACGCCAGTCCATGAAGATTATTGCCCACTCTGTTCCAGGCTCCTGAACCCTTCAGGGCTTAGCCGCAATACGCCAGATTACGCCACTTTCACCGCTTCGACGATCTTTTTCGCCGCGTCGGTCAGGTCTACGGCGCTGGTCAGCGTCGGGAGTTCGGTGGTGACGCCTTTGAGCATTTCGCGGGCGAGATCGACGTTGGTGCCTTCCAGCCGCACGACGACCGGCACCTTAAACCCGATCTCGCGGCCGGCTTTGATCAATGCGTCGGCGATCAGGTCGCACTTGGCGATGCCGCCGAAGATGTTGACCAGGATCCCCTGCACCTTTTCGTCTGCCA
>JACMML010000283.1 GCA_014379105.1 Phycisphaerae bacterium
CGGCGGTGGTGATCGCGCCGCTTTTTGAGGAAGTGCTGTTCCGAGGACTGGTGCAGACCTGCGTCCGGCGGGCGACGGGCTACTCATGGATCGCCGTGCTGGTATCAAGCGCGTTATTCGCGCTGGTACACGACATCTGGATGGCCCCGCCGATCTTCGTCCTGGCGGTAATGATCGGAATCACTTACGAACTCACCGGCAGCTTGTGGTCGGCGATTGTGATGCACGCGGTATTCAACGGGTTCTCGATCGCCACGTCCGGCTCGGGTTAGCGGAAACAACATCCCGTTAGGGTGGGGGTATTTATGCGTAATTGGATTACTCAACTTGCGATGCGAAGGAGCATGTCATGTCTTCACGAACGTTCGCGACCGCCGCGATAATTCTGGTTTCAATTTCAGTGTCTTTATCGCTGGCGGCGGAGATTCCGCATTTGAAGAAGCAGGGATCGGCGACTCAGTTGATCGTCGATGACAAACCGTTCCTCGTGCTCGGCGGCGAGCTGGGCAACACGACGTCATCCAATCTCCAGCACATGCAGCCGATCTGGCCGCTGATGACGCGCATGAATCTTAACACCGTGCTGGTGGCGGTGGCGTGGGACTGGGTGGAGCCGCAGGAAGGGACGTACGATTTCACATTGGTGGACGGGCTGCTGGAAGGCGCGCGGCAGAATAATCTGCGCGTCGTATTCCTCTGGTTCGGCAGTTGGAAAAACGGCATCTCAAGCTTTGTGCCGGCGTGGGTGAAGGCTGATTCAAATCGCTTTCCGCGCGTGAAGATCGCCTCGGGCAAGTCGGTGGAAATTCTTTCACCGTTGAGTGACGCCAATCGCGACGCGGATACCAAGGCATACACCGCGTTTATGAAGCACCTGAAGGAAGTGGATGCCGAGCGGCAGACCGTGATCATGGTGCAGATGCAGAACGAAGTAGGCGTGCTCGGTGACTCGCGCGATCGCGGCGACGCGGCCGTTCAGGCGTTCGCGTCGGCGGTGCCGGGGGAATTGATTCAGTATCTAACCAACAATCGCCAGACGCTCAACGCCGATCTTCGTCAGGCGTGGGACGCCGCCGGCGCGAAGACGGCGGGCACATGGAAAGAGATCTTCGGAGAGACACCGCAGGCGGACGAGATATTCATGGCGTGGCACTTCGCGCGATACATGGATCACATGACGGCCGCGGGCAAGAAGGAGTATGCGCTGCCGGTGTTCACCAACTCGTGGATTGTCCAACCCGAAGACACCAAGCCCGGCGATTACCCCAGCGGCGGTCCTGAACCGCTCACGCTGGACATCTGGAAGGCCGGCGCGCCGGCGATCGATTTCAACGCGCCTGACATCTATCTACCCGAATTCGCCGAATGGACTCAGCGCTTTCACCGCGCTGACAATCCGCTGTTTGTCCCCGAATCGCGCGGCGATGCACGCGGCGCTGCCAATGCCTTTTACACCATCGGCCGGCACGACGGCATCGGCTATTCGCCGTTCGGCATCGAAGTGGTGCGGCGTCTGGTCACCGGCGCTGACGACACCACGCCCATGCCGGCGGACATCGAGAATCTGCCGCTTCCCCGCGCGTACGACATTCTTCGTCAACTCGCGCCGGTCATCCTCGAGAATCAGGGAAAAGACAAAACGACGGCCGCGCTGCTGGATGCGGCGAAGCAGACGGAGAGCGTGACGGTGGGGGAGTACGCGATTAATTTCGAGATCCGCCGCAACCGTCGACACCCCGAACAAATGGCCGAGCGGGGGTACGCGATCGCGATCGCGGTGGGCGCTGACGAATACCTGGTCGCCGGGCAGAATATCAGCGTCACCTTCACCCCCCAAACGCCCGGCCCGGCGATCGCGGGAATCGCCTGGGTGCAGGCGGGTGAATATAAGGACGGGCAATGGAACGTCACGCGACGATTGAGCGGCGATGACATCCTCATCAACTACAAGCTCGCCGAGGCGGCGGCGCAAAATCAATCGGGCAGCGGGCTGATGTTTGGTCCGGTCGGGCCGACGATTCAGCGCGTCAAGCTGTATCGATACGAGTAGCGATGGGGCAATGCATTCGTGACCGAAATCATGTTCGCTTGTCACCCGATGAGCCCTTCATACAATCGCCGGACTATGTCCATCCCGATTGATCAGCAGATTGCGCTCCTGTCACGCCGTTGCGAGCGCATCATCAGCGAGCAGGAACTTCGCCAGAAGCTCGAAAAGGCTGCCAAAACCGGCAAGCCGCTGCGCGTGAAGCTGGGGATGGATCCGACCGCGCCCGATGTCACGCTCGGGCATTGCGTGCCGCTGAAAGTGGTGCGGCAATTTCAGGACCTGGGGCACAAAGCCGTCCTGATCATCGGCGATTACACCGCTCGCGTTGGCGACCCGACCGGGCGGAATCAGACGCGCAAAATCCTCACCGGTGAAGAGATCGACGCCAACGCACGCACCTACGTCGCGCAGGTCGGCAAAATCCTGCTCACCGATCCGCAGCATCTCGAGGTGCGCTATAACGGCGAATGGCTCGGGAAGATGGGCCTGGTGGACATCATCAAGCTGGCCGCCCGCAAGAGCGTGGCGCAGGTGCTCACGCGCGAGGATTTCGCCAAGCGTTATGCGGATGGCGTGGATATCCGGCTGCACGAAATTCTCTACCCGCTGCTGCAAGGTTGGGACAGCGTGGTGATTGAAGCCGACATTGAGATGGGCGGCAGCGATCAGCTCTTTAACAATCTGGTCGGCCGAGAGTTTCAGAAGGAAGAAGGGCACGACGGCCAGTGTGTGTTCGTCACGCCGCTGCTGGTCGGAACCGACGGCGTGAAGAAGATGAGCAAGAGCCTGGGCAACTACGTCGGCGTCACCGACCCACCCGGGGGGCAAAGCGGCATGTTCGGCAAGATCATGTCGTTGCCGGATGCGCTGATGGAAAGCTATTACACGCTGCTCACCGATACGCCCGTTGAGGAGTTCAAAGCACTGATCGCCAGGAGCCCGCGCGATGCCAAAGTCGGCCTGGCGAAGCATTTGATCACATGGCTGCACAACGCGGGGTCGGCGGAGCAGGCAGAAAAAGATTTCTTCACCGCCACGCACGGCGGTGTGCCGAGCGAAATCCCCGAACACGCCGTCACATCCGGATCACACGCCATCGTCGCGTTATTAACCGCAGCCGGGATCACGCCGAGCAATAGCGAGGCGAACCGAAAAATCCGCGAAGGAGCGGTTAAACTGGATGGCGAAAAAGTGACCGATCCGAAATCGGCGATTGAAGTCACTTCGCCGCGCGTGCTGCAGCTCGGCAGCAAGAAATTTGTCAAACTGATTCCGGGGTGAAGATTTTTATCCACGAATTGACACGAATCACACGAAAAATAAATGCAAGAAATTGGCCGCAGATTTCGCAGATAATACAAAAAGCATTTCTTATCAGCGTTTATCCGCGTTCATCTGCGGCCCATTCTCGTATTTAGTATTCTTGTATTTCTCATTCGTGTGATTCGTGTCAATTCGTGGATAAAAAAATTACCACTGCGCTTCCTCGAAAGGTGAAGACTGGACCTTCATCTTCGGTTTGGGTAGCAGGCCGATCATTGCTTTGACCAGGGACGCATCGGCGATGCCGCAGCGGACGTTTAGGGGCGAGCCTTCGATGAATTGGATCGTCTCGGGCTGTTTCTTTGATGCCGCGACCGCATCGAATGCCGCACGGCTGTAAATCATCGGCCATTGGAGAACGGCGACTCTGGTTGCCGTCACTTTGCCCGCGCCGGGGACCACGCCGGCTTCCACCGTCGCGCCGCGCACCGGCAATGCCAGGCCTGCGGCGGGGTGCTTTGTCGATTCTTCGATCAGCGCATCGATATTCGTATACGGCACCGCCGGCCGGGCGCCGTCGTGGACCAGCACGCGCTTCGCATCGGGCGACAGCGCCTTCTGCGCGTCGGCCAATTGCTCGTACCAGTCGCCGCCGCTTTGGATGAGTTTGATACCCATGAACATCAGGTGGCTGCCGATCTTCCGTCGAATCTCCTCGGCCTCGGCTTTGTCGATGACGA
>JACMML010000284.1 GCA_014379105.1 Phycisphaerae bacterium
AGGTTAGGACAACGCCCGCGTTCGAACCGGAGCCTGATGACGCCCCCAGACAATGCGAGTTTTTTGTGCGTCAACGCCATGTTGGAGTCCTACGATCAATTTCGATGCTCTGCAAAATTGCGGTCGTATTATCGCTCCTCCCCGCTCCTGCTTTCGCGCAGCTTCGCGTGGTCAGCCTTAACGCCAGCAACACGGGTGCTTCGACGAGCGCGCCGCGAGCGGATATGTCGTCGATTTTGTCGGCGATTGGTGCGGCGGAGAGCGACGATCCGCTCCTCCCAGGCGCAAGCGGCATCACCCGCCCGATTGACATTCTTTGCCTGCAGGAAAGCCGCTCGTCCGCCACCACCGGCGTCGCGTACGCGGCGTTAATGAATCAGATTTATTCGACCGACCGCTACGCCGCCGGCACGCTCGACGGTGCGACCAGCGGCGCCGGGACGCAGGTTGTCGTTTACAACACTGAAGCCGTGACACTGCAGGCAATGGCGGCAGTTGGGACCGTCACCGCCACGGGATCGCCCCGCCAGGCGCTGCGCTACACCTTCCGCCCGAATGGATTCATCTCCGACGCTGCGGACCTTGTGATCTACAACACTCATTTCAAGGCCGGCAGCGCGACGAGCGACCGTTCGCGCCGCAACGTCGAAGCGGGCGATATCCGCGCCGACGCCGACACGTTTGGCGGCGGACGCAATTTAATCTACCTGGGTGACTTCAACGTCGCGCGCGACACCGAACCGATGTACGCGACCCTGTCGGCCGCGGGGACAGCCAAAGCGATCGATCCGATTCGTGCGCCCGGAACATGGAGCGACGCCGCCGCGTTCAAGCCCATCCACACGCAAAGCCCTTGGGATCCGGCGCTAGCTGCGCAAACCGGTTTCAACGGCACGGCCGGTGGCATGGATGATCGGTATGATTTCCAACTCATCTCACAAGCCGTCGACGCCGGAACCAGCGGGCTGCAGTACGCGGTGAACAGTTACAACGCCTTCGGCAACAACGGCACGCACGCGCAAGACGCGCCGATTAACTCCGGCGCCGGCGCCGACGCTCGCGTGCTCAACGCGTTGGCCGGGATTCTGGACCACCTGCCGATCGTCGCCGATTACAACCTGCGCCCGCGGCTGGGGCTGAACTTGCCGGGTGATGCTAATCTGTCACTCACCACAGACCTCACCGACTTTTCGATTCTTGCGGCGCACTTCAATGCAACCGGCCAGACGTGGTTCGCCGGTGATTTTAACGCCGACGGCGTGGCGGGGATCAGCGATTTCTCGATTTTGGCCAGCAACTTCAACACGTCAGCGGCACGCCCTGCGCAAGTTCCGGAACCGGGGATGTGTTCCGCGATCGCTGCGATGCTGGTGATCTGGGCGCGACATCGCCGTCCGCTGCGCGCGAATCTGGCTCTCGCTCAAATCGTCTAATCGAAAAAACTCCGCGGGTAGACTCGAACGTACCCGGATTATGCCGGATTACGCGGGATTAAGCGGGATTTACCGACGGCGGGGGCGTATGCGGGGGAGCAGCAGCGTTGAGGCAAAAAACCTGGCACTCACTTCTTATCGAGCCGCAATGTGAGGGGCGGAAATCGCCAGCGGAGCGGAAGAACCTTTGATGCGGTACGCTTGGCGTAGCCTTGACGACGTGGACGCCTTTCGGATCGTCGCGGGCGGCGTCGTAGCCGTCGGAGTCGAACGGCGAATTAATGTAGTGATACCCTTCGGTGTCGCGTCTCTGGCGCCGAATCTCATCGGCCCAGCCGCACACTTCCGCGTCGCTGATGTGCGCACCGTCGAGCAGCTCATGCACGGCGGCCTGCGCCTCGGCCGTCAGACGGTTCTCTGCGATCCAACAGACGATTTGATGTCCTTCTAGCGACCACGCGAAGGCGGGCGAGCAGACGATCAGAATGAGAAGAGCGACGCGTGCGACCATCGGCGAGAGTGTACATGCCGTCACCCGATCAACAGCGCGACGATGTTCAGGACGTTCTCGTCTTCGGGAGAATTGTCAATTGTGAGCGACCTCGCCCGCAGCTAAACTGCGATGTCACATCGGCATCTAACGACATGCGGCGAAGAAAGTCATTAAATAGTGATCTGTCCAGCAGCGATTTGACGCCCAATTCTGGGCGTGTCTTCGCGGCAAAGGCGGGTAACACATGTTCAGAAATCGTCACGGTTTTACGCTGGTCGAACTTCTAGTAGCAATCTGCATCATCGGAATTCTAATCGCAATGCTCTTGCCCGCTTTAGGGCGGGCGCGCGATCAGGCCAACAATGTCCATTGCCAATCCACGCTGCGACAACTTTATTTCGCTCAGGTCGCCTACGGCGAGGCAAATCGCGGCCGATTTACCTCGGTCGAGAGCACTGGCCCGGAGGACAAGTGGCAACGTCGGCTGGAGCGATACCTGCCTCAAGGCAAGGAACAACGCTTGAGGCTGATGTTCTGCCCGTCAATAAGCGATCCTAATCAGCCCAACCTCGAAACCAGCTATGGTGTGAATTCCTGCGTCATGATGGCCAACTGGTCAGCGCGGCGTGATGCCAAAATGGATTCATCGCGCATCATCCTCATGGGTGATAAGGCGATCAACGAGGAAGATTGGCTGACAACTTCTGACGGCTTCTGGCTCGTGAAGCCTGATTGGGCAGACATGCGATGGTGGATCAGGTCGGTGGGGCACACATCGCAATCCACGTTTCGACACGGAGGGTCACGCTACGCAAACGTGGTGATGGCAGACGGCCATACCGAGTCGTTGACACCGCATGATTACCGGCGCAATTCCGGTCGTTGGTATTGGGGAACTTCACCCCAGCAAGAATATGCCG
Source organism: Phycisphaerae bacterium (assembly GCA_014379105.1). GTDB lineage: Bacteria > Planctomycetota > Phycisphaerae > Tepidisphaerales > Tepidisphaeraceae > JACMML01. The sequence continues at coordinate 2,847 of JACMML010000284.1, forward strand.
TCAATTTTGGAACGTGCTGTAATTAGCACCGCACCCTCCAACGCACTTCCGAGGCCATTACAGGCTTTTACAATCATCGCGCTCGCGCTGCGCCGGCGGCCGATTCAGCCCTCAAGACCAATCCCGCACATCCGCGCCAGCTCGCACGCCGCCCGATAGTCGGTGTCGCTCGCCTCGCCGGCAGCAACGCGCACAATGTTCGTGATCGGCGGATCGGTGCGAGGATCAACCGCGTGCATCTCGACCGATTCCGGGAGTGTGCCGAGCAGCGACGACGGCAGGCGTGCACGGAGACGATGTAGCCGAGGCTCGAAATCTGCTTGAGCAGCGAGCGCGTGACGCCGGAGACTTCCTAGGATTCTTCGCGTGTCACTTACGCCTCGCCCAGACGCTTGAAAATCAGCAGCTCGATGTCACGGTCGGACAGATGGCCGTACTGCCCCAGGAACGCGGCATCATCGTCGATTTCCGGCCCAACCAAATGAATCAAACCCCACGTGGCAGCGACGATCACAAAGTAATGCCTCCCGCACGCCCGACATCCGAAACCAGCACGCG
>JACMML010000285.1 GCA_014379105.1 Phycisphaerae bacterium
AGAGCAGAATGGGCCGCGGATTACACAGATTGCTCAGATGAAAGGCGATTCATCTCTTAAATCTGCGCAATCTGTGTAATCCGCGGCCTATTTTGCTCTCGGAAAGCGCTATTTCGTTAGAAAGGGCCGAACACGGATGTTCGAACGCCGGCTTAAAGTCCTGCTCATTTTTCTTACCGTCATTGCGGTGGTGCTGATCGTCCGCGCGTTTTCCATCCAGGTGGTGCATCACCGCTATTGGGAGGAAGAATCTTCGCGGGCGATGGCGGATGAATCGGTCGTCGCGACCACGCGCGGGCGGATTCTGGACGTGAAAGGGCGCGAGCTGGCGATTGATCAGCCGTGCATTGATGTCTGCGTTGATTACCTGGTGATCCCGTTCGAGATCGATCCGCAGGACAAAAAGACGCGCGATCGCGTGCGCGCCATGGCGCGCCAGCGGCTGGTGCAGCGCGACGAGCATTTCATTGATCTGCCGTACAAGCGGCGCGTGGCGCTGATCACTGCAGAGATTGATCAGGTGCGGCTAGACATCGACGCGATGTGGCGCGAGCTCGCCCGCGTGAGCGGCCGGACGAATGACGAGCTGGATGAGCAGCGACGCCAGATCATCCGGCTTGTGGAGACGCGCCGGCGGCTGGCGTGGTACGGAAAATACGAGAAAGCGCTGAAAAATCAGACCGGCGAGCAAAACGATGCCTGGTATTCGTGGCTGCTGGGCAAATCGGAGCTGAGCCTCGACAAGTTCGCCGATATCGAGGTCGCCGAGCAGACGCAGACGCACACGATCATTCCCAATGTGGATTACGCGGTGCGGAACGAGCTGGCGCGGCAGATCGAAAAATATCCCGGCCTTTCGCTGCGTCCGGGCATCATGCGGTTCTATCCGTACGGGTCGGCGGCGTGCCACACGATCGGCACGCTGCGCAAGGTGGAGCCGAAGGAGCTGGTCGATCGCGAAACAGCAAAGGCCCAGACGCAGCAGGAACGGCTGCGTAACTACAGGCCGTCGGACGAAATCGGTCGCGGCGGGCTCGAGGGAATGCTGGAAGACCGGCTGCGCGGCACGCGCGGCTCGCGCGTGGAAGACGCCGGCGGGGAAATTGTGCAGAGCATCGAGCCGAAGCCCGGTGAGGATGTGCGCGTCACCATCGATATCGAATTACAGGCGCAGGTGGAGGCCGCGTTCGGGCAGGTGAAATTCCAGCCGCATCGCGATCTGCCTGTTGAGCATCTCGCGATGCCCGGCGCGGCGGTGGTGATCGATCTGGCCACCGGCGAGGTGCGGGCGCTGGCGTCTTATCCCACCTACGATCTCAATCGATTTGACGATCTCTACACCAAGCTCGCACAGGACGTGATCAATCGCCCGTTCGCAAATCGCGCGCTGACTTCGGAGCTGGAACCCGGCTCGACCGTGAAGCCGATCGTCGGGCTCGGGGCCATCACCGACGGGCTGATCGGCGCGCGCGATACGATCGAATGCACTGGCTATCTCGTTCTCGGCGGCAAACAATATTCGTACGGCCGCTGCTGGACGATGAGCGGATTTAGCGAAGGGTTTCATCATCACAGCATTCCCAGCGCCGCGCCGCATCCGAACGGATTTCTCACGTTTGCCGATGCCCTGGAGCGATCGTGCAATGTCTATCATGAAACGCTCGGCGATAAGCTCGGCGTCAGCGGCATCAGCCGGTGGTATGACCGCTTCGGGCTCGGCCGGGTGACGGGGATCGGGCTTCGGGAAGGAAAAGGTCGCCTGCCCGATTCTTTTCAAGGCCCGGCGATCCTGCAGCGATCGGAGTCATGGTTTACCGCGATCGGGCAGGGACATGTGTCGGCAACGCCGATCCAGATCGCCAATCTTGCCGCCACGATCGCGCGCGGCGGCATCTGGGTGCGGCCAACGCTGCTGCCGCGACGCGCGTTCGTTGCCGGTGATCGGGTGGATCTGGGTCTGAACGCCGACGCGGTGCACGAGGCGCGTCGCGGGATGATCAATGTCGTCAACGGACTCGCCGGCACCGGCACGGGGGCGCGGATGGATGCGATCCTTGTCGCTGGGAAGACCGGCTCGGCGCAATCTGCGCCGCTGCGAATCCAGCGGGTTGATTCATCCGGCCTGAAGGTGCTTGACCAGCGCGGGCGCGAAATGTGGAACCCGATTACGCCCGGCACTCGTGCGGCCATAAATCCATTGGCGCCGTGGTATCGCGCCAGCGGCGAGAACGAGGAAAAAGTCTCCAGCCACGCGTGGATGATGGCGTTCGCGCCGGCGGATCGTCCGACGATCGCGATCGCCGCGATGGTCGAATACGGCGGCGGCGGCGGGACGGCGGCAGGCAGCGTGATCAAAGCGACGCTTGAAGCCTGCGCCAAGCAAGGCTACCTTCGGTCCGGGCAACCATGAGCAAAACCGATCCGGCAACTCTTTATCCGCGCGCAGCAACCCGCTCGTGGCTGGAAATCAACGTCCGTCCGTGGCTGGGGCTGACAATATTAATGTCGCTCGCGGTCGTGGCGATGGCCGGCGTGCAATTGTATTCCACGCTGCAGGAACGGCGCCTGATCCAGAGCGGAACAGTCGTGCAGGCCAAGGTGCTGACAATCGGGCTCGCCAAGGAGCGCAACGCGCCGCGGGACGAAGTGCAGCGCGTCGTGCTGGAGTTTGTAGACCCCAAGTCCGGCCGCACCATCGAATCGCTCGGCCAACTCCCGCGCAAGCCCAAGGCACAGGTCTCGCAGAATCAGATCCTCACCATCCGCGTTGATCCAAATGATCCGCAGGTCTGGACGGAGCGCACCGAGCCGGTCCCGATCCTGCTTGAGCTTACCGTGCCGCTGCTGCTGTTCCCGATCGCGTTGATCTGCCTGGCGATGATGATCTACCAGCGCTCGCGCGTCCGCCGGACGCTGGTGGACGGCCAAACTCTGACCGGCCACGTGGTGTCGCTTCAGCAATCCGCGATCGCGCCGATGTCCAAGCGGATGGGCCTGACCGTCTCCGGCGATGCGTCGGGTTCGTCAAATCTAGGCGGCCAGATCGTCCGCTACGCCTATTGGCCGGCAAGGAATGGGCCGATCGTGGTGGGGGATGACATCAAAGTGGTTGTCTCAAGCAGTGGAATGGTTCTGCCGGTGCGGTCGTATATGTAGATGTGGACATGGGCGCGGTGCAGGACGGTCTTTTTCTCGCACACAATTCGGCTGGTCGGTATGCTATGGGATGAATGGCATTCGACTCCCACCAACTCGTTCAGGAGCTGCTGTCGCATGACGGGCATGCGATGACGCCGGAAGTCGCGCGTTTCTTCGTCGAGATGAAGCTTTCGGAAGTGGCGCTCGCTAGGATTTCGGAACTGGGTGAAAAAGCCACTCAAGGCGCGCTCACATCGGAGGAGTCGGACGAATTGGCGACCTTCGTCACGCTCGGCGATCTGCTGGCGGTTCTGAAGCTTCGTGCCAGCTCAACGCTGTCCGAACGAGGATCCGCGGCGTGAGGCGACGATGACCAAGGTGCTGGCCGATCTGGTCGTGGCTCGCGCCGCTGCGCGTTGTGAATATTGCCTGTTGCCCGCTTCGATTTCGCCGATTCCGTTTCATATCGAGCATATAGTGGCCCGCATACACGGCGGCGAAACCAATGAAGCCAACCTGGCCTATGCGTGCATGCGGTGCAACTGTCATAAAGGGACCAACCTCGGTACGGTTGATGCCTTGACCCAACAACACACCCGGCTCTTTAATCCCAGGCATGATCGATGGCGCGAGCATTTTACTCTAGCCGGACATTCAATCGTCGGGCTGACGCAAGTCGGTCGTGCCACCGTTCAGCTGCTGCGGATGAATGATTTGCCGCGCCAGGCGCTGCGCGCAGAGGCGATCCGGCAGCGGATCTGGGTGATGCCGGTGACATAAACGCACGATCCGATGATTCAGCAAACCCTCCGGCAACTCGCAATTTCACGTCACTGGCCCATCCTGGTCGCGGTGGCGGTGTTGGCGTGTATTGGTGTGCTGACGATCTGGGCCGATCAGCCGGCGGCCGGTAAGAAGCAGTTGATCTTTTTTGGCGTCGCGCTGGCGTGCCTGATGGCGTTTCAAGTCGTTGATTATCGAATCATCGGGCACAAGGCGATCCCGTTCTATTTCGCCGCCGCGGCGCTGATCTTTTACACCGTGCTTGGCCACATGATGGCCAAGGTCGGCGCTGGCGTGCCGGGTGTGTCGAAGGTGAACGGCGCTTACAACTGGATTGACTTGGGCGCCTTCGCGCTGCAGCCGTCTGAGTTGATGAAGGTGGCGTACGTGATGGTGATCGCGCGCTATCTTCGCTTTCGATCGAATTACCGCACGCTCGTCGGGCTCATCCCGTTGTTTCTACTCACCGCATTTCCACTGCTGCTGATCCTCGGCCAACCTGATTTGGGGACCGCGCTGGTCTTCATCCCGGCGCTGTTCGCGATGCTGTTCGCCGCGGGCGCCAAGATTCGCCATCTGCTCGGCGTCGCTGGGATGGGCGTGGGCATTATCCCGCTGCTCTGGATTGTCGGGCTCGATGGCGTTCCGATTTTTCAGCATCTCCCGAGCATTGTGCAGGAGTATCAGCGCAACCGCGTTTATGCGATGTTCAGCGACGACCCGGAGGTGGAGACGATCGGCACGGGGATGCAGCAGCACCGCGCGCTGATGGCGATGGGCAGCGGCGGATTCGCCGGCGAAGGGATCGGCGAACTCGCGGCCGGCAAGCGCGTCCCCGAGCGACGCAACGATATGATCTTCTCCCTCATCGGCGAGCAGTTCGGCTTCATCGGCTCGGTGGTGGTGATCGGCTGCTACCTGGTGATCTTCGTCGTCAGCCTGGAAATCGCCGGCAGCACCCGCGAACCGTTCGGCCGGCTGGTGGCGGTGGGCATCGTCGTGATGCTCGCGGGGCAGACGTTCATCAACCTGATGGTGACGATGAAACTCATGCCCGTAACCGGCGTCACGCTCCCCTTTGTCAGCTCCGGCGGCAGCAGCCTCATCGCCAGCTTCATGAGCATCGGCCTACTGCTGAACATCGGTCAGAAGCGGCCGATCGTGATGGGGAAAGAGGCGTTTGAGTATGGGGATTAGGTTAGAGGCCGTCCTTCGCATCGTGGGAAACGTCGATAATCGCCATACCTTCTGCCGCAGCAGCGGCCAGCAGTCTCTGGTCCGCAGCCACGAACGTCACGGCGCTCGTTCTGCTCTGGCAGGCTAACGCGCTAGCGAGGTGAATTGCATCAGCGCTGCGCAAGGGGTGCCGCGCACAAAGATCCGGTACGGCAGCGAGCAGGCTCATGTCGATCGCGATTGTGCTAAGCCCCGCGTAATCTGCCTCGAATTGACGCCACTGAAAGCCGAAGTCCGCCGGCAGCATTCCTTCTCGCACTTTCCGGTGCAATGCCGCGGCAACCTCCGCATACAGCAGGACAGAACTTCCTCGTATAGCCGCCGGCGCGAGAACTCGTGATAGAAACATACTTCCGTCTTCAAAGCAGTACCGCTTAATGAGCGCCGAGGTGTCCAGATACAGATTCACCGTCGATCCTCTATGACGTTCTTAGAGGCGGGTGAACCGGGGGCGACGCTTGGAATGTGCTTAACGTCCCAAGCCGTAGCCGTCGATTCCGCCGAACGGACCGCGATAAGCGTGGCAATTGCATTAGGTCCATCCTGTATCACAACTTGCTCGCCTTGCTGGGCGAGTTGAAGATACCGGCGAGCGTCGTTGGAAAGTTGTTCGACCGTTATGGTCATGTCATTGAGCATATCTTGCGAATGAGCCGCAGGGAATGATAAATTTCTACCGACCTATTCCCGTCCTGAACCGAAACGACTTCCTCACCTTCGTCAGCACCCACAGCACCGGCAGCGACAGCAGCGCCGTGTAGAAAGTGCCGAGCAGGAGCGCGGTCATGGGGACAGGGACGCCGTGTGCGGCGATTTTGCCGTGGAGCCAGAGGATCAGTGCGACCACTAACCCGCCGAACAGCGTCACCAGGAAATGCGTGAATGGGTGCTCCACCGCCAGCGCCCGGTCGGTGCCGGCCATCAGCATCGCCATGGTGGTGTACGCCAGCGCGTAGGTGCCGATCGGGCCGAGGCCGACGATGTCTTGTAATAATCCGAGCGTGAAACAGCCGATCATGGCCGGGTCGCGGTGGGCGTTGATTGCGATGAACGTCGCGGCGATCAGCACGAAATTGATCTGCCCACTGCCGAATTGCGCGATCCCGCCGAGCCCGATCTGCAACCCGAGCATGACATACGCGAGGATGACGAAGCTGAACCATCGCATTGATTCCAGGAATGAGTGGAAAGTAACGAGCGATGAGTGGAAAAGCGATGTCGGCGAACTCGTCGCTCATCGTTTTTCACTCATTGTTTTCTATTAGGGGCTATTTCGTCACCACAAGCACTTCGCGCAATGAACTGAAATCCGTGATCGGCGCGATCTCCACTTCTGCATGGCCGGCGTCGGTGGGGGGGAGGCGGATTTTTGTCACCGAGCCGATGCGAAGGCCTTTGAGCGCGGGGATCGGGAATAGTTGCGGATCATCCAGCAACACCATGTCGGCCACCTTCAGCTTCTCCCGAATCGGCCGGGCGGGGAGGAGGCGGGCGATGAGTCCGCGCGTCGTTCCCTCGACCAGCGGCGGCGGCAGGTCGAGCGTGATGATGTCGATCGCGCCGTCAGGGCGCGGGACGAAGCGCACAAATCGACCAGAGACGCGGGACGAAGGGTCGGTCGCCAGCAATACGCGCGCGTTGCCGCCAGCAATCGCAACACCGCTGACGCGCCCGACAAAGCCAAGCGGGTGCACGACCGCGGCGTTATCCGCGACGCGCGTAAGCGTGGCGGTGCCGATCGTCAGCACCTGGCGTTGGTCGGTCGGTCCGCCGATCACGGTTGCCGGTTGCACCATCTTGCGCAAATCGCCGCCAAGCGTCGCGTACTGGGCAGAAAGCTTTTTCAGGTCCTCCAACTGCGCTTCGATATTCGTAAGACGGACGATTAACTCCGCGTTCTGCCGTCGCAGGTCGGCCACGGTTCGCGGCGAGCCGGGTGACAGCAGATCATCCGACGCCTGTGGCGCCAGATGCTCTTTCACCTGTGCCCCCACCAGCCGCGTCGGCCACGCGACGGGGAGAAAAAGCGTCTGCACGGTCTGGGAGATCGCCGCATTAACCGGGCCGAGCGTGAACGCGCCGATCAGCGCGACGCACGGCAGCAGGAAAATGGCGGGGGAAGGACGCATGCGTGAAATCCGAATGACGAAACCGGAAATCCGAATAAATGACGAATGACGAAACTCGAATGACGAGTCAATTGAGCTTAATCATAATAGCTTGAGCAATGTCGTGTTAGCTACGAATCGAAACCTCTCGCGCAACGACCCATTGTTCTTCCAAAGAAATAATCTCGAATCATGTGCCAAATGTGTATAAGTTGGAATAAGGGACAAGGATGATCGTCAAATACGCAATTCTTCTGATAGTTGGCGTCGGGGTTGGTCTAGGTGTCGCCTGGCTTGTACCGGGGATTGGCGGGAGGCAGCGCTCGGCCTCGCCTGCTACCACCCTACTGTCCGATGCGCCCAGCAAAACGACAAACCTCAACTCGGATCAACCTGAACAAGTCTCGGTGAATACACAGACTACGCTTCCCGCTTATGATCGCGCTAAAGCGGCGGAATTACGTTCGACCGGGGATCGAGCTTTCGAATCCGGCGACTATCCCACAGCTCTTACCACCTACGAAGCCGCCGCCCGCGCCGATCCGGCGTTCCCTCCTGTTTATTACAAGCTCGCCAAGGCGCTTACAAAGCTCGATCGCAAACCCGAGGCAAAACTCGCTCTCACCGCGCTGATCAATCTCGCTCCTGAACTCGCTCAACACCAGAACATCGTGGACCTGCGCGCCCAGATCGACGCTCCCACAATAAGCGCTACGTCCCCAGCGGACGTAACCGTTGTGCCTTCACCTCAACTACCCGCACCGCACGATCCCGCCCAAATCGTCGCGATCGCCAGTGTCAAAGCAGCGATTGCAGACGCCGATGAAGCCGCGAAGCGGGGAGATGTCGACCAGCGCCGAAAACTTCTCGAAGAAGCCAGAAAGCTCGTCCAACCCTTGGTCGACGATCTCACCGTCAATGACGCCGCGGTCGCCGCCCAGGCGGGCATGATCGGCATCGAACTCAAGGACGACACGCTCTGCGCCCAGGCATACGCGATGCTCGTCACCGTGAAGCCCGATTTTGTCAATGATCCTGCCCTCCTGTCGATCGTCGCGGGGCTCAAGCGACGTGAAATCGAACCCATGGCGACCGATTGGAGCAAGCAACGTCTGATCGAGCGTTCCCGCATGCTCGATCTGCTCACCAAACTGTCTGCGATCTCCGGCTTGGAGGATTTGGTTAAAGGTCAATACCGCACCCTGCTCCGCACCGCTCCCAACCGGCTCGACGTGTTTAGGACCAAAAAACGCGAAACGCTGATCGCTACGCTGAAGCAACCCGGAGCCACCGGTCGCTCGATTTCCGAAGCGGTCGATACACTAGATTTCTGCAAAATTGTCGGACTGTCGTTCGTCCGCATCCCCAAAGGGGATTTCCTCATGGGCAGCCCGGAAAGCGAGCCGGGACGAGACTTTGGCTCTACAGAATCCCAGCACCGTGTCGCCATCCCACGCGATTTCCAGATGTCCACCACCGAAATCACGCAGGCGCAATGGCAAGCGGTGATGGGAAACAACCCAAGCAATTTTAAGGGGGAGAAGCTACCCGTTGAGAACGTCTCGTGGAACGACGCCCGCGATTTCTGTCAGAAGCTCAGCGAGTTGGACGGTAAGAAGTACCGTCTGCCCACCGAAGCCGAATGGGAATACGCCTGTCGTGCCGGGACGACCACCGCGTTCAATTGGGGAACCAATCAGATCACGCCAGATCAAGCTAATTACAATGGAGAATACGCCTATGACAAGGGTCCGAAGGGTGCCAATCGCAAGCGAACGCTTCCCGTCGGGTCTTTTAAGCCCAACGCCTGGGGGCTTTACGACATGCACGGGAATGTGTGGGAATGGTGCGAAGGTCAGCGCGAAGGAGAAGAAAAAGCGTACCCTCAACTGCGCGGCAGTTCTTGGAACAATAAGTTTCCGGAGCGCCTCCGGTCTGCCCACCGCGGTCTGGGGTCGGGTTTTTTTGGGGAGGCGGATGACCGCGGTGATGACACTGGTTTTCGTCTCATTCTAGATTGACACCCTTTTTGCTCCGTTATTTTTCACTTTTTGTCCTGTTTTATTCCAAGCGAAGCGATGTCCGATTTTTGTTTCTGAAATCGTAGGAGTCATTCGATAGGTTGCTTCCTACCGGAGAATAAAAGGTCATACAGGACTTCTATGACCTAGCGCTCTATTTGTGCCCGCGTATCGAAAAGTTCCCGAGAAATCATCGATATACGTTTTGCGCGGGAACAGGTTCTTGACTCGATTCGCTGCCCGCGATGATAATGCAATGCAATGTCCGGGAATGATCGATGATAAAATGGAAAGTCCATATCGTCTGGTTCATCGCATTCGGAATGCTGATTGCAACGCATGCGATGCCCGCGCGAGCCGCAGAGCGCGTTGAATGCCGCGCCTCTAAAGATTGCGCCGCGAGAAAGAACGTCGCGTGGGACATCTATCAAAGTGCGTTGCGCCAGAATAGTGAAATGTCCCGGGCCCATCAGGCAAATGGGCAGAGAGCCAGAGACGACGAAAACGCACTTAAGAATTACCGGCGCGCGTGCGATGCCGCCGAAGCCGCCAGCGCCGTTTGCGCCGCGGCGTGCCGGAAAGAAAACGAGGAAATTGATCGCGCGGAGCAAATTCGAAAGAACGCGGAAGAGGAGAAGGCGCGCGCTAAATACTGGGCTGATCTGAAAGAAAAGAGCGAAGTGCAAGAGCGCGAGAGAAAAGCAAAACGGGATGCGGAAACACTCCAACAGAAACTGGAAGGCATCAAGCGGGAAGCGGAGCGCGCGGCGCAAAATGAGGATAGGAAAACCCGTAACGATCGGGATGAGAATTTGCGCGAACAAGGGCAGAAAATTGCGGACGGATTGAACAATGAAGCGATGACGGCCCAATCGCTGGCAAATGCGGGAAACCTTGATCCTGACAAAGCGGCCGCTCGGGCTGAGGTACTGAACCAAGAGGCGAAAAGGCTGCAAAAGGCGTCCAGCGATGCGATCATGAACGGCGATTACGTTGCATCTAAGGAATACCAAATCGCCGCTTCGAAAGCACGATCCACTGCCTCATCGATCGAATCGGCGATCCGGACCAACGAATCGAATGCCGCCCCGCAGCGCACCAGTGCGGCGGAAGCGACTGCCGCCAAGACCCCATCGCAAACCTACACGCCCCGCGTATCCCGCACACCACCGGTGGCGCGTTGGACGCCGCCTGTCGAGACCGAAGCTCCAACGCCGGAACCTCGCCGGACGCCCGATGTCGCGCCCGAGCCGGTTAAACCAGTTGTCCCCGCGTTGCGGTCGGACCTTTCGGAACAGTTGGCGATGATCGGACGATCGACCGCTTCCGGCGGGGCGTTTATTACGGACGGTGCGACCGAAATATTGAAATCAGAAGCATCCGACATCACCGGGTTTGATGCGGCGTACGGCACCGCATCGTCAGTGGTATCCAAAGGAGCGCCCACTGAACTTGATGACATGTTTGCGTCTAAAGACACCAAGACGATGACGAGGGACGCGGTTGTAGACGGCATTAAGGTTTATCGATCCGATTCGCCGGGGGAGTTGGGTCGGGATATTGTAGTTGGTAGCGTCACCGCCCATGTCCCGACGGTCTACGATAAAGTGAAGGTCGGAATCGAATCGCAATCAAATCAAGTGCAGGGCATGTTCCCCGAAGCAATGAGGCGGACGCAATCGTTGCGGGACATCAAGGCGCTCGATAATCTTCCTCAGTTTCATCCCAATGAAGCTTCTTCGCATAACATCGGGGAATTTTACGAGAAAGTCATCAAGCCTGGCGGCAATCTGGTTGAAATGCTCGGTCGGGTCGTCAACTGGCAACTAACAAAGCCTATCGAGTAAGCATCGGTCAGATATCGAGCGCATTTGTAACTTCGTCATTCGATCATTCGGATTTGATTCGAGCTTCAGATTTCGTCATTCGGATTTTCCCTCGAACGAGGGCCCTACATTTCGTCCTGATCCGATTCCATCGTGTCTTTCCAGAGTTCCAAGTTCTCCAGATAGACGGCAGTTCCGCGGGCGACGCAGGTGAGGGGGTCTTCGGCCAATCTTACGTCCAGGCCGGTGGCGTTGCTGATGACGGTGGTGAGTCCGCGGAGCATGCTTGATCCGCCGGCCATGGTGATGCCGTTATCGACCAAGTCGGCGGCGAGTTCGGGCTCGGCCATCTCGAGCACATGGCTGACGGCTTCGACGATGCTGGTCACCGGTTCCTGCAGCGCTTCGCGTATCTCGCCGGCGGCGATTTCCATCTTGCGCGGATGGCCGGAGATCATGTCGCGGCCTTTGACTTGCATGCTCGGCTCGCTGCCGCCGGGGAACGGCGCCGCCGAGCCGATCTCGATCTTGATGCGCTCGGCCATCTGTTCGCCGATGAGCATGTTGTAGGTTTTCTTCATGTGCTCGACGATCGATTGATCAAAATCGTCGCCGGCGACGCGGACGCTGTCGCAGACGGAGATATCCGCCAGCGAGATGATCGCCACTTCGGTCGTGCCGCCGCCGATATCGACGATCATGCTCGCCGTCGGTTCGGTGACCGGCAATCCCGCGCCGATCGCGGCGGCCATGGGCTCTTCCACGAGGTATACGCGGCTCGCGCCGGCGCGCTCGGCGCTCTGGATCACCGCCTGCTTTTCAACGCCCGTGATGCCCGAAGGCACCGCGATCACGACGCGCGGCGAGACCCAGCGCTTGCCGCCGGTCGCCCGGCGGATGAAATAGCGGAGCATCGCTTCGGTTATATTAAAATCTGAGATGACGCCGTCTTTGAGCGGCCGAACCGCCTTGATCGAGCCCGGCGTGCGGCCGAGCATTTCCTTGGCGACCAAGCCCACTGCCATGCCATTCTGCATCACCTTATTGGTGCGGGCATTGACGGCGACGACCGACGGTTCGTTCAGGACAATCCCCTGTCCGCGAATGCACACCAGCGTGTTGCAGGTACCCAGGTCGATGCCCAGATCGACGCCGAACATGCCGAACATCTTCTGCAAAAACACGCGTAAGACTCCTTCTTACAGCGAAAACAGACTCGCTGGCGAAACAGGGGAAGCGCGCCGCTCCGGACGCATGTCATCTAGGGTACTGGTCAGCGCCGCGCGACGCAAATTTCGCCCGAAGAACGCGCAACCATGCGTCTGGCACGCTGCACTGACAGGAGGGTAATCCGCAACGAAATGCGGTGGTGGAGGAATACGGAGATCGGTGGCACCGGAGCGAACGGCGGCACTAAGTCCGAGGGAAGGCGCGCCATCGCCGGTGACTCACGAGCAGTGCGCCCACGATCACGCCCAGCGCCGTTGGCTCGGGCACGGCCGTCACGTTGTCCACACCAAGCGTCGCGGCGATTGGCGAGCCGGGGAAGTTTGCGCTGGTGCTGTGAAAGAGCCTGATCTCCGTCGCGCCCGCCAGCGCCGCGGCGACCGTGCCCGCGGTTGCGGTGAGATTGGCGCCACCGAAGAGAAACTCGGCGGTCACCCATCCGCTGCCGGCGGGGACGATGATCGCGCTGCTGGAAATCGCCAGATTAGTTGACGAAGGCGCAACACCCGTCGCGACGCCAAGTCGAAGTGATAGTTCTTCGGCGCCGGAGTTATTCAGATGCATCTTGATCCCGGTGATGCCGGCGGTGGTGAAGTTGCCGGACCACTGCGTGAGGTTGAATGCGATGAGCCGGCTTCCCGCGCCGCCGCCGCCCAGTGAAGTGAGTTGGAGAAAGTTATCGTTCGCGCCCGCCGGTCCGCCAGTGGCGATGTTTGCTGGCGGCGCCGGACTGGTCGCGCCGCCGACCGCGACGACCCATCCCTGCACCGTCGCATCCTCAAAGGTATCAGTCTGCCCAAGTACGACCGCATATGCCGAGGCCGATATCATGCAGAGCGCGCAAATGCATACTCCGGTCAGGTCTTGAATTCGCATCGTGGCCGCCTCTCCTTTTTAATTTCTGTGATTTGGAATAATGCCCGAGCGAGCAATACACTAACGCTGCGGCGCGGGTTTATATAGCAATTTTCCTGAAACCAGTCCCGTCAATTGGTGGGCGTTAAAGTGGGCTGGATCTGAGGAAGATAGGGTGATGATCCGGCGGCTCAATTACCCCCGGAGATACGGCGGGGAGCGATCAGCGGGAAGATGTCGTCCGCCTGCCTTCGATTCGCCGGGGCGGCGGCGGCGCCGTTATCCACGCCATCGCGGCCAATGCTCCAAAGGATCGCTTTTTCACCGGCGCGGTATTTCAGCGGTTGATTGTCGGCTAGATAATCGCGCGGAAGACGCGGGAGATATTTGGGCACCAGTTCGTCGAGCTTCTCCGGCAGCTTATTGCCATGATCGATCGCATAAAGACGCATCGCCAGCGCCGCGGCGGCGGCTTCGCGCTTGGTCAGGGTTGTAAAATGCACCAGAGGAATGCGGTTCAGGCTGGGCAGCAACACCGCGACGAAGGACAGCCGCGGATCGGTTTTCGCCTTGGCGAGGTCCTTCATCAACGTACTCTCGGCCATGCGTTTTTCGGTCGCGACGTTGTCCGGCTCGCCGAAGCATTTCAGCAGTTCGTCGTAATAGTCGAGTGCGGCCAGTGCATTGGCACCGAACACTTCCTGCTCCTCCTTCACTGGCGGGATCGGAGCGGCTGGTTCTAGAGCTGCGGGTTTTGAGGCAGCGCCGCTCATCAGCGCCGATAATTGATCGATTGTGATTTTTCCCGTGCGCAGCGCCTCGAGCGTGTCGACCGTGGACATCCGCTCGGCTTGGATCGAGCGAGTGAAAGTTGCGCGAAGCTGTGCGTGTTCGAGCAAACCGGCGATCCGCTTTTCGACAGCCGGGCGCGGAATCTGGTGCGCCGCATCTCCGATCGGCAACTGCGGCGCGAGCTGCACCAAAAGGTCCGTGGACAGCGAACGAATGCCCGTGGCCACGAGCATTCCGACAAGCACGTCATTTGAGTCGGCGTATCTCGCCAGCACATCGATCTGATCGACCCGCGCCAGTGCGATCTCCGGCATCCCCAGCCCGACCTGGTGATAAAAATCGTAACGGAGCAAGTTCACGACCGACCGCATGCCATTGAGGCTCGGCAGCAGAACCTTGATTACCGGGCTCTCCCATTTAATGTCCGCAATTGCCTGCGGCTTCGCGGCGGCGGTGGTCATCCGTGACAACGTTTGCTCGTTCTGCCGACTAATCGCGGCCAGTTGCTCTTGTTCAAACTCGCTCACCGGCAGCCGGACATCTTCTTCCCGCCTGTCCAGCGCGCTGTATTCCGGCGTCTCATTCTGAATCGCCTTGATCGCGGCCTCGATGTCGTCGCGGGCATTGTCCTTCGGATCGATCGGTGCGCGCCGAAAATCCTCGATCAGCACGGGTTCGCCACGGGCGCGCAGGTCGGCGATGCGTTTGTCCAGCGCTGAATCCTCGGCAAGCGTGAATGAGGCGTTAAGACCAAGCAAAATAAACGCGGCAAAGGTGGGCTTGTTCATAGGTCACCACCGATTAGTGTCCGCTGGCTGGCAGGCATCGACACCGGTGCAAAGGTTTTCGTCAGATACCGAATCATGGCTAAGCCAAGCATGATCTGCAGGCCTAAAGTCTGGGTCGTCCACCCGATAGCCCACCAGGGAAATGATGGACGGATTGATGCTTCCGCAGGCGGATGAGCCCACGTTTCAAGGCTCAGCAACATCCCTAGTACAGGTGCCAATGGGAGGATCCATGCGGTGACCAAGAGCAAACGTCGCGACCGCAAGAACGCTGCGAGCAATAAAATAAGTCCACCGATCGCGCAGCAGGCGAAGTATCCGCGCACTAGCGAGATGTAAGTCAGCGTGGGATGCAGCCCCATTGGCGACGTTTTCTGGAGCAAGTACATCGAAGAAATGCCCAGATTTGAGATGCTCAGCCCAATCGAGAAAACCCGGATAGTGCGCCTGAGCCGGTGGTGAATGCGGTAAGGATCAACGTTGCGCCAGCATGCGACGAGAAAGAGCAACGGAACAACCGTGTGCAGTAGAGCACTTTGCGAACTCCACGCGGCCGCACGTATTGTCCACGCCGCTGAAGCGAATCGGATGTCGGACAAACTGTGCCAAACACTCAAGCATACATTGCACGCTTCAGCCGCCACGAAGCATAAAAGCAGAACTCCAAGTGCAACGGAGGCTCGCT
>JACMML010000286.1 GCA_014379105.1 Phycisphaerae bacterium
CGTCGCTGGGCCGAACTGCAGCGCGTCTTCGAGCTCGCCAAGGGTCGAGTGAAAGCGGAAGCAGCTCCGGCGCACCGAGCCGTCGCGGTTCTCCGCCCGTCCTCCCGCGATGCCGGCGGCGGGGTGCGCTTTCATGAATTCGATCAATTCAATCAGCGCCCCGGGCAACGCGATGGTGTCCGGATTCAGCAACCAGATTAAGTCAAAAAGCGATGAGCGATGAGCCACGGATGCCGAGGGATTTTCATCGCTCGTCGCTCGTCGCTCGGCACTGATGCAGGTTTTGATCGCTTCGTTGTTGCCGTATGCAAAGCCGCCGTTTTTCTCCAGTGGCATCAGTCGGCACCAGTCGGCGATGCCGAGGTCATTAATTGCGATCGCGATTTGAGCGACCGAATCGTCCGGGGATTTGTTATCCGTCACCACCACCTGCGTGCCCGGCACGCACGCGACCTGGGGCGCCAGCGATTTGAGGCAATCGATGGTCAGCCCGGGGGTGCGGTAGTTGACGATGACGACTAATACGTTCATTTGCGCTTGATCAGACTCCTGGCCAGTCCGGCGCGGGTCCGGTGTACGGCGTCGAGCGTTTTTTCGCTCGCCAGATCGATCGCCCGCTGCGACATCGCAGCGGCGCCGGCGGTTTTTGTCGCCAGATCGAGCAGCGCCTGGGCGAAGAGATCGGTCTCGCCGCGCGGGATGACGATCCCGGCGCCGTGATCGGTCAGCCGCTGGTCCAGCACGCCGCTCTGATATGTAAGGATCGGCAATCCGCGGGCGATAGCCAAGTAGATTATGGGATCAATCGCGGGAATTAGCTCGCACGCCGCTAGCACATCCGCCTGATCGAGCACGGCGGTAAGCTTCGGCCCGCTCAGGCGTCCGTGCAGGCGGATCGCGGGCTCGAGACGCTGGTCGCGCAGCAGATTCATCAGCTCGGCCGAGCCGGTGACGTCGCCGACCAGGTCCAGCTCTATTTTCGCATTCAGCCGGCGGGCTTTGGCTAGGGCGCGCAGCAGATGATCCACCCCGCGTGTAAACCCGGCCGAGCCGATCGTGACAACGCGGAGCGGGCGGTTTTTATCGGGCGTGACCCGGGCTTTACCGATCTGCGAATCACGCAGGCGCGTCGGCGCGAAGGTGTGGCAGGTTTCGGACCAGGCGCGGCCGAACCGGTCCTGGACCTCCGGACTGTGTGCGAAAACCAGGTCCGCTTCGCGCACCGCGGT
Source organism: Phycisphaerae bacterium (assembly GCA_014379105.1). Classification (GTDB taxonomy): domain Bacteria; phylum Planctomycetota; class Phycisphaerae; order Tepidisphaerales; family Tepidisphaeraceae; genus JACMML01. The sequence continues at coordinate 1,230 of JACMML010000286.1, forward strand.
GGCGCAGAAGCGTTCGAGCCGCTTGATGGCCATGGATTTGGCGAGGCGTTTCGCGGGGTTGCGGCCGGTTTCGGCGTAGCGACGCCACGCGGGGATCGGATCGTCCGAGAACACGAAGATGCACTTCCTCCCCGCCCGCTTCACGATTGGCCAGGCGACCTGCCCAAGCGAGATCGGGTGCCCGCCGGCCCCGAGTTGCACGATATCGGCGTCCTTGATCAGGGCTCTGATCGCACGACGCAGCGCCGGACGATGAGTGACAAACTGCGTCATCGTTCGGTAGCCGGGAAGCGGCTGGTAAGTGAAATCTTGCTTCTTAAGCGTCACATCGACCAGCGCCTGCTTCGCCAGCGTCTGCGAATCGGGCGCGGGCAAAAGCGGGGTTGCAACGGTGACATCAAATCCCACTTCCCGCAGCGCGGCGACTTGTGCGGATAAATCAGCCTCCCATTCGGTGCTCCAACGGATCACGCCCGATGATTGGCCGGCAAAAGTGGGGATGTGGGTCAATAAAACATACTTCATTGCTCGCGCTTTCTATCGGCTAGTGACGCCACTGCCAATAGTTGCGCGACATCCACAAAGACCGCGCTTCGCGCTTCAGAGATTGTGAACGCCGACGCGAGCACCAAGCCGATCGCGAGCATGATCCCGAGCACGCGTCCGCTTGCGAAGGCGCTGACCATTCCCGGCAAGTCTGTCGCGCGTGGATGGCGATGGACCAGCGCAAATATGAACCCCGCGAACAGCACAGACCGCGACGCGAGGTTTAACCAGTGCAACGCCAGCGGGTGATCCCAATCCAGCCACAGCAGCTTGGCGACGCGAATCGCGCATAGCTTGGCGTACGCCAGCGGATTGTCGCCAATCCACTGTAGCGACCACTTGCGGAATTGCGCGTTTCGTACCGATTCCGGCTGTCGCTTGAGTTGGTCGGATTCGATTGGCGATAAACGGTCCAGGCGAGCGAGCGGTCGGCCGTCGGGGTCTTTCGCTATAAGATGGAGTGATCCGGTCGCGTCGGGCCCGTTGCCACTAAACACGTCCGGCCAAACATTGTTGGTGATCGCGCTGGGCTGACGATGGACGATTGCGTTGCGGTAGATCCACGGCGTCACCAGGCACATCGCCGCCAGCAGCACGGTCAGCGCGTAGACCGGCCGGCGCGCGGCGATCAGCGCTATCAGCAGCACGAGCGGGATGAGCAGGATCGATTCGCTCAGCACCGCCGCGCCCGCCAGCAGCCCGGCGGGTACGGCCTGATGCGGTTTGCGGGACGCCGCAAAATAGAGCACACCCAGCAGCAACATCACTGCCAGCGACAACGGCTGCTGATAGATCGCGGGATAAACCTGTGTAGGCCAGATCGCGAAAAAGACCGCCATCAGCCATGGGGCGATTTTGCTCGCAAACAGGCGTCTTGCGACCGCATATGCGAGGATAACGCTCGCGCCGCCCGCCAGCGCATTAATCACGAGCGCCGCGAAAGTGGCCGCTTTGTCCGAACCGGCGATGGCATCAATGCCCGCCAGCAGCATCGGATAAACCGGCGCGCGGCTGCTCGTGGGCCCGTGATAAGAAAATGCCGCGAACGAAAACCCGAGGCGCTGCGAAAGATTCTGCGCGATTGCCCGGTCTTCCCCGCCGGGCAGCGTCGCGGCGTCCGCGTAAAGCGTCGCGGCGACCCGCGCTAAGACCGCGATGGCCGTCAGCAATGCAATGATCCGCCGGGGTTTCATGTGCGCCGATGGTAGCCGGTGTCCGATCTATAAACATACCCGCAATTGACGTCGCATATGGGATGCTTGGACCGCCGTTTTACCGCATCATCGGATACCCGCGCGGCGGAGCGATGGGTGCCGGGGATGCCATTGGCGAGGCGTTCCGCTCTGCCAGCAATTGTGACATCGTCGCGAACGCGCCGAAGAGCACTACCAGCAGGATCGAATAGACAAAGCCGAACCAGACGGTGTACATCGCCAGGAACGTCGCGACGATTCCCGCGAGGATGGCGGCTACCGGAATTCGCTCGCTTGGCGTGCGCGTTAGCGCGAGGGTCTGGCCGCCTTTGATGCCGATGAATAACGCCAGGATAATCCACATCGTCAGGTAGACCCAGCCGAATTGGAGCACGAAGAGGATATAGGAATTATCCACGCTGCCCTGGCCGGTGCCGATGCCGATTTCCTTGGTGTTGAGATACTGTCCGCCGCCAAAGGGGCCTGAGGATTGCATGGGCACCCAGGAGTCCTGCACGACCTTGTCGCGCGCCCAAATAGACGCGTCGGCCTCGTCGGTCGGGCGTTCCTCGGGGATCTGCTTATTGAGCTGGTAAGACATGGTCGAAACCAGCACGATCATCAACACCACCACCGCGGGCAGCACCGCGTAAGACCCGAGCCGCGGGCGTGAAAATGCGTACATCAATATAAACGCGAACGCGGTCGCCGAGAGTCCGGTGAAGCTCACCGATCCGACCACCATTGCGCCAGCGCCCAGGATGCCGGCAATGATCAGCCGCTCATTCCAACGGCGTCCGGTGATGGGCGTGAGAACGAGGATCACTGTTCCCAGGAGCAGGGCGCAATTGCCGAGGTCGATCGGGTGGCCGAGGCTGGTCTGGGCGCGCATCAGGCCGTAGCGGGAGAAGACCTGATTGTTGGCGGTTTCGGCGATGTGGAGTTGTTCCATCGCGCGCGAGACGAAGTACGGCCGCAACCGCGCTTCCACGGCGGCCATGCAGCCGAGGGTGATCGTGCAGATGCAGGCGACTTTCAGCAGCAGGCGGCGCGCGTCCGCGTCGTGCAGCGCCACGCGGGCCATGAAATAGGGCATCAGCCAGTTGAAGAACAGCTCGCCGGTGCGTCCGACGCCGTCCCAGAGCGTGTTGTTGCTCATCACGCTGATCGTCGGCGGCAGCATCATCAACGCGATAAGCAGATCGAACATGCCCCAGCGCACGCGGGACACCTCTTTCCATTTGCTCAGCGCCATGAATAGCACGGGATAGCCCACGGCCGATCCGGAAGTGAGGTCGGGGATGCCGGGCAGGTTTAGCGGGGGCGTGAGAAAGAAGAAGATCAAAGACGGGACATACACGAGCACGAAGGTGCGCGCGATCCCACGCGTCGCCATGACATAGCTGGCGAAAACGAGAATAAGGATTTGAATAATCGCCGCTGACAAATCAACGCCTCGCCATTATTGGTTCCGACCACCTGTCTATCGGCTGCGCCCCGCCGCCGCGGTGAGGGCGGCCTCGAAGAGTTCGGTGCTTCGGTGCCACGTGTTGGCCTGAGCGGTCTGATAAGCGGCATCAGAAAGCTGCTTCCACCCCTCCAGCCGCATGCGGCACACGCGCTCAATCGCCCGGGCCATATCGATCGGGTCCTGCGGCTTCACGAGCACGCCGCCGCCTTGGCGGATCAATTCCGGCGCCGCGCCGGTCGGGGTGCCGATCACCGGCGTACGGCACGCCATCGCCTCGAGGATCGGCAGGCCAAACCCCTCGGAGCGCGAACCGAAAAGCCATGCGTCGCATGACGAATAAATATCCTTGATCTTCGCCTGCTCCGGACGGAAGGTGAACCGCGCGTCGTTCGGCAGCGGCAGTTCTTCACTCGGATGGTGCTGCCCGAACACAACCAGCTCCACCCCGGCGACATTGCGGGATGCCAGCTTGAAAGCCTCGAGGGAAATATCGCACCCTTTGAAATGGGCCGTGGAATACATCATTCCGACGACCGGCGTCTTTTGTTTATTTCGCGGCGGGGCGGAAAATAGCTCCGTATCGACCCCGTTGGGGACCAGATCGATCTGGTCCACGTTGTAGTAATGTTTCCCAAGGTTCACCAGCCACTGCGCGATCGTGATGCGGTGAAACGGCAATCGCCACGTCGCCTCGACCCGGTCCGACGGCATATTGATGAAACGCTCGTCGTGCTGAATGAAATACGCCTTTGAGCCCTTGCTCGGGCCAAGTTGCGCGACCCATTCGGCGGTCTCCCACCACGTGGCGATGACGACATCGGCATCGGGGATATCGGCATCGACAATCGGGCGGAAAACATCAATGACGCGGTGCGGCACGTCCACATTGTCGAAATGTCCCGGCTCATCCCTGGGTTCTTCCCCCCAGCCTTCGCCTTTGAGCAGTTTTTTCACGCGCTTCTTGATCGTCATCTGCTTCGGCCGCGGTGTGGAGATGACGAATACCTCATGGCCGCGGGCCTGCAGCGCCTGCGCGTAGATCGCGCAGACCCGAATACCGCCGGCCAATCCGGCATGGGGGAGTACGAATGTAACTCTCATTGACCAAACACCTCGTGCAGCGCGCGATCGACCACCTGGCGGAAGCCTGAAAAGCTGAACTCCCGCGCGACGATCATACGCCCTCGCTCGGCCATTGCATCCCGGAGATCGGGAGATTGCAGAAGCCGGATGCACGCGGCCGCGAATTCGTCATCGTCCGACGCCACCGCGACCGCCGGCATCTGCTCCGCCAATTGCGCGTACCCACGCATCGCCGACGGCGTGGTGACGACCGTGCGGCCATAGGCGAGCGATTCGAGCACCTTAATCTTCGTGCCGCCGCCGAAGTAAATCGGAACGACCGTAAACGCACAGCGGCGATAACAATCGACCAAGTCCGGCGCGAACCCGATGACATTGACCCCGCCGATCCCGCGCCAGTTGGCCGCTCGGTCGTCGGTCAACCCGCGCCCGACTACCGATACGCTTGCGTCCGGGATCGCGATGCGGATCGTTGGCCAGATGCGGTTGAGAAAACGATCCAGCCCATCCCGGTTCGGCGGAAACTGCAGGTCGCCCACAAAGAGCAGCTCGCGGCTTTCCCGCGCCGGCGCGACCGGATCGAGGCCAACGTCGTCGCGCTCGCTGAACGGGATATTTGGTAACACGTCCACCGCGCTTTTTGTTGACTTGGTCGTTGCCGGTCTGGATGAAGGGACAGATGTATCCAGAAGCGCGCGATCTTCCTGGCTGGTGACGAATATCTTCCGAAACCGCGGCATCGCCCGATCACAGCGCGTCTTAATGGCATCGCGCACGAGCCGCGCGCCCACCTTCCCGCCCAGCCCCGGCCAGGGTTTGGCGGCTTGGTCGATGTCGAAGGTCGCCCAATCGATATCGTCAAAATCGAGCAACGCGGGAATGGCGGGGTGCCGATCGATCCCGCTCTGCAGTGCCGGCTGAAGGTAGCGCGACACGATCAGGTCATACTGATGTGCGGCGATCGCGTGATCGAGCAGTATCGCGACCTCCGGATCGGTCTGGTAATTGGATTCATACCCGCGGACAGTCCGCCAGAGATTTCCGAGCGGGCCGAGCATATAGAACGGCGGCTTGAGCGGGCGCGGGCGGCGCACGAGGCATTGCGTGACGTTGGCGGCGATCAGCTTGTCGGTGAAACCGGGATCACCTTCCTGAAGCTCCCGGCCGCCGACCGCGAAGACATCCACATGTCCCCAGTGCTCGAGCGCCTTTTTCAACAGCGCACTCCGCTGCGCCCCGCCATTGCGTCGGAGCGGCCAGGGGAGGACAGAGGTGATAAGCAGAATGCGTTTCATTCAATACGCGGTATGCCGCGGATGAACGCAGATAAACGCGGATACGAGAAAATACAAATGGTGGCTACCGGGGGGATCATGTTGCGCGGGAATGTTTCGGCTTGAACGATGCGTAGACCAGGCGGTAGCCATCTGACTTGAACGGGGACATTTTGATCGCGCGCAACCCGTACGACCGGGCCGTGCGGCGCTGACCGGAGTTGAACGCCCACCAGCCGAATTTCAGCGTTTGTTTAAGACGCGAACTTGAGTCGGACTGGGCCCGCCACCCATCAGCGCCTTTGAAATTTCCGGCACCAAGCCCGCGCCGCCGCCACGCGGCTTCGCAGGCGCGTTTCATATTGGCGACCTGCTGCGCCTGCTTTTTTTCACTGACGCTCTTCTCGTGCATGCGGTATTGCAGCAGCACATCCGGCAGGCAGGCGAGCTGGCCGATCTCGCCAAGGCGCAGCCAGAAGTCCAGATCCTGCGCGACGGTGAAACTCTCATCGTATCCGCCAGCTTCTCTGGCTGCGTCACGTCGGAACATCGCCAGCGGGTGGCAGATCGGCGTCGTGCCATCGAGACATTGCTGCTGAAGGGATGCGTCATCCAGCGGCGGAGAAAGTGTCGTAAGCAGGCGGCCGTGCTCGTCGATCAATTCGTAGGCGCCGCCGAGCAGAACGCACTGCGGGTTGGCGTTCATGAACTGCACTTGTTTCGCCAGGCGGTCGGGGCGAGCGATGTCGTCGCTGTCCATGCGGGCGATTAGCGGGGATTCGGCCAGGCGAAGCGCTTCATTGAGCGAGGGGGTGAGGCCTTTATTTTCGCGTACGATCAGGCGGATACGCGAATCTTCTTTTGCGTATTGGCGCAGTAGATCGGTGACGCCGTCGGTCGAGCCGTCGTCAATGACGATGAATTCAAAGTCGCCGAAAGTCTGCGACAGCACGCTCCGCATCGTCGGCGGAAGAAAGTGCTTGCCGTTGAACACGGCCATGATGATGGAGACGCACGGCATATCTGTTTCGGCCTATCGCCCGCGCAGGGCGCAGAGCATCAATTTAAGCGACCGACCGGAAAACGGCTTCATCTTCAGCAGCGCCAATGCGTGTCTGCGGGCGATACCCGCGTTGCCGGCGCGTAGCGCGGACCACACCCAGTCTTCCAGTTGCTCATCAAACGGTTTGGGTACGCGGCGCGAGAAATCCCATTTCTCCGGCCTCGCCAGACCGCGCCGGTCGTAGGCGTCGCCGACGATGATGCTCTTGACGCGCCACTGCTCGTCGGCCTTGGTATTGGCGACGCTCTCGAAGTGCTGGCGGTATTGCACGAGCGGCTCGGCGATATTCGCAAGTCGGCCGACTTCTCCGAGGCGCAGGAACAGGTCCAGATCCTGACTGGTCTTGAACTGCTCGCGATATCCGCCGACCTGTCGCACAGCATCTGCCCGCATCATCGCGGCCGGATGCACGATCGACCAGCCGATGCCCTTGAGCAGGCCGGCGTCGATCTTCTCGTGATCCAGGTCGTGTGTCGTGAGTTTCAATGGCGAGCCATAGGGATCAATCAGCGTCACGCGGCAACCCACACAGACGCACTGCGGATTCTTATCCAGATATTTCACCTGCTCGGCAAACCGGCGCGGCAGCGACAGATCGTCGGCATCCATGCGGGCGAGATATTCACCTTTTGCGCGGGCGATGCCTTCATTGAGCGTGGGCGTCAGACCTTTATTGGCACGGCTGATCGCCACGACGCGCGGATCTTTTCTGCCGTAGTCCTGCACCATGCGCTGCGTCGAATCCTTCGAGCCGTCGTCGATGAGGATCAGTTCAAAATCAGTGAAGGTTTGATTCAGAATAGAATCGACCGCCGACACGAGATACTTCTCTGCGTCGTAGGCTGCGAGGATGACTGACACGCGTGGCAACGATGGTGTTATCGGCTAAACATTGAATCCCCTGAACACAGAGACGGCATTCGTGGCAGGCGCTACCATCCGCGCAGGGCACAGATCAATAGTTTCCACGATGCTGCCGAGCGCGGCGAGGTTTTTAACGCCGCCCAGGCGTTTTTCCGCGCGATTGCCTTGTTGCCGGCCTTGAGTTGCTGCCAGCCCCACTCGCGGTATTGCAGATCGACCGGCTTGGGTCGCCATGGATTGAATGTCCAGTTGTCGGGAAACTTCAAACCGCGCCGCGCGTACGCTTCAGCGACGATATTTTTTTTGAGCGTCCACTGGTTCTCGTACTTCATGTGGCTGACCGAATCCGGATGCCGGCGGTATTTCAGAAGAACGTCCGGCAGATTCGCCACTCGGCCGATCTCGGCGAGGCGCAGCCAGAGGTCGAGGTCTTCGGAATTATTATATTTTTCGCGATAGCCGCCGACTTTCCACAGCGCATCGGCCCGCATCATCGCTGACGGATGCACCACCGATCCACCGCGGCCTTTGAGCAGGTCGGCGTCGATTTCCTCGTGCGTCAGCTTCATGTAATCGCCGAGTGCGATGTGCCCGCCGAATGGATCGATCAGATTGACTCGCGAGCCGAGCAATACGCACTCGGGATGATCGGTGAAATACTGCACCTGCTTCTCAAACCGATCGGGCATCGCCACGTCGTCACAATCCATTCGGGCGATCAACGGCGCGTTGGCTCGGGCTAATGCTTCGTTCAGCGAGATCGTCAGACCCTTGTTGGGCCGCGAGATCACTTCGATGCGCTTGTCGCGCGCTTTGTACTCGTGAAGGATCTGCGGCGTGCCGTCCGTGGAGCCGTCATCGATGATGATGAACTCGAACAGCCGGAAAGTCTGATTGAGAATGCTGTCCAGCGCCTCGCGCAGGTAGCGATCGGCATTGTACGCGCTCATGATGACCGAAAGCGGCGGCGGCATTAAACGCTCTCGATCTGCCGCGGTACCGGCGATTTAAGATAAGTCGCCGAGCGCGTGACAAAAAAGCTCGCCGGCCAATGGCGCTTCAGGCGCGCCAGTAGATGGGGGTGGAGTCGCGCGAAGCGCGCCAGCAGAAGATAGTTGCGGCCTTGCTTCAACTGCGCGGCCTTGATTAAGCCGAGATCATGCGCTTTCTGCCAGATCAGCCTGGCCTCCTTGCGCGATACGCGCTGCGCGACCCGCTCGGCGGACTGCCAGAAGAGCCCGGCGAGATAGTCGCGATACGTGTCACTGAGCAGGCCGGCGTCTTTGATGATCTTCAGCACGCGTTCATTGACGCCGACGCGCCCGCGTAAAAGTTCGGGCTTAAAGCTGTTTTTGCCGATCGATTCCCGCTCCGACTCGGCCTGGCGCCAGTAGTGATCGACACTGCCAAACCGCGCGTACTGCATCCGCCGCGCCAGAGCACGGATATGGAATTCCCAATCCTGCGCCACCGGCACGTCCTCCGGCCAGGGGAGCAGCGACACGATCGCATCGCGTTTCCAGATCGGCGATGTCGTCTGCCACGGCACGTCTCCCTTAAGAAAACGATCCAGGTCCGGTTCGCTCGTCTGCACATTCCAGAGCAAGCTCACATCGCCGGGCTGCTTGATGAAGCATTCGCAGGGGAAGACCACAAAATCCAGTTGCGGATTCGATTGCATAACCGCGATGCGCTGTTCGATGCAGTGGGGGGCGAGCAGATCATCGCTATCGAGCAGCATCACATAATCGCCTTTGGCGCGCTCGATCCCGATATTCCGTGCGGCCTGTGCCCCGCGCCGTCCGCTGGGAACGGAAATCATCGTAAAGCGGGAATCGGTATCCAGGACAGCCTGCATCCGGGAAGCGGTGTCGTCCGTGGAGTGATCATCAACGACGACGCATTCAAAATCGCGATTGGTCTGGGCCTGCACGGATGCGATCGTCTGCATCAGCAGTTCGCCGCGATTGTGCGTGGGAATGATGATAGAAATCGAGGGCATAGGAGGCTGGAGACAGGAGTCAGGAGACAGGAGACAGGAGAAAATGGATTGGTATTCCTTTCCTCCTGTCTCCTGTCTCCTGACTTCTGTCTCCTCTTCGCTCTTCGCTCAATTGCTGAACACGCACGGCAGCACCACCGTGCTCTGCTTGCCGTTGGGCACTTTGCCGGTGCCGAGGATGTCGCTGAAGACCACTTCGATCGTGGCGGCGCGTTCGATGCGCTCGATGATGTTGTACCCGTCGGCCAGCACCAGATCGACGGTGTAGCTCGCTGGGGCCAACGGCAGACTCGGGATGTCGCAGGTGATCGTCATCTCGTCAGCCCCGCGGAAGGTCATCCCTTTGTGATATTCGGTGTGAAACAGCGCGACGCGCTGGCCGCGTGAATTGGAGACGCCGATGCCGAGCGTGAGGTTGCCGGGAATGTCGGAGAAATCCTTCATCAGCACGTCAAACTTCACGCGCGCGCCTACCGGAATCATCACGCTCTCACCTGCATCGGTGCTGATCGTCATGTCGTGGAAAATCGGTCGGCGACCTTTGTCTTTCTGCGTGCGCGGCTTGTCCTTGAGCGGCAGATCGTCGCCGGCGGCGGCCTCGTCGAGATAGGCGCGGATGCCTTGCTCGACCGGCACCTTTGCGCTGACCGTGCCCTTCTTCACGTGTACAACCGTGGTGCACAGCGAAGCGACGGCGTCCATCGAATGGCTGACAAAGAGGATCGTGCGGCCTTGCCGCATCACGTCGTTCATCTTGCCGAGGCACTTCTGTTGAAACGCCTGATCCCCGACGGCCAGCACTTCATCGACGATCATGATTTCCGGATCGAGATGCGCCGCGACGCTGAACGCCAATCGCACGTACATGCCGGAGCTGTAGCGCTTCACCTGCGTGTCGAGGAATTGGCCGACTTCGCTGAACTCGACGATCTGATCAAACTTGCGTCTGATCTCGCTCTGTTTCATGCCCAGGATCGCGCCGTTGAGGAATATATTCTCGCGGCCGGTGAGTTCCGGGTGAAACCCCGTGCCGACTTCGAGCAGCGAGCTGACGCGCCCGCGCATCACCGCCTGCCCGCCGGTGGGTTCGACAATCCGGGAGAGCACTTTGAGGAGCGTGGATTTCCCCGCGCCATTGCGCCCGATCAGCCCGACGACTTCGCCGCGCTCGACATCGAACGACACGTCGCGCAGCGCCCAGAAGACGTCGTCGCCGGTCTCGTAATTTTCGTTGAACTTGCGCAGCACCTTCAGCGGGTTGCGCAGCGTGTTCTTAATGGTGGCGCCGAACGATTCGTTCTGCTCCGCCATGCCAATGCGGTAGGCCTTGCTGATGTTTTCGACGCTGATGGCTGGTTTCATGCGATGTCCGCGAACCGGCGCTCCACGCGCTTAAAATAAAACAGGCCGAGCACGAACAGCAGGATGCTGAGGACGATCGAGCTGTAAAGCTGCATCATCTGCCACGGCTCGCCGAGAATGGCCGACCGGAAACCCTGCACGATGCCGGCGAACGGATTCAGCGCCAGCCACTGGCGGTATTCGCCGAAGATGCGCTGCGGATAAACCACCGCAGTGAGCCAAACGCCGAGTTGAGTGATGAAGGGGATGATGAACCGCAAATCGCGAAACATGATCGTCAGCGCCGAGAGCAGATATGCGGTCCCCAGCGCCGCGATCACCAGCAGCACGAACAGCGGCAATACGAACACCGATTGCCAACTCGGCACGAACGCGTGATCGGTGCCGGCGGTCTTGAAGGTGTAGAAAGCGAGCATTGCGGCGAACACAATCGACGACATCGCGAAATCAACAATCGCCGAGCCGATCATCGAGGAGGGGATAAAGATCCGCGGCATGTAGATTTTGCTCAAAAGCGACTGATTATTGACCAGCGCCATGCCGCCGCCGTTGATGGCGGTCTGCAGGAACAGCCACGGCAGCAATCCGGCGTAAATATAGACTGCATAAGGCGTTGTGCCTTCGGTGCGGCTCGAGAAGCCCGCGAAGTGGCCGACGATGGTGTAAATCATGACGCTCGCCAGCGGCACGACAATCGCCCAGGCGCTGCCGAACATCGCCTGCTTGTATTTTACCTTAACATCCCGCCAAGTAAGGAAATATAGCAATTCACGGTGGCTGACCAGCTCCCGCCAATCGACGCCGATCCACCCCTTTTTCGGTCGAATAACTGTCTCGGTCGCGCCCGTTTCGGGTGCGGCAGGAAGGGCGGCCGACGATTCGGGTACGGATAACGACACTTGGCTCATAAATACCTGCCGGCACGAACCGCGGCAATCGCGCGCGGCCAGTCCATACGGTGGTTATCGGTTGATTGAACGATGAAGTTGAGGGGTCGGTGAAGATGACAAGGTGACCTGGTGAGGGGGTGAGAAGGTGAAAAGACGGGCCGATCTTTAAGTCACCGAGTCACTCAGTCACCAAGTCACCTTGTCATCCTCGCAATGGTCGTCCGCCAATGGATAGCGGCACCGGCTGGGGGCGCGGGACGTAGGTCGGCTCGATCGCCAGTTGCAGCGGGCGACGTCGACCGGCGGGCGGTAGGCCTTCTTCATCGATGATGCGCTGGATCGCCATGATTCCTTCGATCAGCGTTTCGGGTCTCGGCGGGCAGCCGGGGACGTAGACATCGACCGGCATGAATTGGTCGATCCCCTGAATTGTCGCGTAGGCGTCGAACACGCCGCCGGTGCTGGCGCAGGCGCCCATGCTAATGACCCACTTGGGCTCGGTCATCTGCTGATAAATGTGCTGAAGAATCGGCAGCATTTTGATCGTCACCCGGCCGGCGACGATCATCAGGTCGCTCTGGCGCGGGCTGAATCGCATCGCCTCGGCGCCGAATCGCGCCAGGTCATAGCGCGACGACGCGGTCGCCATCAGCTCGATCCCACAGCACGCGGTCGCGAACGGCATCGGCCACAGCGACGAGCGGCGGGCGAAATTCACCACGCGCTTGAGCTGCGTGGTGAGGATGTTGTCCGGCATATCGTGTGGGTCGTACATACGTCGTCAAATGATAGACGATCGGCCGTGATATTTCACGACCGTCGCAATCACTTGCGGCCAATGACGTAGAAAACGGTGATTGACGACGACGACTGGTGGTGGACCGTGAAATGCTGGTGAAGGTGCCGCTCGAGCTTGATGTGATTGAACCCCTTGTGGCCGCCGTTCCAATGCGGTTCGAGGTCGTCGGTGTTTTTGAGGAACGTGCTCTTGAGCACCTGTCCCCAGGTGAGGCTGTCGTACCCCACGCCAAGCCCGCGCTGTAATACGTTCTTGATCAGCAGCGGGAAGCCGACCATTTTCGGGACAGAAATGATGATGCGGCCGTCGGGCTCCAATAGCGCGAAGCAGTCTTTCAAGAACGCGATCTTGCTACCCCAGATGTCTGGCTGTGAGCCGACGTGTTCGAGCGTCTCCAGCAGATACATCAACCCGTAACCGCCGCCGAGGCGCTGGCGGAGTTGATCTGTGCTGATGTCCGAGCTGTTGACGACGTCAATGTTTTTCAACCCGAGTGAATCGACCAGCCGCCGGGAACGCTGGAGGATCTCCTCATGGATGTCAATCGCGGCGACGTGATCGTAATGATGCGCCAATGTGGGCAGCAGCACGCCATCCGCCACGCCCATGTCGATCACGCGGCGCGTCTGGACTGTTGCGCCCAGCTTAAGCGCGCGGTGGAAGCGGTGCAGCTTGGCTTTGGTGATCGGTCCGCGGCCGTAGTAATTGAAAATCGCGTACGACTTCTCACCCTGCGCGGCCTGCTCGATGACGGCTCTGTCGGGCAGTATGAACTTTAGTTGATTCGGCATACCAATCCTGCTGCGTCATCTGCTCTGGCATGCCGACCGCTCAGTCGATAACGGTCACGCGCTGCGAGTGGATCATAATCGGGATCGCAGGAACTACCTACGGGATCTCATTGCGACCACTTTGGAAAATTCTGTCGGGCAATTCTGTCGGGCAATCAAGGCCGCGGTGTGAACGCTTCTATCGGATCGATCCAATCCTATAGTGCTAAAGCCTATCGTCCTGGCGTGATCGTCAGATTATCAATTAGCCGGGTGCTCCCCACGCGGGCGGCGATCGCACAGGTGACCGGAGCAGTGAGCGTATCGACGAGTTTGAGCGTTTTCGGGTCCACGCATGCGACATAATCGATCGACATCGGCACGTGTCCGAGCCGGCCGACGTTCAGCAGCATCCGCTGCATTGTCGCGACCAGCTTGCTGGTGACCTGCGCCCCGGCCCGCGCCTCGGCATCGGCGGCGAAAAGGGCGCGGTTGATGTTCAATGCCCGGCTGCGCTCGTCGTCGCTGAGGTGTCGATTCCGACTGCTCATCGCCAGCCCGTCGGGCTCGCGCACGGTTGGGCAGGGGACGATCTGGATCGGGAAATCGAGCGCTTCGGTCATTGCCTCGATGACGCGCAGCTGTTGAAAATCCTTGGTCCCGAAACACGCGTATTGCGGCTGCACGATATTGAAGAGCTTGGCGACAACCTGGCAAACCCCCTGAAAATGCCCCGGCCGATGCCGGCCTTCAAGGGTCTGGGTGAGCTCGGGCAGATCGACAACGACATTGGGCGATCCCACCCGATAGATCTCCCCCGCATCCGGCACAAAAACCAGCTCCACGCCAGCCTGACGGCAAAGATCCAGGTCCTCCTCCAGCGGCCGCGGATACCGAGTCAAATCCTCCCGCGGCCCGAACTGCGTCGGATTAACAAAAATGCTCACCACGACATCCCGCGCGTACCGCCGAGCAGTCTGAATTAGCGACAGATGCCCGGCGTGCAGCGCGCCCATCGTGGGGACGAATGCGATCGGGCCGAATCGCGAACGGGCTTGACGAAGGTCAGGGATGGTTTTTGCGACGATCATTTTCAGAACAGAATATGTCGATGCGTCCCGCCCGCCAAGGACTACCAGCGACTGCAAGACAGTTCCGAGAATTTGCGGTAATTGCAATCTGTCTGCAACGCGGAATATATTATTGTAAGGCGAAAAACGAGGTCGGACTCAGCAAATCGTGCAATTGACCATGCTGAAGCCGCGTAATTTTCACAAGATAAAGCACAAATTGTCTTGCCATTTCAGGCAACACGTGAGAGACTTGGCTGGCCCTGCGGATTGTTCATATCAAATTCTTGATTCGCAGAGCGGTGAGCAGCGGAGCAGTGACAGCAGTTCAGTCCGGAGGCATCCATGAAGCGCAAGAGTGGTTTTACGCTGGTTGAGTTGTTGGTGGTGATCGGGATCATTGCCGTTTTGATTTCCATCTTGTTGCCGGCGCTGAGCAAGGCACAAGCTCAAGCCAAGAGCCTTAAGTGTCAAAGTAATCTGCGGCAGCTTGTGCTAGCGTCGATCATGTACGCGGGTGACAACAAAGGCGCGCTTCCACGTCGCATGCGGGGAACTTATCTGGATCCAGCAGGGGGCGCCTACCAAAGCTACTATAGCCCGCATTTGACCTACTTCCCCACCGACCAATTCGGCCGTTGCGGGATGGGTTTGCTTATTAACCTTCCCGGTCCAACCGCCGGGCCTGGGGCGTATGTGACCAACCCACGCCCGAACTACGTGACCAAGATTACCCTGTTTTGCCCAACGACTGTGGCGCCGACTTTTCAGCCGGATGATCAACTGCAGCAGGAAAAGACCTGGCCGGATCAGCTCCCGCCGACTGTGACCGGGGGGAACCCGCGTTCGAGTTATTCATGGCTCCCGCACTGGCGATGGGCAACCAAAACGGCCAGCGGTCCTCAAGAGGTGTGGGCAAAAAAGCTTGCCGATTGGCCGCAGTACAAGTGCCTGATTATCGATATCCTCCACGACCCTGGTCAGGTCAGCCACAAGGACGTCCGCAACAATTCCGCGACATGGAATCTTGGCTTTAAGGACGGGCATGTGTCGAGCGTTAAGAGCAAGCTTGTCTACAGTGAGTTCAAGAAGCGTTTCGGTACTAATATTGCGAATGGAACGAATAGCTGGAATGACACGAACCACTTCGGAATTAGTGATTTGATCAATATTCTGGAAACTGAGTCGCGGGGGCAAAATCCGTTTCAGCGCCCGACTGGTGCTGATCCCGCTAGATGCGTTGTTGGGACACAATTCCTTGAGGAGCGTGTGAAACACCCCGTGGCCGAGTAAGATAATTCTGCTGCATGCTTTGATCGTTCTGTTTGTCGCAGCAGTTTTAGATGGATTTTTTGAATGGCCATTCGCGAAACTTTGAATCAGCAAAAGCATCTGGGAATTGGTATTGGTGCCGGATTGTTTGTGCTGGCGCTGGGGCTCATATGGTATTTTTTCCTGATGGGGGAATCTGGTCTCCCGGTGGCGGCCGATCAGCACTATTTTGCCACTGATCTATCAAGCACCGAAGCTGCCGTGAAGAGTTTGGTACCGTTAGATCGCGGCACGCTCTCGCCGGCGACTCACTCGGGGAAATCAGCGTATCGGGCACACGTTTACAGTGCTGATGGCGGGAAAACCAAATTGATTGGCTACTTTGAGCGCATCAGCGATGCCGCAAAACCGCGCGTCGAGGCATTGATCAGCAAACTCAAACAGGCCGGGCAGCCGGAAGTCGGAATCGAATCAGCGGTCACTGACGATCTGGACATGAATGGCGGACTCGAAATCCGCTTCCCGGATTCCGATAAATGGCTACCAATTGAGCGTGCCCGTCCTCAAATTGCTCAGAGGCTTGCTAAACAAGGGGCGGGTGCAGTCGAAATCTCGCCATGATTTCATGAACGCTCGCGCTCCGCGGATCTCTACATTGGTGTCATCTCGGTCCGCATATCTGGTGTAGCGGCTGCTCGTTGCCTCACGGGAGGGGCGTCACGGGTAAAATTGCGTCAGAATTTGCGCGTATTTTATCGCCCGGACGATATGATCCCGAAGTTATCTTTCTAGTTCGGGATCGAGCTTTCGGAGACCCGCGCGATGCTGAACGACATTCGTCAAGCACTCGTCATCAATGTAGTTTAGAAATGTAGCAACAATTCATTCACTGATCGTGGAGACATTCTCGGAGGGCATCATGACTCGCAAGACTGCATTCACACTCGTCGAGTTGCTTGTGGTGATTGGCATCATCGCGCTGTTGATTTCGATCTTGTTGCCGGCGCTCTCCAAAGCAAAAGCGGAGGCGAGGATCGTCAAATGTTCGAGCAACATTCGACAGAATTTACTCGCTTGTCAGATGTACGCCCTGGACAATAAAGGGTCGCTTCCGGGCACTTTTCGCTGGCATCTTGCTGATCCCGATTACTACGGTCCCACATTGTCATTCTACGTCGAGGGTGGTAGTGGCGCGTCGAACCATACGAGTTGTGCGCTTGGACTATTGATTAAGAATCAATGGGTCAGCGATGTCTGGTACACAAAAAAGAGTTCCGCTTATACTCGGGTTCAAACCCTTTTTTGTCCGGATGCGAAAGTATCGCTCTTCAGCTACGAGACACAGGTGGTGGATGAGGGCGATTGGCCGCGCGTTGTAAACATAGCTACGCCGAGCCAGTTTCCGCGCAGCAGTTACATGTACATGCCCCATTGGAAGTTGACGGCCGGGGGTCCCAGAGGCGCATGGCAAAAAGCGACTAAGGTACCGAAGGACAAATCTCTCATCATCGATGTCATCTATAGTCAACCTGGTGATTCCAGTCATATAGATATGCGCAACAAACGCGCCTCTTGGAATGTCGGGTTCATCGACGGCCACGTTTCGACCGTCCGAAGCAAGACCGTATTCGGCGAGATCGGCAAGCCTGGGCGGGGCTATGACTGGAACAGATGGGATAACGACGCAACGAACTACGGTTTCCCCGATGTGGTTGATATTTTGGAAACCGAAGCCGCGGGACGTAATCCGTTCCAAAAGCCCCTGACAATGCGCGTAAAGCACCCGCTTGTTCAATAGGCAGGAACCGATTGTCGCGAATTGAAAAAGCCGAATGGAAAGAGTTCGCCGTTCATTTTATACGGGCACGCCGGATCGGATGCGGGCGTTTGCCGCCTCCGCGACCCGGTGCGCGTCGGTTTTTTTGACTTCTTTACCCCGAGGACGGGTATCATTTAAACTGCGTTGCCAAATCCAATCCGAGTTTTCGGAGCCGCGCGATGCTGAACGACATTCGGCCGCCACCGCATGAGCCGCATGAGCCGCGTGCCGGGGACTTGCATGGCCGGGCGCATGAGGAGCGGGGGGCGCTGGGGACGCACCATACCCGGTACATCGGCGAACCCACTCAGACCGATCCCCTTTATGCCATGCCGTTTGAAGAGCGCGGCAGCGGTTTTAATATTGTCATGTCGATCGTCGCGCTGGGGCTGTTCGCGGTGCTCGTTGCGCTGGCGTGGTGGACATTGGGTTAATGAGGGTTGAGGGTGAAGGCGTGGGGCGTGAGTAAGACAAATTTAACATAGCAACCGACGCTCTCGCGCGTCCACTTACGCCTTACGCCTAACCCTTACCCCTCACAAATCCCCCCCCGGTTGCGTCGTCGGCTTATAGCCTTCTTTTTTCATCTGCTCGCGAATTGATTCGATCCCTTTTTCGCGTTTGCTTTTTAGATATTGGGAGACATCCGGCGGGATCTCCGATTCAGGAATCAGCACTTGTATGCCGTCGACCGTAATGATCGTCACGGTGCGATCGGCGCGGCGGCTGACGGGGCTGGCGGAGGGGTTCCAGATGTAGACACCGTTCTCGTTGGCGACATAGCCGAGCCCGGTGAAGCCGCTGATGCTCTCCAGCGCCTGGCGCGTCGTGACGTTTTCCAGGATCAGCTTGATCACCCGGCTCTCCGGCGGGATCCGCTGCACGGCCCCGGGTTCGACGGTGAATTCCACGCCGCTGCGACGGGCGAGTTCGGTCAGCACCTGCGCGACGTCCACGCCGGCGAAGCGGATCGTCACCTGCTTGTTCAGCAGCGTGCGGACGTGATCTTCCTTGGGCACGATGACGATGCTTTTGCCCCACGGGTACCACGTTGCGCGGGTCTGCTTGTGCACTTCTTCCAGCACGTCGTAGAGCGTTTGATTTTTGAACACCTTGACCATCGGCGACGCCGCGCCGACGCCGAGGTCGGCCCGATTTTCCAGGACAAGCGTCGATTTCGCGCCGGCCATGGATTGGTCGATGCTGGCGACCATGTCGGTTAGCGACATCTCCGGCCGGGTGGTTTTGAAAGGGGTGGATGCGAGCCAGTCGATCGCGCCAAGCTCTTCAACCGTCGATCGCCGGCCGATGCGCACCAGGGGCGCCAGCGGTTCGATATCGACGGTCTGCTCGGTGACGACAAATCGCAACCCGAGCTTCAGCGTGATCGCGCTGAGTGAATCGCGCAGCGTCTTGCCGCTGATCTTGGCCGTCAGCTTGGTCTGCTCGCCCCACGGCAGCGTGTCGTACACGGCGCGGCTGGCGCGCACGGGCACGCCGGTCTTGCTTTCGATGCTCTGCAGCGCCTGCGGCAGCGGCGTATCGACGTCCAGCTCAACCAGCTTGTCCAGCGCCTCGTTGATCAGCGCCGAGCTGTTCTGCGCCAAGCTGTTTCGCGCCGGCGCCAGCAATGCACAGAATGATGCACAGAGCAGCAACAGAGACGGCATCATCAATTTCAATCGCATCACGAACCTCTCTGCTGGCGCGGGCTATCAGCCCATGATTAGAGCGAATTTCAGACAATCGTGGCATGGGCTTCCAGCCCATGTTTAATTTCGACTAGAAAACACGGGCTTGGAAGCCCGTGCCACCAGAGCAGAATAACCACATCCGGGAAATATCAGTAGAGCCGATCATCCGCGCCCGATGCCGGCTGATCGCTGGCGGAGATGACGACGCGGGGTGAGTGAGAGGCGATCGCGTCATCCACCAGGCTCATCGCCACCCCGCGCTCGCGCAGCGCGTCGGTCGGGCCGTAGGAGATGCTGATGGTCCCGCCGCCGGAATTGGTTTCCACGGCCGGACCGATGACGACCATGCTGCCGGCGGGGTGCGAAGCAGTCGGACCTTGGGGAATAAAATGCATCCCGATGCCCACAGCCATCACAACGCCCGCGGCGATCGCGAAGCGCCGTACCCAAACGCCCATCGCCATCCCCGGCATCGCCAACGGCCCGGCGACGTGAGCCGGTTCATTATCGATCTGCGCTGATACATGCGCCGCAAAACGGTCGTAATTGATCGGCAGGTTTAACCGCGAGCCGGCGATAACACGTTCGTCCAGCCGGCGATAGTCTTCCAGCATCAGCCGCGCTTCGGCGTCGGCGGCGAGCCGCTCTTCGAGCACGCGACGGTCCATCACGCTCAACGTGCCGTCGAGATACTGGGAGATGGCGTATTCGAGTTGGTCGCGATCAGGGAGCATTTGTTTTGAGGAGACTGGAGACAGGAGACAGTAAACATGAGGAAGAAATCACCGACGGCAACCCGATTATTCTTCTCCTATATTCTGTCACCTGACTCCAGTCTCCTCCTCCTATACAACATCTTTCAACAGTTCCTTCAATTTTTTCCGTCCCTGGAACACGTGCCACTTAACGGCCTCCACCGAGCATTCCATTGCCTCGGCGACCTGCTTCTGCGGGAGCTGTTCCATCGTGAACAGCATGATCGCCATCCGCTGCTTCTCGGGCAGCTCGTCGAGCGCCAGCTTCAGCCGCGCGCCCAGTTCACGGCCTTCGGCGACTCTCTCCGGATCGACCGAATCGCCGCCCGCCTGCGGGTCGTGCTCGCCGGCGCTGTCGAGCAGATCGTTCAGCGGCAAAGACGAGCGTGTCTTTCGGCCTCGGCGGAAGTTGAGGGACAGGTTTGATACGATCCGCATCAACCAGCCCGCGAACGCCTCGGGTTTCTGCAGCGTGCCCAGCGACCGGTACGACTTCAGGAGCGCCTCCTGGACGATCTCCAGTGCATCGTCACTTTTGCCCAGAAGCCGATACGCCACCGCGATTGCCGGACGCTGATATCGCAAAACAAGCTCATCAAACGCCCGCTTCTCGCCCGCCAGCGTCCGGCGGACCAGAACGCCGTCCGCCACAGCGTTCGGATTACTGTGGCTAATGGGTTCGCTCTGGTCCGACACAGGCTCCATGAGTGAGACACGTTGTAACCCAAGTGGTTAGCTGGGAGTAGGAACCAACGCCGGTTGGAGTGCCGGGGAACAGAAACTGGTCAGCTATAGGGCGGCGGGTCCGATATTAGGCAATATACGGTCTTTGATGTCTGCATCATGGTTGATTTACGGCTTGATAATGTGTTCCACCCTTGATGGATAGTGGTACAATTTCCAGCGAGGTGACCGATGGCGATAATCGATGAACGTACGGAAACGATTCTGACATTGAAGCTTTCCTCCCGCGCTCGAGCGAGACTGCAGGAACAAGCCGCAAATACGGGGCAGGATATTTCCGCTATTGCGTCTGAAATGATCGAAAAGGTGGTTGGCATACCTTCGGTTGAAGAAATCATGGATCCCGTTCGCCGGCAGGTAGCGGAGCATGGGATGAACGACAGTCAACTCAGCGATTTGTTCCGCAGCGAGATCGAATCCCACCGGCGTGAAAAGAAAGCTAAATCCGCGTGACCGCCGCGCGCGTTGTGTATGACACGATGGTGTTTCTACAAGCCGCGATTCATCCGGACCGACGAGATACGACCATTGAAGCAGTCGAGGATGAGAGGTTAATACTCTGTACCAGCCCAGAACTGCTGGCCGAAGTCCGCGACGTATTGAGCAGGCCTGCGTTAAGCGCGAAGTTTTCTGCTCTCACCCCGGAACGTGTTGAACTCTTCCTTCAGAAGATCAACTTCATGGCAGCCCTGTTCGAGGAAGTGCCGTCGACCTTCACTTGGCCGGAGCACCCGGATGACGATCACTTGTTCAATCTGGCGATTGCTTCCAATGTGAAATATCTGGTGACTTGGGAAAATAGAATCCTCAAGGTCGCCCAAGAAAGGTCACCGGCGGCGGCATTGCTTCGTCAGCTTGCTCCCCAACTCTCCATCGTCACTCCCGCCGATCTGGCAGCAGAGCTGCGGAGTCAGCGCGATGAATCGGTTTGAGCCTCAAAAACTCCGTCATTTCCCCACCAATTCCCGGCAATACGCCTCGGCGGCGGCGGGGAGGTCGGTTTTGGCTTCTTTAATGCGGCGAACCAGCGCCGAACCCACTATCGCCCCGTCTGCAACGCCGGCGAGTTGTCGGACGTGGGCGGGGGTGCTGATGCCGAATCCGACGCAGACGGGGACTTTTGAGATCGATTTGATCTTTCTGACGTTTTCTTCAATGCCGGGTGGGAGCTTGTCGCGCTCCCCGGTGATCCCGGCCACGGATAAGTAGTAAACGAAGCCGCTGCAAAGACTTACAACCTTCCCCAATCGCTCCGCGGACGTGGACGGCGAGACCAGCAGCACCGTTTCCAAACCCAGCTCCTGCACCTTGCGGCAAATCAGGTCTGCCTCCGGCGGGGGCAAATCGGGCAAAAGCAGGCCGGTAAAACCGGCTTGGTGGGCGCGATTGACGAACTTTTCCAGGCCATAGCGATAAACGATGCTGTAGCTCACCATCGCCACGAGTGGGATGGTGATCTGCGCCTTGATCCGTTCGATGCCGGCGAAGATGTCATCGATCCTGAGCTTCTTCTGCAGCGCGATCGTGAACGCCTCTTGGATCGTCGGCCCATCCGCTATCGGGTCGGAGAAGGGGAAGCCCACTTCGATCGCCGCCGCGCCACCCCGCTCCAGTGCGGGGATGAGTGTCAGGCTCGTCTCCAGATCCGGGAAACCCGCAGCCACGAACGGCATGACGGCGATTCCGTCGCGATCGCGGAAGGATTTGATGCGGGATTTCAGCTTGGAAATACTCATGCGGCCGCGAGAAGATACGGTTTCGCGTGCAACCTTTCCATAGCGGCAAGGTATCATGTACGGCGTCGGCATACGCGCTATTCCGCAATACATCGCCGGTTGGTGCGTTCTTCAGGTCGGAGGCAAGCAATTCAATGGCCAAGCTGCACGCCCAATTGGAACCTTTTGTTCCCAGTTCCACCAACGCTTTTGACAAGGTCAAGGCCGCGCACCTGCTCAACCGCGCCGCCTGGGGCGGCACGACCGACGAAATCCGCAAAGTGGTGGAGATGGGTCCGCGCCGGGCAGTCGATTGGCTGCTCGATTTCCCCGATGGCGCCGCCGACGAGATGAGCCAGACCGATATGCCTGATCTTTCGCAGATCGAAGGCTATCCCCGCAGCTTCAACGAGCGCCGCTCACTGCTGCAAGGCAAAACCGCCGAGGAGCGAATGCTGCTTCAGCAGCAGATGAATCAGGCGAATCAGCAGGCGGTTCGGGCGGTGTCCACGTGGTGGGTGCGGCGGATGACCAAGAGCCCTTACCCGATGCACGAAAAGCTGACATTCTTCTGGCACGGGCATTTCACCACATCGGCCCGCGACGAGCGCTCCGCATTTGCGATGTGGCGGCAAAATGAGCTACTCCGCACGCACGCCGCAGGCAATTTCGGCAAGTTCGTCAAAGCCATTTCCCACGACCCTGCGATGCTGGATTACCTCAATAATCAACAGAACCGCAAAGCGCAACCCAATGAGAACTACGCCCGCGAGCTGATGGAACTCTTCACGCTCGGCATCGGCAACTACGGCGAAAACGACGTCAAGGAGGCCGCCCGCGCCTTCACCGGCTGGGCGCACGACGGCGAAGACTTCATCTACCGCAAATACGACCACGACGAGGACGAGAAGACCTTCCTCGGCCGGCGCGGGAATTTTGACGGCAACGATGTCATCGACATTATCCTCCAGCAGAAGGCATGCGCGCCGTACATCGCGTCGCGGTTTTGGCGCTTCTTTGTCAATGAGGAGCCCGACGCCGCGATCGTGCAAAGCCTCGGCGACGTGCTGCGCGAAAACGATTACGAGCTGCGGCCGATGCTGCGGACGCTGTTCGCGAGCAAGGCGTTTTACGACGCGAAGAATATCGGCTCGCAGATCAAGAGCCCGGTGCAGCTTGTCGTAAGCACGGTTCGCACACTTGAAATAACGGTCCCGGAGTTCGCGCGACTCAATGGCGCGCTCCAGCAGATGGGACAGGTCCCGCTGATGCCGCCCAACGTCAAAGGCTGGCCGGGCGGACGGCAGTGGATCAATACCAGCACGCTCTTCGTAAGGTACAATACGTCCCTGTGGCTTGCCGGCGGCGAGATGGTCACGTCGGGCAGGCCGTTGATCGATAGGCGCAACCAGCGGCAAAAGCTGCAGTCCGGCGTGGCGGTGAAAACCGACGCCGAGCCGGCGGCGCTGGTCGATGAGTGGGTCGACCGGCTCATCCAGCGGCCGATCGCCGAAGACAAACGCGGCATTCTGCTTAACGCGGTGGGAAGCAAACCAGACGAACAAAGCGTGCGGGGAATGATCAAGCTGATATTATCGATGCCGGAATATCAGTTGTGTTAGTCTTAGTCTGATCAGTCATGGCATAGCCTCGCGCGGTAGAGGAAAAACGAATATGGCCAGTAATTCACATACGCGTCGTGCTTTTATCCACCGTGGTCTGACCCTGGTCAGCGCGGCCGTCACAGTGCCGAGCTTTATCGACAGCACCGTCTGGGCGATGGCCGATCCCATGGACAGCAAGCGCCTGCAGCAGGAATCGGGCGCGGACGGGAAGATCCTGGTTGTCGTTCAGCTCTCCGGCGGCAACGACGGTCTGAACACCGTCGTCCCGTTCGCCGACGACACCTACCGCCGGCTGCGCCCCGCGATCGGGAAGAAAGCCGAGGAAGTTCTCAAGCTCAATAATTACCTCGGCCTGCATCCGAACCTCGCGCCGATGAAATCGCTGTATGACGACGGCATGATGTCGATCATTCAAGGCGTCGGTTATCCGAACCCCAACCGGTCGCACTTTCGCTCGATGGACATCTGGCATTCAGGCATTCCGGAAAAGGAAATGGTCGCCAGCGGCTGGCTCGGCCGCTATTTCGACAACACCTGCGTCGGGCAGGACCCCCACGCCGGGGTATCGATCGGGGAAACCGCGCCGCTGTCGATGCGCGGCGAGAAGATCTCGCCGCTGTCGTTCGAGCGCCCGGAGAACTACCGCTACAACGGGCAGGATGCCGAGCATTACAAACAGCTCAACACCGCGGCGCCGGCCGCGTCCCTCGATCCCAAGGCCGCGAAGATTCTTACGCCCGGCTCGCAGCTGGA
Source organism: Phycisphaerae bacterium (assembly GCA_014379105.1). GTDB lineage: Bacteria > Planctomycetota > Phycisphaerae > Tepidisphaerales > Tepidisphaeraceae > JACMML01. The sequence continues at coordinate 25,994 of JACMML010000286.1, forward strand.
ATTCCTCACCCGCACCGCGATGGATGCCCAGGTCTCCAGCGACAAGATTCTGGATTTGGTGAAAAATTACAACACCACTTCCGAGTACCCACGCAACGAATTTGGCAACGGCCTGAAGACAATCGCGGCGATGATCCGGGGTAGCCTGCCGACGCGGGTTTACTACGTTTCGCTCGGCGGGTTCGATACCCACGCGAATCAAATGGGCCGGCACGATCGGCTGATGAAAGAGCTTGCCGACGGCGTCGGCGCATTCTGGAAAGACATGAAGGAGCAAAAGAACGAGCAGCGCGTGATGATGATGTGCTTCAGCGAGTTCGGCCGCCGGGTGCAGCAGAACGCCAGCCAGGGCACAGATCACGGCGCTGCCGCCCCGATGTTCCTCCTCGGCCCGGCGATCGCGAAAAAGGCCGGCTTGATCGGCAATCATCCGTCGCTGACGCAACTCGACCAAGGCGATCTGATGTTCAACATCGATTTCCGCAACGTCTACGCCACCGTGCTTCAGGACTGGCTCGGCACGCCGAGCAAGCCGATCCTGGGGCAGCAGTTTAAGACGATGCCGATTATCACGGCGTAGCGAAAAAACAGGTTGGAACCACGAAGTTCACGAAGGACACGAAGTGCAATTAATTGCTTCTTCGCGTCCTTCGTGTTTTTTTCTTCTTGGAAATCGCCTGCTCGATCGGGTCACTGTTTTTCTGCCGCGGTCTCGGCGACCACCGGCGCGATGCTGAGAATGTCTCCGTTGGGGCGCACGCGCACGGTGTACGGCTCGCGCTTGCCCAGGGGCTGCTGAAACTCAAAGTATTCGAATTCCATCCGGTAGACCTGTTTCACGCGCGCCTTGGCGACAAACGGCTCGAGCGCCTGCTGCACCGGCGCGGGGATGTTGCCCTTTTCCAGTTCCTGACGGTAGCCGTACACAACGCCGCGGTGATTACATTCGAACAGCACCGTGGTGCCGTTCTCATATTTGCATGCCACGACGTAAAAGCCCTGCGCATTTTCGGAATGATAGACGCCGCCGCTGGTCGTGTTCGGCAACCAGCCGATCGCGAACTTCTCGGCCTCGCGAGCGCCGGCGTCGTTGGCGCGTTTGAGCGATGAGAGGGAGTCCCGATCAATCTCGTTGCCGTTATCGACATTGCGCACGCGGCCGACCGCATCAAAGTGAATGCGGAACTGTTTGCCCCCCTGGGCTTCGATATCGACCGCGTATTGTGTAGTGCGGTACATGTCGATATTGCTCGGCACGGAGCCGAATAGCCCCTGCAGCGTCTGGGCGGCCATGGGGTTGAGCTGATCGAGCTTTTTCGGTTGGCCGTAGAGGACGAAGTCGCCGCCTTCGGTGATCTGGGCGCGGCTTTCCCCGTCACGGGTGGTGACCTTCACATCAAAGACGCGCACGTCGTTGATCGTTTTGCGTCCCAGGATCTCGGTCTCGGCGCCGGGGTAGCGTCGCTTGATCGCGGACTCCACCTCGGGGATCCGCTGGGCCATCGCCGGTGCTGCCACGAGTCCGGTGAAAACTGCGAGAAATATGCACGCGCGCCGCATGTGATGCTCCTTGTAAAAACCAAATGACGTTCCGCCGAGTACTATAGCGCGGCCGTTATGATTTTTGTTGCGTTTATAACGGAGGCAGGGTTATTGTGAGGCGACCGAACCGCGTCATAGGGATGAAGCACGGATGCATTTGCCCATCGCCAAACACGGCGTGCCACTCTGGCGTAATATCATACGCGGGGCGCATTGCTTATCTCCGCCGGATTGATGTCCCTCGTCCGATCAGCGTTTCTTAAAGCTCTTTGATAAAACGATTGTGTGCCTCCGGTGTCTAAATTGTTGTAGGACCGGGTGAATGTGCGCAATCGCACGAAGGAACAACCATGGCCGTCAAAACGAACTCGCTTGCCTCGATCATTGAGAAAAAGCTCGACGTCTCCGGTTACCGTGAGCAGCACTGGGACGGGACGTTTTGGGATTACCTCGACATCGTCACCGAGAACCCCGCCGTATCGCGCAATGCGTTCCAGCGCGTTTACGACATGGTGACGTCGTTCGGCGCCGAGTCATTCGTGAGCTTCAAACAGGAGTTGAAGCACTACAAGTTTTTCTCCGACCCCATCGGCGGCGGTGTTGACGCGATCTTCGGTTTGGAGCGGCCGCTGATGACGCTGGTGGATTTCTTCAAGTCCGCCGCCCAATCGTACGGCACCGAGAAGCGCATCCTGCTGCTGCACGGGCCGGTCGGCTCGAGTAAATCGACCATCGCGCGCCTGCTTAAGAAAGGCCTGGAATGGTACAGCCGCACCGACGACGGGAAGCTCTACACCTTCTCCTGGCGCATTCCGCATCGTGTCGGGACGGATGACGCGGAGCATTATCTCGATTGCCCGATGCACGAAGACCCGCTGCTGCTGATTCCGCTGTCGGCCCGCGACGAGGTGCTGACGGAGATCAACTCCAAGCTCCCCGATGGCCGGCGAATCCGGCTGTACAGCGAAATCTGCCCCTTCTGCCGCAAGGTGATGGCCGACCTCATGGAGATGTATGACGGCGACTGGCGCAAGGTCATGGACCACGTGAAGGTGAAGCGCCTGATTCTCTCCGAGAAAGACCGCAAAGGCATCGGCACGTTTCAGCCGAAGGACGAAAAGAACCAGGATTCCACCGAGCTCACCGGCGACATCAACTACCGCAAGATTGCCGAGTACGGCTCGGACAGCGACCCGCGCGCCTTCAATTTTGACGGCGAACTCAACATCGCCAATCGCGGCATCGTCGAGTTTATCGAAGTGCTGAAGCTCGATGTGGCGTTCCTGTATGACCTGCTCGGGGCCAGCCAGGAGCACGTGATCAAGCCGAAAAAGTTTGCCCAGACATTCATCGACGAGGTGATTCTGGGGCACACCAACGAGCCGGAATATAAGAAGCTGCAGGGCAACGAGATGATGGAGGCGTTTCGCGATCGCACGATCAAGATCGACGTGCCGTACAACACGCGGCTCGACGACGAGATCAAGATCTACAACAAGGACTTCGGCAAGGAAAAGATCAAAGGCATTCACATCGCTCCCCACACCGTCGAGGTGGCCGCGATGTGGGCAGTGCTGACGCGACTCAGCGAGCCGAAAAAAGCCGGCATCACCAAGCTGCAGAAGCTGAAGCTATATAACAACAAATCCATCCCCGGATTCACTGAAGACAGCATCAAGGAACTGAAGGAAGAAGCGCCGCGCGAAGGAATGCAAGGAATCAGCCCGCGCTACATTCAGGACAAGATCAGCAACTCGCTGGTCAGCCACCAGGCGCAGGTGGAAAAGACGATCAATCCGTTCATGGTGATGAACGAGCTGGAAGGCGGCATGAGCCATCACTCGCTGATCACCGACGAGGAGTTGAAGAAGGAATACCGCGAACTGCTGGCGGTGGTGCGTGAGGAATACGAGGACATCATCAAGGGAGAAGTCCAGCGCGCGATCAGCGCCGACGAAGACGCTATCAAGCGGCTGGCCGCCAACTATATTGAGAACGTGCGGGCGTATACGCAGCACGAGCGTGTTCGCAACCGCTATACCGGCCGCGACGAAGAGCCCGATGACCGGATGATGCGCTCGATCGAGGAGAAGATCGACATCCCCGAGAGCCGCAAGGACGATTTCCGCCAGGAGATCATGAATTACATCGGCGCGCTGGCGCTGGACGGCAAGAAGTTTGAATACAGCACCAACGCGCGGCTGCTCAAGGCGCTGGAACTGAAACTATTCGAAGACCAGCGAGATACGATCAAGCTGAAGAACTTGGTCAGCAGTGTCGTGGACGACGAGACGCAGCAGAAGATCGACGTCGTCAAACAACGGCTGATCAAATACTTCGGCTACAACGACGTCAGCGCAACAGACGTGCTGAACTACGTGGCCAGCATCTTTGCGCGTGGTGATACGAAACAGGACGATTAAGAGGAGTGGAGAGTGGAAAGTGAAGAGTGGAGAGAAAGAA
>JACMML010000287.1 GCA_014379105.1 Phycisphaerae bacterium
ACGTTATTAACGAGATGCGTTATCATTCGGCGTAGAAATGATCCGGAGCTTCGGGTGTAAAGACACCGAGAAAATATACCGACGAACCGGATCACGCCGCTTTCGCTCGATCGAAAACGTCGCCTTGAGAAAGCTCCTGTTGCTGGATGCGGCCGAGCGGATCGACGATTTGCGCGTCCCTCCCGGCAATCAACTGGAAAAATTAGTCGGCGACCGGGCCGGACAATACAGCGTTCGCATTAACCGCCAATGGCGCATCTGTTTCCGCTGGGAAGGCTCGTTCGCCATAGATGTTGAAATTGTGGACTACCATTGAAACGAGAACCGATGCGCAAGAAACTTAAGCCAATCCACCCGGGTGAAATCCTTCTGGAAGAATTCCTCAAGCCAATGGAGATCTCCCAGTACCGCCTCGCGGCCGATATCTCGGTGCCACCTCGGAGGATTAATGAGATCGTTCATGGCAAGCGCGGAATCACCGCCGACACGGCGCTGCGATTGGCGAAGTATTTCGGACTGTCAGACCGCTTCTGGATCAACCTTCAGGCGTGGCACGACCTGGAGGTGCAAAAAGACCGTCTCGGCGACCGCCTGAATCACGAGGTCAGCACCTTCGCGGCGTAAGCGATGGTCGCCAAAACGTGCCCCACAGATTCCGATCCACCTTGTCAGTTTTTCAGGTTTCGATATCATCGTTCGACTCTCAAGGCACCGTAGCTCAGTTGGTAGAGCGGGGGATTCATAAGCCCTAGGTCTCCGGTTCGAGTCCGGACGGTGCCATTTATCTCGATCGAGTCTGTTTCGGGCGAGATCGCTCGCTTCATCCATTCTTAGCGCATCAATCGCGCCCCTCACATAAGTCACCCATGGTTGCCTGCTAACTTCCCGGCATCTCAAAGGAGAGCTGGAGTTCCAAAGCGTCGGCCAACAGCGCCGACACTAGCCGAGTCAGGTTTGCAGGCCACGACAGATTTCTCGAGTTACTCGGCTCCAGCTTACCGCCCCCACACATTCAGGCGCCGGCACTTTGGTTATTCCAGTGGTATTTCGCTTACTTTTTTTGGAATTGCCCTCACATGGGCAGGAGAAAATGCAATGAATCGAAGCCTGTTTGCTACCGCCGTCACATTTACCGTTGGCACAACGATCGCTCATGCGGCGATCGTTACGGGTGGTAATTTTGTAGTGTCCCAAGTTGGTGACGGATCCGCTGCCCTCACCAGTGCGGCGACTGCGGTTTTTATAAAGGAATTCACAACGACGCCTGCCTCACCGGCTGTGCAGAGCGTTGCGGTGCCTACGTCGGGCGCCTTTCGTCAGACCAACAGCGGCTCAGCCACGTCGGAACTCCAGTTGAGCCTCAACGACGGCTTCCTCGGACTGAGCGGCTATGACGCCGCGCCCGGGACATTGTCCGTTGCCGGTACTTCGACATCAGGCGGCTCGCCTGTGTTGCGCCGCGCAATTGCCTATGACATCACTGCCGACCTGGTGACCGGCCCGGCGATCGGGGGAACGACAACCTCATTTACAGGCAACAACATCCGGGCGGCCACGCCGGTGAATGGCAGCTTGTACACCGGCGGTGCGGCTACCGGTATCGTCCTTATCACGAACGGAGGCTCTGGCACCGGTACAATCGTATCCACCACCACGACGAACAATCGCGCGGTTGAAAACTTCAACGACAATATCTATTACTCGACCGGATCGGGAACCAGCCGCGGCGTCTACGAGATTACGGGTGAACCGACCACAACGGGCGCGAACACGGCTACCTTGTTGATTTCAACGGGCGCCACCAGCAGCCCTTACGCCTTCTGGCTGAACGCCGCCAGTGATTTGGCCTACATTGCCGATGATCGAACGACCGCCGGGACGGGCGGCATTCAAAAATGGAGAAAGATCGCCGGCGTATGGACCTTCGACTACGCGATCACAACTGACTACGATCTCGCCGGCACTGCGACGACCGGCACACGCGGAATCGCGGTCGATTCGACCGGCACGAATCCCCTTCTCTACTTCATTAGTCTTGACGGGACGCGCGTAGGCTCGGTCACTGACACCGGCACCGCGGCCGGGTCGGACGCGACTCTGAGCGTTCTCCAGACTGCGCCCACCAATACACTCTTCCGAGACGTCGCTATTCCCGAGCCCGCAGGATTGAGCTTGCTCGCATTGGCCGGACTGATGGGTCTGCGTCGTCGCCGATAGAGGGTCAATTCCTCCATTTTCCAAAGTTAAAAAGGCCGGCACGGAATTCGTGCCGGCCTTTACCATTGCGTATCGCCCCGCCCAGCCCAATCGCGAACCGCATTGCTTCTTCAATCGAAACGCGATATTAGTTCCAGAATAACGGGGTCAGCCAGCGGAGTCAGAAGCGGCGAGCGGAAGGTACATGAAATCGATCAAGGCTTTTCTGATCGCCATCCTGGTCATCCCGGCGCTGGGGTTGATTCTGTTCGGCCCGCGCTCGGAATTCCAACTTCCCGACAATCGCATCGTCGTTGTCGATTACTGGGAGAAGTGGACCGGCGACGAAGCGATGCAGATGCAGCAGATCGTGGACGAATTCAACAACACGGTCGGTAAAGAGAAAAACATCTACGTCCGCTACGTCTCAGCCAGCTCCATCACGCAGAAAACGCTCGTCGCAACCGCCGCCGGCGTGCCGCCGGATATCGCGGGGTTGTGGGACCGCGACATGGTCCAGTTCGCGTCGCTTGACGCCCTGGAACCGATGGACGAGATGGCGGCCGCGCATGGCATCACGTCGGCGACTTACAAACCCGTCTACTGGAAAGCCTGCACCTATGAAGGCAAGCTCTACGGGCTGATCAGCACGCCCGCGGACGTCGCGCTGCATTACAACAAGCGCGCAATCCGCGAGAGCGCGCCCGCCCTTCGCGCCGCCGGGTTTGATCCTGATCGGCTTCCCGAAACCATCGATGAGCTCGACGCCTGGGCGACGATACTGACGAAAAAAGATTCCAACGGCCGCATCCAGCAGGCGGGCTATCTGCCGATTGAACCTGGCTGGTATCTGGCGTACACCCCGCTGTGGTTCGGCGGCCAGATATGGGATGCGAAAAACGAGAAATTCACGCTGACCGACCCAAAAGTCGTCCAGGCCTATCAGTGGATACAAAGCTACTCGCACCGGTTGGGCAAGGAAGCGATGACGGGGTTCAAGAGCGGGCTGGGTAACTTCGATTCACCGCAGAACGCATTTCTGGCCGGCACCGTCGTCATGGAGCAGCAGGGGCCGTGGATGGCGAACTACATCTACAACCTCAAGCCCGGCCTCTCCACAGTGAAATGGCCGCGCGAGGTGGAGATGACCAAGCCGCTCGCCGAGCGCCGTGAAAACTACGAATGGGGCGCTGCGGCGTTCCCGTCGGCGGTACCCGGCCTTAAGGACGTCACTTACGCGGGTTTTGATATCCTGCTGATCCCGCGCGGCGCGAAGTACAAGAAAGAGGCGTTTGAGTTCATCGCCTACATCAATCGGCAGGACGTGATGGAGAAGCTCTGCAAGCTGCACTGCAAGAACTCGCCGCTGGCGAATGTCAGCGACGATTTCCTGAACAACCACCCCAACCCGTATATCAACGTCTTCGAGCGTCTCGCCAACAGCCCCAATGCGCACGGCGTACCGCAGATACCGATTTTCGCCGAAGTGATGCAGGAACTCGATACCCTCACTCAGAGCATTACGCAGTTGCGAGCCGACCCCGAAACGGGATTGGCTGCGGCGCAGGTGAGATTGCAGGCCAAGTATGATCAGTACATGAAGCGTCAACGCCTGCGCCGGGCCACTCAGCGGTAACCAATAAGCCATGATGCGCACCGAACAACGAAATCTACTGAAAGGCCTCGCCTTCATCTCGCCGTGGCTGATCGGGTTTGCCGTTTTCACCGCGCTGCCGCTGGGGCTCTCGCTTTACTACAGCTTCTGCGACTACTCGCTCCTCCAGCCGCCGGTGTACATCGGAACGGCCAATTATCAGGAACTCTGGCGCGATCCCGATTTCTGGAAGACACTCGGCAATACGTTTTACTACGCGAGCCTCGCGCTGCCGCTGGGAATGATCATGGCGCTGGGCGCCGCGATGCTGCTGAACGTAAAGACGCGCGGCACATCGATCTATCGCACCATCGTGTTCCTGCCATCCCTTGTGCCTGCCGTCGCGTCGGCGATGGTGTGGCTATGGCTGCTCAACGCCAAGCTCGGGCTGATCAACGCGTTTCTGATCTGGGTCGGCGTAGACAATCCGCCGAGCTGGCTAGAGGACGTCCGCTGGGCCATGCCGGCGCTTGTGCTGATGAGTCTGTGGGGCGTCGGCAACACCGTGGTGATCTATCTCGCCGGCCTGCAGGACGTCCCGCGCGAGCTCTACGAGGCGGCCGACCTCGACGGCGCGGGAACGATGCAGAAGATGATGAACGTTACGCTGCCGGTCCTGTCGCCGGTGATTTTCTTCAATCTCATCATCGCGATCATCGGCACGCTTCAGGTCTTTGTCGGCCCGTCGATCATGACCGGCGCTTCGGGAAACCCCGAGAAATCAACATATTTTTACACGATGCACCTGTACAACCACGCGTTCCAGTTTCTGCACATGGGTTACGCCAGCGCGATGGCGTGGGTGCAACTGCTGATCGTATTGGTGCTGACCGGCGTGGCATTCTGGACGAGCAAACGATGGGTGCATTACCAGGGCAAGTAAATGGATAACGCTACAGAACCCCAGTCGCGCCTGTCAAAGAATTGGCCGGTGCATGTGGCGCTGATACTAATCTGCGCGATGGCGATCGTGCCGTTCCTGTGGATGTTGTCGACCAGCCTCAAGACTGCAGACACGGCGATGGAGTTTCCACCGCGCATGATTCCAAATCCCATCGTGCCTGGGAACTACCTGACCGTCATCAACAATCCGAAGGCCAACTTCCTGCTCTGGGCTCGCAACACGCTGATCGTGGCCGCGCTATCGGTAGCGGGTACGACGATCTCCAGCGCGATCGTCGCGTACGGTTTTTCAAAGATCCGGTTCCGCGGGCGCGGCTTTCTCTTCGGATTGATGCTCTCGACGATGATGATCCCGTTTCCGGTGACCATGGTGTCGCTGTTCGTGATCTTTCGCTGGCTCGGCGATCACACCGGGATGATGTGGCTCGGCACATTCAAGCCGCTGTGGGTGCCGGCGTGGTTCGGGTCGGCGTTCAACATCTTCCTGCTCCGACAATTCTTCACCACCATCCCCGACGAACTGTCTGAAGCCGCCCGCATGGACGGGTGCAGCGAAGTGGGGATCTTTCTGCGTGTAATCCTCCCGCTGGCACGGCCGGCGCTGGTAGTGGTGGCGCTGTTTGCGTTCATGGGCACGTGGAATGATTACCTCGGCCCGCTGATTTATCTGCAGCGACCCGAGCAGTTCACGCTCGGGCTCGGCCTGCAGAATTTTCAAAGCCAGCACGGCGGCACACCATGGAACCAGTTAATGGCCGCCAGCGTGCTGGTGGTTTTGCCGGTGCTACTGCTATTCTTCCTTGCCCAGCGGACATTTATCGAAGGCATCGCCACGACGGGCATGAAAGGTTAATCTTTCGCCCACGACTCCATGACGCACGCGACCGACCCGCATGTTCACGCCGGACCGCCTCCGTCGAGCGCCATCACACCGCTTACGCTGGAAATGTCTGGTATTTCCAAGTCTTTTACCGGCGTGCGCGTGCTGGAAAATGTCGCGGTGCAGATCCGTGGCGGCGAAGTGCACACAATCATGGGGGAAAACGGCGCGGGCAAAAGCACGCTGATGAAAATTCTTGCCGGCGTGCACCGCCCGGACGCCGGATCGATCACCCTGAATGGCCAACCGATCACACTGGCATCTCCGCAGGCGGCGCTGCAGGCGGGGATTACGCTGATCCATCAGGAGCCGCTGAATTTTCCCGATCTCACGGTCGCCGAGAACATCTTTCTCGGGCGTCGCGTGCCGCGCACCGCGCTGGGCACGATCGATTCCTCGACGATGAACCGCCGGGCCGCTGAGCTGATCAAGCTTCTGGGAGTGAACCTGAGCCCAAAGCGCCGCATGAACGGGCTCTCCATCGCGGACCAGCAGATGGTCGAGCTGGCCGCGGCGCTGTCGCAGGATGCGCGCGTACTGCTGATGGACGAGCCGACCGCCGCACTGACGCCGAGCGAAAGTGAAGAGCTCTTTCGAATCGTCCGCGGTTTGCGCGATCGCGGCGTGGCGATTGTTTTTGTCAGCCACCGTCTGCCCGAAGTATTCCAGATTTCCGACCGCATCACCGTGCTCCGCGACGGCAATTTCGTCGGCACGCGCACGACAGGCGAGACGACGCCCGAAGAAATCGTGCAGATGATGGTCGGCCGACCGTTGGCGGCGCTGTACGACAAAGCGCCTGCGACGATCGGCGAGCCGCTGCTCGAGGTGAGCGGCCTGTCGCGCGCGGGGCAGTTCGCGGACATCAACATCACCGTCCGGCGCGGCGAGATCGTCGGCATGGCCGGGCTGGTGGGCGCGGGTCGAACCGAGGCCGCCGAGGCGATCTTCGGCGTGCGGGCGCGCGACGCGGGGACGATCAAAATTTCCGGCAAGACTGTCCGCATCCGCAGCCCGCGCGACGCGGTGAAGCACGGCATCGCGTATGTCCCCGAAGACCGCCAACTCAACGGCCTGCTGCCGCCGATGAGCATCGCAGAGAACACCACGCTCGCCTCTCTCGGGAAAGTTAGCCGGCTCGGCTTCATCAGCGGTGCCGGCGAGCGCGCGGTGGCCGAGGATTGGCGCGGAAAATTGCGGACGCGACTGCGCGATGTCGCGCAGCCGGTGCGCGAGCTCTCGGGCGGTAACCAGCAGAAGGTTGTTTTATCCAAATGGCTGAATACCCGGCCGCAGGTGCTGATTGTTGATGAGCCAACGCGCGGCATCGACGTCGGCGCCAAGGCCGAGGTGCATCACGTGCTGGCCGAACTGGCGCAGCAGGGGCACGCGATTCTGATGATCAGCTCCGATCTGCCCGAAGTGCTGGCGATGAGCGACCGCGTGCTGGTGATGCGCGGCGGGCGAATCACCGCCGAACTCGCCCGAGCCGACGCGACGCAGGAGCGCGTGATGGCCGCCGCCGCGGGTACGGCGCAATCGACCATCATCAATCACACGCCCGCCGCCGCGGTCAAACAGTCACCGGTGATCCGGCTGCTGCGCAACTTCCGTGAAATCGGCATCCTGCTCTTCGTCATCCTGCTTTTTGCGATCGCGGCGTACAAGCAGCCGCGATTCCTCAGCGCCGAGAACCTGCGCTCGATGGCGCTGTACTTCCCGATCATTCTCATCGTCGGCATCGGGCAGTTGATGGTGATCGTCTCGCGCAACATCGATCTTTCCGTCGGCTGCATACTCGGACTCGCGGCGATGGTGTCGTGCGGGTTGTTTGTCACCCATCCGGATACTCCCGTGCTACTGGCAACAGCGATTGCGATCGGCGCGGGAGCGCTCTTAGGCGCGGTCAACGGCGCGCTGGTCGTCTGGGTGCGCGTGCCGGCGATCATTGCCACGCTCGGAACCTTGACGGCTTTCCGCGGCCTGATCTACATCTACTCCGACCGCAGGCAGATCGATCCGGACAAGCTCTCCAGCCTCATCCCGCTTAAAGGCGACGGCCCGCTCGGGATTCCGTGGCTCACGTATATCGCGCTGGCGGTCGCGGCGATCGCGGCGGTGTGGCTGCGCAAATCCGTCACCGGCCGCACCATCTATGCGATCGGCAGCAACCCACGCGCCGCTGAGCTGCGCGGGCTGCCGGTGAAACGGGTTTTAATGCTCGTCTTCGCCATCACCGGCGCACTCTGCGGACTCGCCGGCGTCTTGTGGGGCGCGCGATTCGGCACGATCAACCCAAGCAGCGTCGGCGCGGAGCTTGAACTGGTGGTAATCTCCGCGGTCGTGATTGGCGGCGCCGCAGTGAACGGCGGCTCGGGCTCGGTGATCGGCACCCTGCTCGGCTGCGTGTTGCTGGCGATTATCTCCGTCGCGCTGCCGATGCTCGATATCTCCGCGTTCTGGCAGTCGGCGATCTACGGCGGCGCAATCGTCCTGGCGGCGTCGCTCGATTCAGTCCTCAGACGCTCCGCCCGGGCAGGAGGCGCGGCATGAACCAGATCGTCACCGTCATACTGTTAATCATTGCGCTGGCGGTCGGCAGCCAGATGTCCCCGTATTTTCTGGATGCCGGATACCTGCTGAAGAAAACCTCAATGGAGGTTCCCATCGCGATCATGGCGATCGCGCTGACGTTCGTCATCATCGGCGGGCACATCGATCTATCGGTCGCCACCGGCACGGTGCTGGTCTCGGTAATCGCGGCCAGATCGTTTGACGAGCTTCATCTGCCTATGGCGATGGTGGTGGTGGTCGCGCTCTCCTGCGGTGCATTGCTCGGCGCGTTTAACGGGCTGCTGGTCGTGTGGCTGCGAATCCCGTCACTCGTCGCCACGCTGGGGACGCTGGCGCTATTTCGCGGGCTGTCAAAAATTCTGATCGAGGAACGCACCATTCGCGGCTTCCCGGATTGGTTCCTCGGGCTACATCAGGCGAAGCTCCTGGGCACAATCCCGCTGCCGGTGATCGTCATGCTCGGCCTGGCGATCATTGCCGCGATCGTGCTGCGATTCACCACGTTCGGCCGCACGGTCATCGCGATCGGCACCAGCGAGCCCGCCGCCCGGTACAGTGCCCTGCCGACCGCGCGCACCACAATGCTGCTGTTTGTCATTTCCGGCGTTGCGATGGGTGTCGCGGCGCTGGCGAACATCGCCCAGATCGGCAGCGTCGATTATAAAGGCCTCCCCGGCGGCGAGCTGATCGCGATCACGGCCGTCGTGCTCGGCGGGACGAGCATCTTCGGCGGACGTGGGAGCGTGCTCGGAACCGTCCTGGCGATGTTCCTGCTGGTTGTCGTCCGCAGTGCGCTGGGAATGCGAAACGTGCAGGTGGAGAATCAATTGCCGATCATCGGTACACTGTTGATCGTCGCGGTCGCGATCGCAGATCTGCCAGCTAAGCTGCTTGCCAGACTCAAGGCGCGACGAAGAAACATCGAAGGAACCGGAACCAAACCAGGAGCAACGATCCATGCTTAAGCAACTTCTCCTCGTGGCGATCACCGCCAGTTTTATCGCGGTCGGCTGCGGTGAATCATCTACCGGCTCGGGCAAGCCCAAGCTCGTCTACATCGCCAAGAACACCGGCAATCCTTATTTCGATCCGCTTATTCAGGGCTTCAAGGATGCCGCCGCCGAGCAGGGGTGCGAGGTCGTCACTGTCGCGCCAGCGACCGCGGACGCGACCAGCCAGTTGCCGCTGATCGAAGACCAGATCCAGCAAGGCGTCGGCGCGATCGCGCTCTCGCCCAATTCCACCGAGGCGCTCAACCGCGTGCTCGACGAAGCGATGGCAAAAGGGATCGCGGTGATCACGGTCGATTCGGACCTGACCAACAACGAAAAATCCCGCACCGTCGCGGTCAAGACGGCCGACCCGCAGTCGGTCGGTGAAGGGCAGATCGAGCTGCTCGGCTCACTGATCGGCTATAGCGGAAAATTCGCGATCCTCAGCGCCACGACCGATGCACCGAACCAGAATGAATGGATCGGCATCATGAAAAAGACGCTGGAAACCAACCCCAAATACAAGAACATGCAGCTCGTCGAAACGGCCTACGGCAACGACGAGCCGCAGAAAAGCCTCACCGAGGCCGAGGCGTTGTTGACGAAATATCCCGACCTGAAAGGGATCGTCGCCCCCACCACCGTCGGCGTCGCCGCCGCGGCGCAGGCGGTCGAAACCGCGAAGAAGGCCGACACCGTTTTCGTCACCGGGCTCGGCACACCCAACCAGATGCGCCGCTTCATCCAGAACGGCACTGTAAAGGCGTTCGCACTCTGGAGCCCGTATGACGAAGGCTACCTCGCCGGGCAGGTGGCGGCGCAGCTGGCGAAAAAGTCGCTGACGATCAAATCGGGAACCAAGATCCAGGCCGGCAAGCTCGGCGAGCGCGAAGTGCGTGAAAAATCAGTCATCATCACCGGCCCGCCGACTGTATTCACTAAAGAGAACATCGATCAGTTTCATTTCTGATTTGGTTTAACCACGAAGGACACGAAGTTCATACAAGAGTGGAACCGCAGATTACGCAGATTTCGCAGATGAATGCAATGGAATGTAATTCTTTATCTGCGGTTGAATATTCCCTCTTCGCGCTTTTCTTTGCGCCATCGTGTCTTCGCGGTTCTGTCTAATTGAGCGATGTTGGCCCGACGCCTGCCATGTGCCGGAGGAGCGTTTGTTCGTCGGCGGCGGCGCGGGGGAGTTCGGCGGCGATGTGGCCTTCGCGCATGACGATGATGCGGTCGGCGAGCGCGAGCACTTCGGGCAATTCCGACGATATCACCAGGATCGCGGTGCCCTGGCTGGCGAGTTCGTGGAGCAGGTCGTGGATGGCTTGCTTGGCGCCGATATCCACGCCGCGCGTGGGCTCGTCGACGATCAGAACCTTCGCGCCGCGCGCCAGCCACTTGGCGAGCACTACTTTCTGCTGATTGCCGCCGGAGAGGGAATTGACCGGCGCGTCGATGCCGGCGGCCTTGATGCGCAGGCGGGCGAACATGTCGGTCGCGAGCACGCGCTCCTTGCGATAATTGAGAAACGGCCCGCGGCGGAGCGTGTCGAGCACGGCCATCGAGCCGTTGGAACTGCAGCTCATCATCAGCACCAGGCCTTGCCGCTTGCGGTCTTCGGGGACCAGCGCGATGCCGCGTCGCATCGATTCGCGAATGCGCCGCAGCGACAGCGCATTTCCTTCAACCGTGACTTGGCCGGTGGCTTTGGGATCCATGCCGAAGATCGCCTGCGCCGTCTCGCTGCGGCCGGCACCGACCAGCCCGGCCATGCAGACGATCTCGCCGGCGTGGAGATTGAACTTCACATCCGCGAACTTGCCCGGCGACGTCAGCCTGTTCACTGTCATCATCTCCCGGCCGGTGAGTCGATTGCCGCCGGTTTCGCGAATCTTGATCACTCGACCGGTCATCATCTCTACGATGCGGTCCTGAGTCGCCTCGGCGCGCGTTAATGAGCCGACATATTTCCCGTCGCGCAGCACGCTCATCGAATCGCACAGCGCCAATATCTCCGGCATGCGGTGGGAGACGTAGATCAGCGTGATCCCCCGCGCTTTGAGTCGGCCGATCAGCTCAAACAGGTGATCGCTTTCGCGCGTGGAGAGAGACGCGGTCGGTTCATCAAACACAATGACGCGCGCGTTGGTTCCCACGGCGGCCGCGATCTGGATGGATTGTTCCTGGCCGGTAGTCAGCTCGTGCATCGGGCGGGAGACGTCGACCTTCACCCCGATCTGCTCGAGCAGGCGCTCGGCCTCATCGGCCATCTTGCGGCGGCTGAGGAAACCCAACGTCCGCGGGTATCGGCCCATGCAGAGGTTTTCCGCAACGGAAAGGTCCGGGCAAAACGCCAGTTCCTGGTGCACCATCCCCACACCGGCCGCTAGCGCGTCGGCGGGGTTGCGGAAATGTCGCACTTGACCGTCGAGAATGATCTGGCCGGCATCGGGCGTATGAATGCCTGCCAGCACCTTGCCGAGCGTGCTTTTTCCCGCGCCATTCTCCCCCATCAGCCCGTGCACCTCGCCGCGCACAATCGAAAGCGAAACCTCGGTCAGCGCGTTAACGCCGCCGAAGTGTTTGGAAATATCCTTAAATTGAACGAACGATTGAGGCATGGTGAAAACAATGAGTAATAAGTATCGCGTAAGCAGAACGGGGCATTACGCGATACTCATTACTTTTTAGCGCTATTTGCCCAGCCACTTATCCCAGCTCTTGCCGAACTCGTCGACGTTTTCCTTGGTCACTTTCGTGAGCGGGTCAACGACGCGGATCGGATCGGGCGCTTTATTGTTGATGATCTTCTCAAGAAGGATGCCGACCGATTTTTCGCCCCAGCCGTAGCAATCCTGGGCCATCAACGCCTGGACGTGGCCGGACTTGAGGTATGCGAGTTGCGGGGGAAGCGCGTCACAGCTGACGACCTTCACGGTGCCGGGTGCAAACTTCAGTGCGTCGTTGGTGAACAGCGGCCAGCCGCCGATCAGCGCCCATCCTTCGATCTCCTTATGAGCGCGCTGAGCCTGCTGCATCGCTTCGGCGGCCTTCTCGGGCGTCTCGGGGTGGTAGACGATGCCGCCGGTTTCCAGCAGCTTCATCTCGGGGTGCTTGGCGAGTTCGGCTTTGACACCTTTGACGCGATTCTGCAGATTCGGGGCCGCCTCGCTGCCGGCGATGATCGCGATCGTTCCTTTGTTGTTCATCGCCTTGGCGAGCTCCGCGGTGATGACCTGTCCGCAGGCCATGTCGTCGGTGCCGTAGAATGCGAATCGCTTGGACTCCGGCGCGTCGCTATCGAAGCACATTACAGCGATCCCCTTCTCGACGGCTTTGTCGATCGCCGGCGTCACAGTCCGGGCTTCGCTGCATGAGACGGCGATCCCCTTCGCGCCGCGGCGCGTCAGCGATTCGATCGCCTCGGCCTGCTTCGTGGCGTCTTCGTCGGTGGGCGTGAGAATCTCGATCTGCACGTTCACATTGTACTTCGCGCTAAGTTCCTTGGCGGCGTTCTTAGCGCCGGTATGGGCTGCCTGGAAGACCGGATTGGACTGGCTCTTGGCGACGATGCCGATGAGGATCGTCTTGTCGTCTTCCTTGCCGCAACCGGCGAATACCAGGGACGCTCCGACCATCAATGCGCAGAATTTACGTAACATGTTTCCTCCAGATGAATTTCGCTCAACTCTTCCGGCCTCTAACAAGATGACCGGCCCGTTCCAGCGCGACCGCCACGATGATGGCCGCACCAATGATGATTTGACGATACTCGCTCTTTCCCAGAAACGTAATGATCGCGTTATCGATCATGGCGATGATCAGCGTACCGAGAATCGCACCGATCGCGGTTCCACGTCCACCGGCGAGACTCGCGCCACCAATTACCGCCGCTGCGACCACGACCAGCTCGTAACCAAGCCCCGTATTGCTTGATGCCGTGCCGAACCGTCCGAGTGAAACCACTGCCGCGATGCCGGCGCAAAGCCCGCTGATCATATAGACGCGGAATTTCACCCGCCCGACGCGTATACCGCTAAACCGCGCCGCCTCTTCATTGCCGCCCACTGCGTATGTCTCGCGTCCGGCGATGAGGAACCACAGATAGATCGCGCCGACGACGAATACGCCGAGCATGACCAGCAGCGGGACGATCTCCAGGCCGCCGACCTGCCACCGCATGATGTCGGGCGTAAATGCGATCGGCAGGCGCTTGCCGCCGGACGGCAGCGTCGCCTGCGGCGGCAATACTGTCGCGAGGCCGCGGAAAATGCTCATCGTCCCCAGCGTGACAATGAATGGATGCATGCGCAGCCCGACAACACACGCGCCGTTCAGAACACCGCACGCCAGCCCGATGACAACCGGCACCAGCACGCCCACTGGCAGAACTTTCCACCACGGCGCATCGATCGGCAGTTGCTCCATCGCCGCCGCCCCGCCCAGCGCCGCCATCGCCATGACCGAGCCGACGGAAATATCGATCCCGCCGGTGATGATGACGCACGTCATGCCGATCGCCATGATCGCGTAGATGCTCATCGGCGTGGCGATGCCTTCGATCAGGTTGTCATAGTTGAGAAAGAGATTTCCCTGTCCGGGAAACGCGTTGAAGTGCCCGAGCGTGGACAGGAATCCGCCGATCGCCAGGACGACGATGACCAGACCCAGTTCCTGCATTCCCTTCAACGATCGCAATCCACCGGTGCTGGCCACTGTTTGGTCCGTTCTCGTTTGATCAGAAAAACTGTCCGCTACTTTTTATCCGGCTGGCCATAGTAAGCCTTCGGGCCGTGTTTGCGTAGAAAGTGTTTGTCGAGCAACACTTGCGGCACCTGCATGATCGCGGGATTCAGCGCGATCGTGTGGATCGCCATCTGGGCGGTGAACTCCAGCACGATCGCGTTCTCGATCGCCTTGGCGCTGGTCGGGCCCCACGCGAAGGGCGCGTGACTGGCGATCAGCACGCCGGGCACCTGGGCGGGATCGATCTTCCGTGATCTAAACGTCTCGACGATGACCTTCCCCGCGTTGAGTTCGTATTCCCCGTTGATCTCCTCGGCCGTCAGGTGGCGGGTGACGGGGATCGGGCCATAGAAATTGTCACAGTGCGTTGTGCCCAGGCACGGGATCTCACGGTTGGCCTGCGCGAAGCAGGTGCCGTAGGTGGAGTGCGTATGGACAACCGCGCCCAGCGCCTCAAATTGTTGATATAGATAAAGGTGAGTCGGCGTGTCGGATGATGGGCGGCCGGTGCCTTCCAGCACTTCGCCGGTCTTGATCGAGAGTACGACGATCTGCGACGCATTGAGCGTGTCATACGCGACGCCACTCGGCTTGATCGCCATGACGCCGGCGCCGCGATCCACCGCGCTGGTGTTGCCCCAGGTCAGCTTGACCAGGCCGGATTTCACCAGGTCGAGATTCGACTGGCAGACTTCTTCTTTGAGCTTTTCGTACGCCAAAGTTTCGCAGCTCCTGTCTCTCTGGCACAGGCTACCAGCCCGTGTTTTCCTCACCCAAGACACGGGCTGATAACCCGTGCCACATAGCTCCGCCCTACAGACGTCCAAGCCCCGGGGCCAGGTGGTAATAGACTTCGTTGTTTCGCAAATTCTGCTGGAAATCGGCGATGCGCGTATCGGCATCGATCAGCGCCAGCTCGATATTGGCGATCTCCGCAGAATCCCGCATGTGCTCGACCGTCACGGCGTAGCTGTAACCGGTGTGGTGCGCGCCGCCGCCGTAGATCCAGCTTGCGCACGCGGTCTTGAAGTCCGGCCGGCACTTCCACACCGCGCGGGCGACCGGCAGCTTGGGCATGGGTTGCGGCGGCGTGATGGCGTCCACTTCATTGATGATCAAACGGAAACGATTGCCGAGATCGACGATCGACGCGTTGATCGCCGGGCCCGTCTGGGCGTTGAACACCAGTCGCACCGGGTCGGCTTTTCCACCAATTCCGAGCGGATGAATCTCGATGCCCGCTTTGCCTTCGGCGATGGACGGGCAAATCTCCAGCATGTGCGAGCCGAGCACGAGATGGCCGGCGCTGCTGAGGTGATAGGTGTAGTCCTCCATGAAGGAGGTGCCGCCTTTGAGTCCGTTCGCCATCACCTTCATAGTGCGAAGCAGCGCGGAAGTTTTCCAATCCCCTTCCCCGCCGAATCCATAACCGTCGGCCATCAGGCGCTGACACGCCAGGCCGGGGAGTTGGTTGATGCCGTGCAGGTCTTCGAATGTCGTTGTGAAGCCTTTGAAACCGCCGGCCTCTAAGAACTGCCGCATGCCGAGTTCCTGCCGTGCGCCATCACGCAGCGAATCGTGCCGCGCGCCGCCTTTGTGGAGATCAGCCGCGACGTCATAAGTCGATTCGTATTCCGCGACGAGCTTACCTATCGCAGAATCGCTAACCTCATTCAGCACCTTGACCAGATCACCCACGCCATAGCCGTTCACGGCATAGCCAAATTTCGTTTCGGCGCTAACTTTATCTCCGTCGGTGACCGCGACGAACCGCATGTTGTCGCCGAACCGTGCGAACCGCGCGCCCTGTGCGTCGGCCCAGGCGTGAGCGGCCCGCATCCAAACGCCGATACGATCCTGCACTTCCTGGTCCGACCAATGGCCGACGACGACTTTGCGATTCAGCCGCAATCGCGTGTGGATGAACCCCGCCTCGCGGTCGCCGTGGGCGGCCTGATTGAGATTCATGAAATCCATGTCGATCGTGCTCCACGGCAGATCGGCATTGAACTGCGTGTGCAGATGAAGGAACGGCTTGCGCAGCTGAGTGAGCCCGCCGATCCACATCTTCGACGGTGAGAATGTGTGGCACCACAGCACCAGCCCGCCGCACTTGGCGTCGGTGTTGGCGTCGAGACACATCTGGCGGATTTCCTCCGGCGTCGTGAGCACTTTCTTGAAGACGATTTTCAGCGGCAGCCGACCTGCGCCGTTGAGGCCTTCGACAACCTTCTTAGAGTTCTCGGCCACCTGTTTCAGCGCGGCTTCGCCGTAGAGGTGTTGGCTGCCGGTAACGAACCAGAATTCGACGGGAGTGAGATTTTTCATGAATGACCTGATCAACCGAACCGAACCATCAATGCGATCGAACATCGTCGCGGATATCCAGAAGCTCTTTCATAACCCCGGACAGGTCCGCCTGATGACCTTTGATCCCAAAGCTATCGTGCAGCTTGAGATACAGCTTGTAAAGCCGCTGATAGATCGCGACGTTGGCGGGGATGGGGTTAAATATTTTGTCCTGCACGCCGGTCATCGCGCTAACGGCCTGATCGAAATTGCCATAGCCGCCTTTGCTTTCGCCGGCCACCACCGCGGCGGCGATCGCGGAGCCCAGGGCGCACGTCTGCATGCTGCGCGAGATCGCCAGCGGGCGGTTCATGACATCGGCATAGATCTGCATCGCCAGCGGGCTGCGTGCCGCGATGCCGCCGCAGTTAATGACCCGCGTGACAGCCACGCCGTATTGCTCGAAGCGCTCCATGATGACGCGAGCGCCGTAGGCGGTGGATTCGATCA
>JACMML010000288.1 GCA_014379105.1 Phycisphaerae bacterium
ATAGGTCACGCGACGCCCGCGCAGGAACGCAAAGTATCCTTGTACGCCGGCGGCCATCGCTCGCGCGGAGAAGTCGCGGTATTTCTGTCCGTTTCGTTGGCTGTCGAAGATGGCGGCGCGCAACTCAGCGGCGTTGAAATCCGCTGCCACGATCGGCAGATTTTCATAATCGATCGGCGTGATGACCCGGCCGTCAGTCCCGTCGTAAAATTGCGTGCACCGGCCTACGTAATCGACGTGGTAATACTCGACGCCCGCCGCGATCAGCTTCGCGACGATTTCGGGAAAGGGCACCGTGCCGGAAAGTGTTGCCGCTGCGGCCTCGGTGATCGCCTTGGTGTCCATGTAATCCAACTCCTGCGGGATAACGCTCGGAAGCTGCCGGTGGTCAGGCGCGACGACCCGCGACCAATGCGCCGAGGTAGACCGCCGCCAGCTTGGTCAGCATCGAAACGGCGAACAAAACGGCGACCTTCACAGTCGACCCGGCCGCCAGCAGCACTGCCGAGTCGATGACGGCATACGCCAACCAGACTGTCAGCGCCGCCTTGACCGCGAAGCCGCGCTCCCACCAACGGCCGACCCGCCAGCCTGCCAAAAACATCAGCGTAATGCCAGCGACGATGCTGCAATACGGCGCGGCGACCTGAATGTGATCGTGGTAGTACTGCTCTTCATGGCCGGGGTTGATCAGATGGCCGTAAACGACCATGTACAAAATGCTGGCCGCGACGTTCACGACCATCACCAGGAGTGCAACGCCCACCAGCCATGACAAGCGACCGAGTGTCATCGGGTCTCCAGTTCTTTAACGCTTAGGGGGACGGACGTTTAATGGCCGGGGCAGCGCCGACCGACTCGCAATCTACCAGAACACGCAACGCGGGTCGGTCTGTCGCAGCGTTTAGTCATCCAGCGGCCGGTTGGCCAAAACCCAAGCGGATTGCGGCAAACCATACCAACGTTCCGCTTGCTCGTATGCGCTAGCAATCGTCTCATGCCACGTGTCGCCGTTGACGGAACCGTCGGTGGATTCAACGATGAGTAAGTTGCCAGAGCCCTCCGACTCGATTACGAAACTCAGAACGACATCACGCTTCGGCGTAGGTAACGGAACGGCAGCGCCGGGCGGAAGCCAGCCCGAGTGCGACTCGCCACCCATCGTGGTGCGGAAGTTGTCGATGCGGCCTACGGCTGACAAGTGTCCCCGCTGGATAACTACCAATATCCTGCAAACCGTACCCAATACCGCGATCTACGGAATACGGCGAGGTGTCGCCAAGTTAAGTTTCCGCCTGCGGTTGTCAATTTACAAGGCCGAAATACCGGGAAGACATAAACCCGGTCATCGCCGCGACGGCAAGTTGGGTTTCACGACTAGCCGACTCGCCGATTGAGCGAGTGAATCCGCGTTCATCCGCGTTTATCTGCGGTTACGTCCTGTATTCATTTCCGCTCTCGCTCACAACTCAATCGCGAAACTCCAGCGACGACCCGCCGCTCATGGGTTCGACGGTTTTGCCGGGGATATCGGGCGCGCCGCCGATGGCGCAGACGGCGAGTGGTTCCCACCCGGTGCTGCCCAGGCCGAGGAAACCGCGCCAGAGGTCGTCGGCGAAGTCGGCGAAGGTGAGGCTCGCCATGCCCACCGAGCACGCGGCCAGGCTCAGTCGCTGCGCGGCGACGCCGGCTTCGAGCAGCGACAGGCGATAGAGATCAGGGCCGGCCTCACCCAGAAGCACGCGGAGATTGGCGACCATCACGCAGACCGCCGACGCGCCGGCGAGCAGCTCTTTTTGACGCGTGAACACGCCGGTTTCAGTTCGATATTGCCCGCGATTGAGGAGCACCCAATGATCAATCACCGGATCGTACCACCAGATGCCCGGCTCGAAGCCGACGATATCCTGCATCACCCAGAACGGGCGGACCAGCGCCACGTGCGCACCTTCGGGCTTGAGCGGGAAAAATGTTCCGCCGCGAAACGCGCACTGCACGATGCGCGCCATCGCGTTGCGCGACAGCGGGCGCGGCTTGAACTCGGTAATTACCTGCGACTGCAGCAGCACGCTGCGCAGCGAGCGATTGGCGACATCCTCCGACGCAACCGCGAGCCGCTGCATGTTGACCGACGACGGGACGGGGGTGAGATCGGTCATCGGCGGATGGATTTCGCGGATCGCCACTCCGACCGCACACGCATCGCGGTGGGCCGCGATGATGCTGCCGAACGGGACGGGAACTTTGCCGGATACCGGCCGCGGGATGGTGTACAAAGCGCCCGGCGGCGGGCGCGGCGGGACCTCCAGCGGCTTGTGCGCGCCATCGGTCCACGCGAGCATCGACTGCACGGCTTCTGCCGACGCGTAATCGTAATCTTCGGGCAGGCCGATCAGCTCGCGCATGCAGCTGTCGGTCATGCGCAGGCGCACGTGCGTGCTCATCCCCAGCGCCATCGCAACCGCGTGCAGATTCGCGACCATCTGCCCGGCCTCGATGACCGACTTGCGATACCCGCGCCGCCCGTGCAGCCAACTGGACCGGGAGAAGACTGTGGAGACCAGCAGCGCGCAGGGAATCGTCGCGAGGAACTGCAGGTCCGGCCGGCCGCGCCGGAGCATTGAGAGCGCCTCGGCGACGTCGCGCAGTTTGCGCAGCGCGTGCTCGCGCGGGCTGTAGTGATAAAAGCCGGGCTCAAGCCCGTCGATCGCGAATGCGGCGACGTATATTTCATCGCAGTACGCCAGGTCCACGCTGGCCACGCCGCGCGTATGCGCCTGACCCCACGGCGTCGCCACGCGCTGGCGATTACCGGCGGCCATGTGCAGCCAGGTGGAGAGCGTTCGCAAATCCTGAGGCGGCGAGTGCATGCTCTGCGGCAATGCCTCAAGCCCGTGCGTAAGCAGCGGCAAAACCCCCGTAGGCAGATCGATCAGGCTGCTCGCCAGCGGCGTCTTATCGGCAAAATCAAACAGCCACGACATCGCCGGCTTGGTGCGAACATCCGGCGCGGGCGCCGGCGTGCGTTCGTCCAGCTTGCTGGAGCGGTGATACTCGAGCAATCGCTCAGACGCCTCGAGGATATTCTGCGGCAGCGACATACCCGTTAACTAAGAAAAATGAACCACGAAGGACACGAAGAGATGCATTCTTGATCCACGAATCTTCACGAATGAACACGAATCAAAATCAAATTTCATTTCTACGTTTCATTCCGCCTATTCGTGCAATTCGTGCAGATACGTGGACCCATTCTGGTTTTCTCTTTCAGACTTTCTTCGTGCCCTTCGTGCCTTCGTGGTTAAACGCTTTAGAACAATTGATCCAGAATCTTCTCCATCGGCATCTGAATGGCGGTGAACATCGGGTAGTCGCGCAGCGTATACTTGCTGGCCTCGGTTTCGCGAAGCTCCATGACCAGATCGAGAAAGTCGCGCGGCTCATCGGTCTCGAACGCGACGACGAAATCCTGATCGTCGATGCCGAAGGAATAGGTGGTGTTCAATTTCACAGACGGGTATTTGCTGCCGACCCGAATGTGGCTGTCCATGAACTCCTGCCGCTTCTCCATCGGCAGCAGATACCAGTCGCGCGTTTTGACGAATGGATAGACGAAAAGAAACCGGCGCTTGCCGGGGATAATGTGCGTGCGGCTCTCGGCGGTGTGGAACGGATCGACTTTGTCGATGTACATGCTGCGTTTGGTCATCGACAGGAAGCTCTGCGGGTTCGACAGGTAGCCGGCCATGCGGGTCTTGTTGATCAGGCGGGTCTGCTCCTGAAATACCTCGGCGTTCAGCGCGATCCGCCAGAGCAGAAAATCGACATCGGGTCGCAAACCTGCGACGCTGTAGGACAGGCAAAGCAGCCCGTCGACTTTCTGATCAAACGCCGCGAGCAGTTCGGTGCGCATCGACTCCCTGGTCGATTGATCGAGCCGACGAAACGCGGGATCGAGCTTGAAGCATTGGAAATTGACGAACTGCCGCTGCACCGCCGGGCCGCCGGTGGTCTGCGGACGCGACGCGGGTTGTGTACTCGCCTGGCTCATGCCTATGCTGTCCTTTCAGTGATGATACGGCGTGTCCATCTTATGTTAATCGCGGTGCTTTGGCTCGCCGGTGGATGCGCGGCGCGGCCGGCGCAGGTCGTGAGCGATAGACTCACCATCGTTGTCCCCGGCGTGTTCGGTGATTTTGGCGCGTATGACGGCTTGGTCAGCGCAGTCGCGAAAGACGGGGGAACGGCCGAGGTCTTTACATGGGGCGCGGGCAAAGCGGCGTTCTTTCAGAACTTCTCCGACAAATCGACACACACCGAGGCCGAGTTGCGATTGGCAAGCCGATTGACACTGCTGCCGAAGCGCGTGAAGGAAATCCGACTCATCGGCCACAGCGCTGGATGCGGGGTGGTGCTGGGCGCTTTGGCTAACACGGAGCGTCACGTGCAGACTGTCATATTGCTCGCGCCGTCCGTCTCGCCAGGCTATGACCTGCGCTCGGCTATGCGACATGTCGGCATGATGCATGTTTTTCATTCCGATCGCGACACGCTGTTCTTAAATTGGCGAACGAGCAAGTTTGGGACGTACGACCGAATCAAAACACCGGCCGCCGGGTTTGGCGGGTTTGTTCTGGGTAAACCGATCTCCAATTCTCCGTCGCGCCTTGTCCAGCACCCCTATCAGGACGGATGGAAATCCGATGGCAACGACGGCCGGCACATGGGCACGCTGGCAAAACGGTTCGTCGAAAAAGTGCTGCTACCCCTTCTTGACGAGCACGATGATCCGCGATGACTCGGGCGTGACTGCCGAACCGTCGTAGTCCCCGTACATCTGTTCTATGAAGAACCCGTGGCGGTGTAGCAGTCGCTCCAACTCTCGCGGAAACATCCATGTCATATCAAACTCGATCTTCTCCCGATTGATCCGGCCATCCGTTGACGCCCATGTGTAGTGAAACGTCACGCGCTGCACCTGCGGGCGGTCGGCCGAACGCTCTATCTCGGTCACCCGGTGCACCGAGCGATCCAGCGACGGAACATAGAACGTGGCCGAATCGAAATGAGCGTGATGTTGCGCGGCAAGAATGGTCAAATCGGGATAGAAAATATCGATCCAGAATCGGCCGCGCGGTTTGAGATGAGCCACCACCGCATCAAGCAATTGATCCTGCTCATCGGCGGTGGTGAAGTTGAGGAACGTGTTGAAAATAAGGAACGCGAAGTCGAACGTCTTGCCTAGTTTAAGCGTCAAAACGTTGCCTCGAACCAGATCAAGCTGTCGGGGCTCAATGCCGACGCTATCGCGCTTCCGGCGTGCGATCTCGAGCAGGTTGGCGTCGTAGTCGACGCCGACCACGCGGTGCCCGGACTGCGCGATCGGAATCGCCGCCCTGCCGGTGCCGCAGCAGAGTTCCAGCACGCTTTGCGATCGCTTGGGCAGGTGCTGGAGCATGAACGGAACGTCATTGTCCAGTATCTGGTTCGATTCGTATTCGGCGTCATAGTATTCGGCGATCGCCTCATATGAGCGCGAGCGAACTGTCGAACGGCGGGCTTTGCGGCTCATAGGCCCGCCTCGACGAGCAACCCGTCGTGAGCCAGTTGGACGCCCGACGGCAGCTTCTGGTTAGTGGCCGCGTGCGCCAGACCGTGGGCGATGTGAGTGAAATAGGTGCGCTGCGGCTTCACGCGATCGACCACGCGCAGCGCCTGATCGATCGATAAGTGCGTAGGATGCTCGTGCCACGCCAGCGCGTCGATCACCAGCACATCCAGGTTATAGAGATGCTCATAGCTCGATTCGGGAACCTCGCTCACATCCGTGCAATATGCCATCGCACCGACGCGGAATCCCAGTACCGGCATCCGCCCGTGCAGGAGCGGAATGGGCGTCCACGTGACGCCCTCTATCTCGAATCGCCCTTCGATCTGTCTGCGGATCAGGTGCGGACGGAAAACGCGTTCGCTCGGATCCGGCTCGCGAAACGCGTATCCAAAACAGCGCGTGAGCGTCTCGTGGGTCGGCGCGTCGGCCCAGATATCCAGCGGGCCCTGGCGGATTGCGTTGAAACGGCGGACGTCGTCGAGACCCATGATGTGATCGGCGTGGCCGTGGGTGTAGACGACCGCGTCGATCGACTCCACCTTGTTCGCCAGGCATTGGAGTCGCAGTTCGGGCGTGGTATCGACGAGGATTCGCTTGCCGTTGTAATCGATGACCACGCTCGGCCGTGTGCGGTGGTCGTGCGGATCTGTGCTCGCGCAGACCGCGCATTTGCAGCCGATCATCGGCACACCGGCGCTGGTGCCGCTCCCAAGAAAAAGCAATTGCAGACTCGACATCGCCGGCCTTTATATCGCACGCGGGACGCGGTGAGAATCAACACGCGCAGAATGGATCGAGATTGCTTAGCGGGCGTTGAACTGCAGGTCTACGTATTGCCCCCGATGATCGCTCCCGCGACTGTAGAATGAGCGACAATTGAGCACCCGATGCCGCTGTGAGATAAGCAGATGATCGATATCAAAAATCGGCAGCATCGCCGGCCAGGTCGGGCGGTAGGTGAGGTTGTGATTGTCTGCGTCCCGATACCCCTGCGATTGGATGGATGCGAATCCCGTGCTGCGCGAAGTCGCGTTGAAATCGCCGGTGATGATATCGATGTGGCCATCCTGATTCACCGCGTCGGCGATGAACTTCAACAGCGGCGATTTGTCATTAATGCCGGAAACGCCATCCACGACCATCATGCGGATGGGCGACGGCGCGTCGATCCGCACCACCACGAATACGCCATCTGTCGCGACGCGGCTGTACTCGGTTGCTACGGGATAGCGGGAAAAAATCCGCAGCCGGGCGACGTACTCGCCTTGGCCGAAATGATCGAAGGCCGCGACGTGCCAATCGTCACCGAGGCGATGAAGAAGCTGGGCGGGAAGGTTCTCGTCCAGCGGAACTTCCGACAGCACGACGATATCAGCCTTGCGGTCGATTACTTTCTTGGAGATGTCTCCCCACTCGGTGGCTGCGCTCCATCTTCCGCCCCACATGACGTTCCATTGCAGCAGGCGCACCGTCGGAAGGTTCGGCTGGGCGGCATCAAAGCGGCCCGTTCCGAAGAGTTGAGGGAACTCGATCGCAAGTGAAATCATCGCGATGAGTGAAAGTGAGAACCGAAGCCCGCGCACGGTTCGGCCACGGCGGATCAGGTCAATACCAACTGCGACCGCGGCCACGAGTGGTACGGGCAGGTACATCAGCGGGATGAGGAGCGTTATCGAATCGTTGAAAAGCTGCCCGATTATGCCGGCCAGCAATGACGCGATTGTGATCGCGATCAGCGCGTCTCGAACCATCCGAGCGATTGTCACCACACCGCGACGGCCGCGGGAGATCACGCGGCCTCGCCGGTTTTCGCTTTCAGCTTCGGCTTCGGCCGGGCGGCGGGCTTCTTCGCGGGCTTCTCTTCGGCATCAGTTCCCGTGCGCGCAATCGTCAACTCAGGCAGCGGGCCGAAGGAATCCACGGGCCGGCCGGTCAGTTTTGCCCCCAGCTCAAACGAGCGCTGCGTTCGGGCACGCAGTTCCGGCAGCAATGTCTCGATGTATTTGATCTCATCTTCGCTCAGCTTGCGCACCATCTTCGTCCCGCGGCACTTGGGAAAGCTGCTGCATCCCAGGAACGGCCCGCGCTTGGACGATCGCAGCAACATCGGAGCGCCGTTTTTATCGCACTTAATTTCGGTGACGATCGGTGCGGGCTTCGGCGGATCGGGTTCGCCGGTCTTGCCAATCGGCACGATCATCGAGCAGCTCGGTTCGCCTTTCTCATTCTTGACCGAGTAACCGGAGCACGAGAGGAACTCACCGAACCGTCCCTTACGGCGAATCATTCCGCGATCGCAAATCGGGCACTTGAACGGAGATTCTTCGCGAAGCATCGGCTTGCCGAAATCGTCCACGGGTTTGGTGGTGCCGCACTCACGGTCGCTGCAGGCCAGGAAGAATCCGTTGGCGCTGATCCGATAGAGCATCGGTTGGCCACACTTTTCGCAAGGGTACGGCGAGACCATTCCGCCGACATGCTCGAGCTTGGCGAGTGAGCCCTCGACGATCTTGTGGAACGGAACGTAAAAGTCTTTCAGCAGCTTGATCCAATCAAGGTGCTGCTCTTCGATCTGATCCAGCTTGCCTTCCATATCGGCGGTGAAGCCGACGTCGAGGATCTCCGGGAAGCCTTGGATGAGCTTGTCGGTGACAACGGTCCCGAGCATGGTCGGCCAGAGGCGCCGGTCCAATTGTGAGACGTATTTGCGATCCTGAATCGTGCCGATGATCGACGCGTACGTGCTCGGGCGCCCGATCCCGCGGCTTTCAAGCTCTTTGACGAGCGACGCCTCGGTAAAGCGTGGAGGCGGCTGGGTGAAGTGCTGTGTCGGCTGCAAATCAACCGGCGCGACGGCGCGACCTTCGGCCAGGTCCGGCAGCAATTGGTCTTCACTGCTGATGCCGGCGACTTTCATGAAGCCGTCAAACACCAGCTTGCGACCGGTTGCACGGAAGATCGCTTCTCCCACGCTCGTCTGTGCCGCGATGTTGATGGCGGTCTGGTCGAACTCCGCCGGCGGCATCTGGCAGGCGAGGAATCGGTTGTAGATCAGGCGATAGAGCTTGGCTTCGTCATCGCGCAGCTTGCCTTCGGCCTCAGTGGGCGTGAAGGCGCAATCGGTCGGACGGATGGCTTCGTGGGCTTCCTGGGCGCTCTTGTTGCTGGAGGCGTAGACGTTTGCCTTCTCCGGCAGATAGCGGTTGCCGAATTGCTTCTTGATGTACGAGCGCGCCATCGTGATCGCGTCCGCCGACAAGTGTGTCGAATCGGTACGCATGTAGGTGATGTGCCCGGCCTCATACAGCGACTGGGCGATCTGCATCGCCCGCTTGGCGCTGAGATACAGGCGCGTCGAGGCGGCCTGCTGAAGCGTGCTGGTGATGAACGGGCCCGGCGGGCGCGAGGTGCTGCGCTTTTTCTCGATTGACTTAACCGCGAACGCCGGCAGTTTGCCCAGCGCGCCGACGAATTCCGTCGGATGCTGCGCCGGCCCTTTCGCGGCCGGATCGTGGACCGTCACGTCTTCAGAGACCACGTATCCCAGCGCCTCGGCGACCTTGCGGGCGAATGCTTTGTTGTCGGGTTCGAACTTCTCGCCGGCGACTTCGACCAGCTCGGCGCGGAAGCACTCGTGATCCGTCACCCAGCCGTCTTCCTGCGCTTTAGTCAGCTCCGCATCCCCATGGCGGAACTGCTTCCACTCCGTCGCCAGCTTGCCAGCCATTTCCGGCTTGGCGGAAAAGATCCCGCCGATGCGCCAGTATTCGCTGGGGATGAATGCATCGATCTCGCGCTCGCGTTCGACAATCAGGCGCACAGTCACGCTCTGCACACGCCCGGCGCTGAGCCCCTTGGCGACCTTGCGCCAAAGGATCGGCGAAAGCTCGTAGCCGACGATTCGGTCTAATATACGGCGCGCCTGCTGGGCATTGACTCGGTCCATGTCCAATACGTGCGGATTCGCGAAGGCTTTTTCAATCTCGGGCTTGGTGATGGCGTTGAAGAGCACGCGTTTCACCCGGTCATCACTGAGGCCGAGTGCTTCCTTGAGGTG
>JACMML010000289.1 GCA_014379105.1 Phycisphaerae bacterium
ACCGCCGCCGAGCACGGCTTCAAGGCGCCGGCGGGTGCTCGTGAATACAGCAACGTAACATTGCCTACCAGTTTCCAGGCGCTGTACGACGCCGTTCCCAGCGCAATCGCACCGGGCTCATTTTTTGTCATCGCGGATGACCACATCGTCGAACCCTATAACGCCATCGGACGGATGAACGGGCGCATCTACCGCATTGGAAACAACATCAACGGAAACACATGGGAGTTAATGCCCGGCCACGAATTCACGACCGATCCGGGTCCAGACGGCGCCTACGCACTGCCGGCGGATCTAGCAACCTCGGACGATATCGTCTCGCTCGGCATCACGAACGCTGACAAAAGCGGCTTTGGCATGCCCGTGACAACAGTGGAATCGGGCAATTGGGCGGTCGCGTACGTCGTCGGCAAAGGATTCTCCGAGGCAGCCATTACTCCCGATACGACATCGGCCAGCACCTACGAAGGCGGCGTCCAGGACATCTGCGTGTACACGAGCTTCGTGGCGGTGAAGGAATGAAGGATATGGATTTTCAATTTTCAAATTTCAATTTGCAATTGGAATGTGCGAATCCGCGCCCATCGCATCGCCGCATCCCCACATTTGCAAATTGCAAATCGCAAATTGCAGATCAGCGAGGTTTCACGCTCGTCGAGCTGATGGTCAGCGTCGCATTAATGGTCGTCCTGATGCTGGCGGTGACGCAGATTTTCTCGATCGCCGGCAAGACCATGGGCGGCGGCCAGGCGATCGCCGCGGCGCTGCGCGATGCGCAGGCGGCGCAGACGGTGTTCGCTCAGGACTTCGCGTCCATCGCGCCCGACGGGGCTTGTTTGATCATTCGCAACTCGCGAAAAGCAGCGTACCGGAACGCGTCGGACTTGGCGATCGCGGATATGTCCGGCGACCCGATGAAGTTCGATCTCGATGACGACACGAATTTTGAGACGTTTTCAAAGCTGGAATACAACTTCCGCAACCATCGCCAAGATTACCTGATGTTTTTCGCGCGCGATCAGTATTCACGCCAGACGGGCGGTAACCTGACAGCGACCGATGCGGACGACCCGCTGGTCGCCGACATGAGCAGCCGTGAAGCGGCGATTTTTTATCATCACCTTTCTCTGCGGCATAATAATGGGACTTTCGTGCGAACCGATGTTGGCGGCGGCGGTTTGCCTACGTATCCCGGCGACGGTACGCCCGAAGGCAATCCCAATAACTATTTCGCCAGCCAATGGACGCTGGGGCGCGTCGCGATGACGCTGGTTGCGCCGACGGCGGGCTTCATCAAAGACCGAAACGGGGTGAACCAGGACTCCTACGATGGAACTTCGATTTTCCGCAGGTTCGGTCTGAGCAATAGCACGCCGCGCCGCGACTTTGACGAAGCAAGATTCGATCTCGCCGGAACTACAATCACCGATTACAAAAAGGTGTTGGCTGATTACATCAAAAGCTCGGCCAACTCTACCACCCCCTGGTGGTATGAGCCGCACATGATGAATCCCCGGTTTCAAGCGAGCCCGTTCGTTCCTCAGCCTGTCACTGCTGACGGCGCGGCTGCCGTGACGCCCATCTTCATCCCGGCGTGTACGCAGTTCATGGTGGAATTTGCCGGGGATTTTGTGCAGCAGGAGTGGGACCCGGATGAGAATGGCACGCCGGACCAGGCGTCGGATATGATATTTACCCCAGGGTCGCGGAATCCATCAAGCACGCCGCCGAACAAGTTCTATGGGCAGGTGACTGGCAACGTCGCCGACGCCCGCATCGATTCGGTCGCCGGCACCAATCAGATTCGCTGGTACGGGCTTCCGCGCGACACCAATGGCGACGGAAAGATCATAGGTGTTGATGGTGATGTGGTTCCGCTCCGCGACGTCCTGGGCGCGCTGCAATCATTTGAGAAGGTTGCACCCCGCAGCGCAGCCACCGGTCCGTACACAACCCCGGTCCTGCTAACAACCAATTACATGGCCAACACCGACCCGGCGCCTGGATATATCGTCGCCTGGGGTCCGAGTGACACGAATCGCCCGAAGATGATTCGCATCACGCTCGGCATTGATCGCCCAGAGGCCGAGGGGAAGTTGCCCGACGGGCAGAGCTTTGAGTACGTGTTCAGCCTTGGCTATTGATCTTCGGTCTTCCGGGCCCGAGTCTGTTTTTTCGTCGGCGGAGGTATCTATCATGAAATCACCCAGGCAAAACACCCATCGCAATCGCCGCGACGAGCGCGGTTCGGTTCTGATTTTCGTCATCGGCGTGCTGGTCCTGCTGGCACTGAGCGCGACGGCGTACCTTTCCACCGCCCGCACGGATCGCGTGGCGACGAAGCAGAACGAGAACAACACGCAGATCGATCTGCTCCTGGAGTCGGCGGTACAGGCCGCGATCGCCAAGATCATGGATGATCCGGCGCTCAGCGCCAACGTGGCGGATTTCGCGGGCTATACGTCTCCCTGGACCAGCCGCTGGCTGGCGCCGCGCGTGCCGGTGACGTTTGATCCAAGTGATGCCTTCACCGCCAGCCCGAACATCGGAACAAATCCCGCCGTATGGGCCTACCTCACCGAGCCGGTGTTCGGCACACAGTACGAATCGCCCATGGGGCAGACCGTGCCGGTCACGCCATTGGGTGTGGTGCGCTATGCGCCGTTTGGAGTCAATGTCCCCGGTCAGCCTCAGATGACTCCAGTGTTCAGCTACGACACCGATACCACGGCAGGCACTGACTTCAATCCGGCGCCCGGTAACTTCGTATGGTTGCCCCTATCTCACTCCAACACGCCGATGATGTTCGCCGGCGACGCCGATCAAGACGGCATCGCCGATTCGCTGCCCGTCCGCGTCCCTGTCGGCAAGCTCAACGGCTTGGATTACTTCGCCTACTTCCGCATCATCGACAACGGCTCGGCGATCAACGTCAACACGGCGATGTCGCGGGATGTGGATTTCACAGGAGACCCCGCCTCCGGCTATGGTCAGACGCTGGCTGACAGTTCAGAACTCGTAAACTCCGGCTTCTTCACCGCCAATGTCGGATTGGCGGAATTGCTGCGCGATTACGTCCAACCGACGGGAGGGCCACCTCATCCGTTCACAGGCTTCGGTACGAACTTCGGCGATTTCCTGAGGTTTCATCTCAGTTTTAACACCCCTTCCGGCATCTGGGCGACTTCGCCAACCTCTCCAATTGGAGACAACGATATAGCCAATAACGACTTCGTATGGTTGTCCATGGCTGATCTGATGGATCACCAGATCGCATACCGGGCGGACAATCCCGGCCGTATAAAAGACAGCGTATCTGGCCGGGAGTTCTCGCGAACCGACGCGATCGCGCTGGCGAGCCGATTCATCCTGACAGATGCGAGTGGTTCGGTATCGGATATTGAGAAGACGCTCGCTGCTAGTCTGTCGGGCAGATTCATTGAGGATAAACCGTTCATTGCGAGCGAGGC
>JACMML010000290.1 GCA_014379105.1 Phycisphaerae bacterium
AACATTTGATGACGGCAATGGCGGAGGGCTTTTTCTCACATCCATAAGAATGCCTCGCAGTGACATGCACCCGTCAAAACCGTTGATGAATCGCGGGCGATGCGGGTTGCGGCGGCAGTGGCAATCTTCGCGGCGATCTTGATCCCCTTTTTTGCCATGCAATAGAGTTTAATTCGGCGTCTGAGGATGGGCAATGTTTGGGATGGCCCATCGCCAATCGTCAATCAGCAATCCCCACGTATCCTTGTCATCCCCCCGATTGACACGCCATCCGGGTTCGGTAACGCTTCTGGTCCATGTTGGTGCAGCGACGTTTACAACTGAGTGAATCCGCGGGGCGTCGCGAATGAGCGATTCCATGACCGAAAAAGGCTCCAAGCCCGAGGCGCTGGCGTTGCTTTCGTCGGAACGGCCGCGCAACCTGGGATCGTTCGGGGCGGCGGGGCTTTTGTTCGGGGATTGGGGCACCAGCCGGCTATACGTGCTCGGGCTGGCGTTTCTGGTCGCGGGGCGCACCAGCTTCACGCTGATCTGCATGATGAGCCTGCTGATCCTCGCGGTCGCGTGGGCGTACTCGCAAATTTGCCGGCTGTATCCCGAAGGCGGCGGTGTCTACTCCGCCGCGCGAGCCAAGCACCCGCTGCTGGGCGTGCTGGCGGCGCTGCTCCTGTTCGCGGATTACACCGTCACCGCGTCGCTGTCGGCGCTGGAAGCGTTTCATTATTTCGGTCTGGAAACCACGATTACGCACGACACGGATACGGTGGACGCCGGGTCGGAGATTGTGACCCAGGATTCCCACAAGGAGGATTCGCCGGAGGTGCGCACGCCGCTGCTGAAGACGGCCGCGTTCTGGGCGATCGTGGCGATCGTGGCGGTGGGGGCGGTCAACATGCTGGGTCCGAAGCACAGCTCCGGACTGGCGATGGTGGTCGCGGCGGCGATGATCCTGATCACGCTGCTGATCGTGATTTTTGCGCTGCCGCAGATCGATTGGCGGCAGATCCATTGGGGAACTTTCGAGCTCAGTTCGTTGTCTGATACGAGCAAATTGTGGCACGCGTTCGTTGCGATCGTGCTTGCGCTATCCGGCGTGGAGGCGATCGCCTCGCTGACGGGCGTGATGAAGAAGCCGGTCTACCGCACCGCCAGCCGAGCGATCTGGATGGTGGCGTTCGAGGTGGCGGTTTTCAACATCCTGCTCGGCCTGGTGATGCTCTCGATCTACCCGCTGGACCGCGAGAAACACACCGCCGACATGCTCGCGCACATGGCGTATCACTACACCGGCGCGTGGGGCGAATGGCCGGTACGAATCCTGGGCGGCTTGCTGCTTCTGTCCGCGACCAATACCGCCATCGGCGCGCTGATGGGGTTGCTCTATGTCATGAGCCGCGACACCGAGCTGCCGCGCGTGCTGCAGAAGCTCAACGGCTTTGGCGCGCCGTGGCTGTCGGGGATCATCGCGTCGGCTGTCCCCATCGTGGTGCTCATTTTTGTCAATAATGTTGAAGGCCTGTCCCATCTTTATGCGATCGGGATCGTCGGCGCGGTGGCGATCAATTGCGTGATCTGCTCGTTTCACGCGCGTCTGCGCCGTTATTGGCGGCGCAGCTTTATGCTGATGATCGGCGTGCTGCTGTCGGTGATCTGGATCACGATCGCGATCGACAAGACCAACGCGACGATCTTCGTCGGCATCGTGCTGGTATTGGGCTTTGGACTGCGTTTTGCGACCAAGCATCTCTCCGGCCGACGCGCCAAGCCGAGCCTGCTCCGGCAGGCATTTCTCGATCAGCTCACGCCCGAAGCGATGCTCAAGCCCCGCATCCTGATGGCCACCGCCGGGGGATCGCAGCTCGCCGAAGCGGCGTGCGAGCAGGCGCAGAAGGAAGACTCGGCGCTGGTCGTCGCGTTCGTGCGCGAGGTGGCGCTGAATTATAAAGTCGAAGGCGCCGCCCGGATGACGCTGGACAACGACCCGGCGGCGCAGGCGCTGTACGTGGATTTCCTTGAAGCAGGGCACCGGCACAATGTGCCGATCATTCCCGCTTACGACACCGGCACCAATGCGCCCGAGATGCTCGCGGAACTGGCGGCGCTGAACGGCGTGAGCAAGCTGATCATCGGCACCAGCCGCCGAGGCACGCTGCACCAGATCATCAAAGGCTCATTCCAGCGCAAGCTCGAATCGCTCCTCGGACCAGACACGCCGGTTGAAGTGCTCGCCCCGAAGTAGGGGGGAAGCGGTGTTTTATCCCGCCGATCAGAAGCTATAGCTCACCGAGATCGCCACCGCCGCCGGCTCGTCGCTGTATTCTGACGTGCGGAGGATGTAGTTCCGTTTTGAGAGTGAATCATCCACCAGCGCCGCGAGGTTATAGCCGTCGAGTCGAATCGTGCAGTGCTCGGTGGGGCGGTATTCCAGTCCAAAATTGACATAGAGATTCGGGCCATACGGGGTGTCGTATCCGGCGTCGCTCAGCGGCACCGCCTGCGGGGTTGTCGCAAGCGAGGCGGCGTACTCGGAGTAATCCTGCCCGCCGGGGAATCCGGAATACAGGATGACCGACGAACTGATCGTCCACTGCCGACTCAGGTCGTGGATCAACGCCAGCTTGGTGATGGACGGCGCCCAGTTGGCGAGTTCGCCGCCGTAGCCGTACGGCGAAGAACTGAGCCCCTGCCCGGCCGGCGCGGCGCCTTCGGGCACCGAGGCGTCAACGAGCGTGGAAACGCTCTCTGACAGCGTGATCCGAGTGCTCCTGGTGCTGTAAGTCAGCTCAATCTCGCCGCCGGCGATCTGAAACTGACCGAGAGATGCCGATTGGTACAGGCTGGGGATCCAGCCGATTGCGTCGTAATCCTCGTAAAACCCGCGGACGCCTACGTTCCAGTCCGACGATAGCTTGCGATCGTACGACAATTCGTAGCTGCGCAGCGTCTCGGGTTCAGGGATCGTGCCGCTGCGCTCGTACTCGCCGTAGAGTTCCTCGTCATCCCCGCGCCGAACGGATTGGCCGACCATGACCTTGAACGTGTCTTCATTGGTCGGCGTATAGACGAGCGTTCCGCGTGGCGAGATCAGCCAATCCGAGAAATCATTTTTGTCGGTCCGAAAACTCAGAAACAGCGTCAACTGGTCATTAATCTTCCACTGCTCTTCGACCAGGAATGAGATCGTGTTGGTCTCCCACGTCCGATCCTCGACGATCGGAAGCCGATCCAGCGCATCGGACTGCGGCGGATCTTTGAACCACGTGTGCGAATACTCCGTGCCGAACGCCAGTGAGTGTGCGTCATTGGGTGTCCACACCGCGATCGCGCGGGTGAATAGCTCGTTCTCAGACGCGTGACGCACCGGCTGCCCGACCGCGATTCCGGAGCGCGAATCCGTGTACGCGAAGATGTC
>JACMML010000291.1 GCA_014379105.1 Phycisphaerae bacterium
AATATGTCCCCCTCGGTCGCACTGGTCTGAAAGTTTCGCGTCTTTGTCTGGGAACGATGAATTACGGTCCGCAGGCGACTGAAGCCGAGGCGCACCAGCAGATGGATCGCGCCCACGAACTGGGCATCAACTTTTTCGATTCCGCCGACGTCTATGGCACCAAAAAAGGCGAAGGCACCACCGAGCAGATCATCGGCCGATGGCTGGCGCAAGGCGGCGGCCGCCGCGAGCGAACGATCATCGCTACCAAAATGCACGGGGACATGGATATTGATCCGAACGATCACACGATGAAGCGCGGCATCAATTCACTGAAGATCCGCCGTGCGTGCGAGGGTTCGCTGAAGCGTCTGAAGACCGACTACATCGATCTTTACCAGATGCACCACATCCGCCGTGAGACGACCTTTGATGAAATCTGGGAAGCGTACGAGACGCTGGTTCGTCAGGGCAAAGTGATCTACGCCGGCTCGAGCAATTTCGCCGGCTGGGACATCGCCCGGGCCAACGAGACGGCCAAGCGGCGGAATTACATGGGTCTGGTTGCCGAGCAGTCCAAATATTCGCTCGCCTCGCGCACCATTGAGCTTGAGGTGTTGCCCGCGTGCGAAGCCTATGGCCTCGGCGTGATCCCGTGGAGCCCGCTGGAAGGCGGCTTCCTTGGCGGCGTGCTGGAGAAGCATGACAAAGGTCGCCGTGCCAACGAAGGCATGGCCAAGCGCGTCGAACGCGAGCGGCCACGGCTGGAAAAGTGGGAAGGCTTCTGCCGCGATCTCGGCGAAAAGCCGGCCGACGTCGCGCTGGCATGGATGCTGCACAACCCAGTCATCACCGCTCCCATCATCGGCCCGCGGACGATGGAGCAATTGAACGGCTCGATCCGCGCGACCGAAATAAAGCTGAGCGATGACCAGCTCAAACAATTGGACAAGATCTGGCCGGGACCAAAGGGCCCGAGCGACGAAGGCATCAGCGACTGGACAAAGCAGCGCGCCCCCGAAGCGTATTCCTGGTAATTAAATCCACCTTCAATCCCGAAGCTGCGCCCGGCGTTCATCCGCCGGGCGCATATTTTTTAGCGACAAGGATTGCTACGACAAGAGCAACGCGATTGCGATGAAGAGTACAAACCCAACGACCGGCAACAAGCCAAATACAACCGCTAGCACAGGCCTGTCATAATAAAGCGCCACGCCCGCCGCTACCGCAATGACCAACCCCGCTCCCGCGGACGCCCACGCCGTGATGCTCAGCGTCCGCAACTGCTTCGGCGTTGAGTTCGGCATGCCGGCGACGAGTAAACCGACGACGAACAACGTGCCGAGGATACCGGCGGCAATTGAAAGGAACGCGAAGATTATCCAGGCTGTTCTCACGTTATTCGCTACTCACGTCATTCAGGCCAGCGGGCCATCGAACAAACGCAAGGCCGGCACGGCCGCTTGAATGGTACGGAAGTGAGTATCGTAGGACCACACTTCGACATTGTTGTGGATCGCGATCGTAGCCAGCAGTACATCCTGAAAAGGCGTGGGAAAGCCTTTGACCCGCAGGGATGCCAGATGATCTCCAAGGTGATCCCAGATATCCATTTCGATCGGAACCTGTATGAAGGCGTCCATCGCAACCCGCAGATTGGCCGCGTCGGTGACGGTGCGGGCACCATAAAGGATTTCTGCGCGCGTAACACCGCAGATACCGCAACTCGCTGAAGCAAGTACTTCTCTAATGGTTGGGGAACTGGTGCGCAGGTATCGGACAAGGACAGAAGCATCGAGCAGAATCACGCAACGCTCCAGCGGCGCAGATCTTCTATCACTTCATAATCCAAGTCGATATTTCCAGCCAAACGGTCTAATGCGGACAAATCGCATGGCGTCGTATCGGTAGGCTCCTCAAGAACAATGATTCTCACTTCCTTGCCGACCAGCGCGGCTGCCTCGGGAAGATGGATGGTGTCTGACTGAAGACGCCTGTGGATGGAAACTGTCACGAATTTAATTGTATCAGATTCGCGGCATCCATCGAAATGTAATCCACCGGATGAGTGCGACCGAGCATCGGGGACGTAGCCATTCAACTTTTCATGTCTCCTGGACCGATAACTCACTGGATGGGTGACCTTCTCCACAGGCTTAAGCTATCGCTATTTACGCGGCCGATCCGGCACGCCCAAGCCCCGAAGGTGTCGCTGCTGGACTTGCTGGGACGCCGTGCCATCAATCTTGACACCCCCGAGCTTCAGCGATTCCTCGGCGGTAAAAGGGTTCTGGTCACCGGGGCCGGCGGATCGATCGGGTCGGAGATTTGCCGGCAGACGATGAAATTCTGCCCCAAGTCGCTGATCATGCTGGACCGCTGTGAAAATGCGCTTTTCGAGATTGATCAGGAACTCCGCGACCGCTGGCTTGGCGCAGACCTCCGTCCGATGATGGCCGACATCTGCGACCGCACGCGTATCGAGCAGATCCTCGCCGACGAACAGCCGCAGGTCGTTTTCCACGCCGCGGCGCACAAGCACGTGCCGATGATGGAACACAATCCGGGCGAGGCCATCA
The DNA here is from genome assembly GCA_014379105.1 of Phycisphaerae bacterium. Taxonomy (GTDB): domain Bacteria; phylum Planctomycetota; class Phycisphaerae; order Tepidisphaerales; family Tepidisphaeraceae; genus JACMML01. The sequence continues at coordinate 2,559 of JACMML010000291.1, forward strand.
AGAATAACGTCTTCGGGACCAGGATCGTCGCCGACGCCAGTCGCAGCGCCGGCGTCGGGGCGTTCGTGATGATCAGCACCGACAAAGCCGTCAATCCCACGTCGGTGATGGGCGCGACCAAGCGCGTGGCGGAGTTGTATGTGCAATCCCTGAATTGCCAGCCGCCAGCGGCCGATTTGCGATTGAGCTCACTCGGCAACCGAAAATCAGCAATTGGCAGCTCTCAGACCCGATTCGTGGCCGTCCGGTTCGGCAATGTCTTAGGATCGTCCGGATCGGTCGTGCCGATATTCCAGCGCCAGATCGCCGCCGGCGGGCCAGTCACAGTTACGCACTCGGAAATGCGCCGATATTTCATGACGATTCCCGAAGCATCGCAGTTGGTTATGCAGGCCGGTGCGATCGGGCAAGGCGGTGAGATTTTCGTGCTCAACATGGGCGAGCCGGTAAAAATCCTCGATCTTGCCCACGAAATGATCCGCCGCCATGGGCTCGTTATCGGTAAGGATATTGAAGTGCGCATCACCGGCATGCGTCCCGGCGAAAAGCTCTTCGAAGAACTCGCCAACGACACCGACCAGACCGCCCCCACCGCTCACCCCAAGATCGGCGTCTGGAAACTCCCCCGCTATTCGCACGCCCAGGCGACGGAGATGCTCAACCAGCTCGCCGGCGTCACCCAGTCATCGAGAGATGCGATCATCGCCACCCTGATGCAGGCCGTACCCGAGTATCAGCCCGGCAACCTGCCGGCGCCGCGCGGGCCGGTACTTGTCACTGAGGCCGCATGACGGTCGATGCACGATCTGGAACTCCATTTACGCCGCTTGCAATGACTCAATGCTGGTGACCTGCCGCAGTACGATGTAATGCCAGCTGTCGTTGGCGGCGACGATAAATAGCCGAGTCTCGGTCGGGACCACCATGCGCGGATTTCTAATCTCCACAGATTTGCCGTCGGCGGTATTCACACGAAACGGCTGAAACGGCTCGCGGTTAAGATGCTCTTCGAGTTCGTGCTTGGTCATGCTGCCACAGTATACCGCTGCGGGCCGAGTTTCTGATAGGTCGCTTTGCCGATAACAATCAAGTTCTCAGCACCGTCGAGCCGATCTATGTCAAAGTAGGACGTGTTCTATCAATTCGAGGGTCGGCCAGGGACGGTCGACACAGTAGCCAAGGAAGGTTTGCCAATGCGAACCATAGCGGTCGTCAATCAAAAGGGAGGTTGTGGGAAGACCACCACCTCTATCAATCTCGCCGCGAGTCTTGCACGTCTGGGGCACAAGACACTGCTGGTCGATCTCGATCCGCAGGGGCATTGCGCCGTCGGACTGGCGGTGCCGGACGAGCAGATCGAGCGAACAATCTACGACTGCCTCATCGAGCCGCAGGACGGCACGCCGGCCAAGGTGGCGGAGGTGGTCTGGCAGATCGCGACCGACTTTGATCTTTGCCCGGCCAATGTCCGCCTCGCGGCATTTGAGCAGGTTTTCTCCGGACGGGCCGGGCGTGAAGATCGGCTTAAGCGGGCGCTGGAAACCATCAAAGCCAACTACGAGTGGTGCATCATCGATTGCCCGCCCAGTGTCGGCCTGCTGGCGTTCAACGCACTCCGCGCCTGTGACGAAGTGATGGTGCCGGTCGAAACCGGCTTCTTCAGCCTGCACGGGCTCAGCCGCATGATGGAGACACTGGAAGAGATGCGCGAGCGCTGCGGCACCGATGTGCTCATCCGCGTGCTGCCGACCCTTTATGACACCCGCACCAAGCTCGCCCGCGAAGTGCTCGGCGAGCTGCGCAGCAAGTTCAAAGAATATCTGATGGAGAGCACGGTCAACTTCAACACCAAGCTCAAAGAGGCCGCCAGCTTCGGCCAGCCGATTACCGAGTATGATCCGGGTTCGCGCGGCTACAAGGATTTCGTCAATCTCGCCCGCGAGTTGATGGGACATCGGCCGGTGCAAATGGCCGACACATTACCGACGGAAAAGCTCTCGCGCCCCGCGGAGCTCGTTCAGCGCGCCAGGCAGTTGACGCAGCTCACGAACTTCCAGTTCGGCAAGAACAGCGTGCCCAGCCTGATGGCGGCCCACGAAGCGGGCATCAACGGTGTAGCGGCGCAGGTCCCGGTCTTGACCGAGACAACCCGGCGGACAACGGAGCAGAAGATCGAGGATTTCTACGGCGTCCAGCAGGTCGGCAACGACGTGATGTTCGCGGCCCGTTTTGTGGATGCAAAACGTGTGTTAATCGCCGGGGATTTCAACAATTGGTCGTCGATGTCATCCCCACTGGCCACCAACGGCTCGCCGAGCCGCTGGGTGACGAAATTGCCGCTATCGCCCGGCCGCTACCGATATCGCTTTATCGTCGATGGCCGCTGGGTGACCGACCCGAATAACGACCGCGTCGAAGTGAACGAGTACGGCGAACTGAACAACGTCATCGAAGTGGCATAACGCACGAGCAAAGTACGCTATGGATCAGCACCCGCCCCAACGCCGACTCTCCGAGATCTCGCACTTGTTCCTGAGCGAGGTGCGCGCCAAGCAGACCGGCAACGCGCCGCGCCCGGTGCGCCGTCCACCGGGATCATTCAACGGCGACGCATCAATCGATCTGACGCCCGAAGAATTCGTGCACGTGTTCGACGATTCCGATACGAACTCCGCTCCGCGCAAACAGTACAAGCCCGTTCGCGTCGTGGTCGCACATCACCTTGGCGAATCGATGGGACAGCGTGTTCGCGAGCTGGCCGGCATGCTGTGCCAGGACGGGTCCCGTATCGGCATCATCTACGCCGATGCCGGCGAAGTACGCGTCTGCTGCGTCGAGCACAATCCGCATAATGGCCCGGTTGCCGATGATTTCCTCACCGAGCCGCTTGAAGCCCAGCGCATCGAGCAGTCGCTGACGGAGCTGGACCAGGACGTTGACGAATGGCTGCTGCTCTTGCCCGATTCGCATTGCGTCGAGTCGCGTGCGATCCTGCGCAGCGTCGGTTCATGGCTGCTGATTACCGGGGTCGAGCACGATGCGGTGGTCGAGAGCTATCGCACATTGAAGGGGCTTTGCGACGGATATCTTCCGGATTTATCGATCGCAGTCGCGGGTGCTGCTGACGAAGACGAGCTTCGCAAGACGCATCAGAAGCTCGCCGGCGTCTGCCAGCAGTTTCTCAAGCTTAAAGCGCGTCCATTCGGTGCAATAGAGGCGAGTGCAAATCTCGCGGAGCATGTCGTGCTGCAGGCGAGTTCATCGTTCAATAAAGCCCAACTCGCAGCCGCCCCGCAGTGGCAGGTCATCCGAGGACGGGTCGCCGGCGCGGCCGAACCCATACCACGCCAGATGAAGAAGCCCGCGCCGGTCGCACCGGCTATCGCGAAACCTACGATGACCCCCTCAATGACCACGGCGCCTGAGTCGTTCCCTCAATCCGACTCAGCCGCCCACGTGCCGGTCGCGACTGCTGCGGACGGTTACTCGAACATCATTGATCTCCCCGACGCCGACGGCGCTCCCACGGCCATCATCCAGGCGGTCATGCGCGGCTCCAATGAACTCGTTGAATCACCGATCAAATCGCCGGCCGCGCCCGATGCGGTGATCGCCGTGTCGCGCGACCATCGCCTGGTGATGCTCGCCAATCCACGTCAGGGTTTCACAGACATGCGCGCGATCGCCAATGCATATCGATGGCTGAACGAGAACCGCGCCTTGATCGCGATGGCCCTGCCGCAATTTTCGATCGATGTGCACGCCCTGCCGCGCCTGGAACTGCTGGTAAATCACGCCGACATGACCGCCGACATCCTCCAGCCACTGCTGGCGAGCAACAACGTAGTCGTTCGCGCCTATCGCAAGCTGCGCTGGGGCACCAAGACCGGGTTGTTGCTGGAAGCGGCTTAAGGGCATACATTTTAACGCGTGACCAAGGACGAAATCCGCAAATCCATCCCGCCCGATTGGCTCGCCGAATTCGATGCCGCCGCCAAGAGGCCCTTAGAATTGCGAATGAAGTACGCGTTCATTAAGACATACAAACCTGTCATGGATGACGCGAAATATCGGAGCTTCGAGACGATGCAGGACTATCGTCGCTGGTGCGAAGAAAACCTCCCCGACTGGCTCGGCTATGGCCGTCTTTGATTACCGACAAGCTCAAGAGATTCGCGACGCCTTTGCCGCGCATGGCGTGGAATATCTCTTCCTCGGGAAGTCCGGTGCAATACTTCTGGGATATCCCGACACGACTCAAGACGCTGATGTATTTGTGAAGAAATCAGCAGCCAATGGCGAGGCAATCGTCCGCGCTCTGAGACAGATCGGCTTCAACATGGCCGTTGATAAAGAGTCTGAGATCGTGCGAGGGAAAGACTTTGTGCAACTCAAAGACGGCCCGTTTGACCTGGATCTAATTTTCGCACCGGACGGCATCGAGACATTCGAAGACGCCTGGCGTCGACGCGTTGTGACCGATGGGTTCAACGTTTGCAGCATCGATGACATCATCGAGAGTAAGCGGGCGGCAAATCGAGCGAAGGACCGCGAATCGCTTTCGCGACTGGAATCCTTCCGGCAATATCTTAAGACGCTTCCGTAAGCTCACTCCGCCGGCGGCGTCGACTCATCGATATCGCCAGCCTCGCGGCTGTCGTCGAAATCCATCAGGAAATGCACCTTCGCCATCACCTCTGGCGCGAGCATCTTTCGCAGGATTCCCTTGGCCCGCCGAATGCCGGTTCGGCGGCTGACGTGAAGAATGATGATGTGCTCGTTCTCACTCCTGGCGATCGCTTTGACAAAGTCCTCGACGTGCAAGTGCTTGCCGGCCTTGGCTTTGGCGCGGTGAGCGGGATCGAAGAACGTGCACTCGCAAAGCAGGACCTGGGCCTTCATCACATCAGGATTCGTGAAGACCTCGCCGAGGCTGGTGTCGCCGAGATACGCGACCAGCGGCACTTCGAGCTTGTACTGGATATCCACGCCCTGCCGGCGCAGTTCGGCGAGTTGCTCGCCGGTAAGGGTAAGATATTCGGGGCGCAGCTTTTCGCGCACGTTGATCAATACATAGCCAAGTGACGGGAACCCGTGATGCGTCGCAACCGGGCGTATTACAAAATCGCGCCGGACCTCGTAGTCCTCGCCGGGGGTCATCGGGATCAGCTTGAACGGCGTCTGCTGGCGTTCCACGTCCTGCCAGGCCAGCAGTAGTTTCTCGACCGCCTGTTCGCTTTGTCGGGGGAGCAACACCGTGCCCGGCTTCATTCCCTGAAAATGCCGTTGCGAAAGGTAATAACCCAGCCCGGCCACGTGATCCATGTGGCCATGCGAGACCAGCATCAGGTCGCTGGTGAGTGCAAACTGCGGGCATCGGCCGGGGTCGAAGCAGACATTCATTTCAGGGATCTGAACGACCGTCTCTTCACCGCCGACGCTGTACCCGACAAGGTTGAACTGTCCGAACTTGAGCTTGGCGAACTTTTGAACGAGGTAGGATTTCTCGATCATTGATTGAGCAGATTAGGAACTTATCGCACCGGTCACAAGTCGCGCATCGGGCAAAAAGAAAAGCCCCGGCCGCTGGCAGCCGGGGCTTCATTTGAAAACAAAAATTTGGAAACTACAGCATGAACCTACAACCCGAAACTCACGCGCCCGCCTGCGGAACCGCTTCACCGCTGGTGCGGTTAACCGTGTGCTGCGTGGGCGTGGGACGCGGTGCTTCTTCGGGCTCGTCGTCGATCATCTTCTTGATCTTCAGATTCAGGTGCGGATTGAATGCCGTACCCGCCGGGATCAAGTGACCGAGGATGACATTCTCCTTGAGGCCCATCAGGTGATCGACCGCACCCGCCATTGCGGCTTCGGTCAGCACCTTGGTGGTCTCCTGGAAGCTGGCGGCCGAGATGAACGACTCGCTCTGCAATGACGCCTTGGTGATGCCCAGCAGCAACGTCTTGCCACGGGCAGGACGCGGCTTCTTGCCCTTGGCGGGCTGATTGCCTGCCGCCTCGGCGGCTTCGTTGGCTTCGCGGAAGAGATTCTTCTCGACGACTTCGCCTTCCTTGTAATTGGTGCCGGCCGGGTCGATGACCTTGTAGCTCGCGCCGACATCATCATTCGCACGGCGGAAGCGGAATTTGTCCGCGACCTCGCCGGGCAGGAACTTGGTGTCACCCGGATCGTCGATCTTAATCTTACGCAGCATCTGACACACGATGGTCTCGATGTGCTTGTCGTTTATCTTCACGCCCTGGCTGCGGTACACGTTCTGCACCTCGGTCAGCAGGTAGCTGTGCAGCGCTTCTTCGCCTCTGATGCGAAGAATATCGTGCGGGATGACCGGCCCGCGGATGAGCGGGTCACCGGCCTCGACGCTGTCGCCGGTGTGGACGGTGAGTTCCTTATCCTGCGGAACATGGTGCTCGCGCTCCATGCCCGTTTCGTTGCGAACGATGATCGTCATCTTGCCGCGGCGACGATCCGAACGCAGCTCGATCATGCCGCTGATCTCGGCCAGCACGGCCGGATCCTTAGGCTTGCGGGCTTCGAACAGCTCTGTGACGCGCGGCAGACCGGTCGTGATATCGACCGTGCCGCCGGCTTCCTTCGGCTGACGAGCCAACTGCTGGCCGGCCTGCACCTTCGTGCCGTCGGTGACTTCAATACGCGCCTTGGAAGGCAGGTAATGGAAGTCGAGGATCTTGCCGTCGGTGCCGACAATGGTGATGCGCGGGTGGCGCTCGCCTTTGTGTTCGGTGACGACCAGCTTCGCGTTGCCGGAGCCCTTCTTTTCTTCTTCGAGTCGAACGGTTTCGCCTTCCTCGATGTCTTCGTATTTCACGATACCGTTCTTCTCGGCAAGAATCGGCGTGATGTGCGGGTCCCACGAGACCAGCTGCTCGCGGGCCTTCACCTTGGCGCCGTTGGCTACGAGGATAGTTGCGCCATAAGGCACTTTGAACTTCTCCAGCTCGCGGCCTTTAGCGTCGAGGACGGCGATTTCGCCGTTGCGCTTCAGCGCGACTTGGCGCTTGCCACCTTCTGGATCAATGACTTCAACGGCTGCGATATCGCGGTGTTCGACAACACCTGCGACCGAGCACTTCAGATCGTTTTCGATCAACTGACTGCTCGCCACGCCACCGGTGTGGAATGTACGCATCGTCAACTGGGTACCCGGCTCGCCGATGGACTGGGCGGCGATAATGCCGACGGCAAGGCCTTCCTCGACCAGCTTGCCGCTGGACATGTCCACGCCGTAGCACTTTGCACAGAGGCCGCGGGTGCTTTCGCACGTGAGCGGGCTGCGGACGCGGATGGATTCCAGCTTTAGTTCCTTGAGCTGGGCGGCGATCTCGATGGTGATCGTCTGATTCTCGGCGACGATCGTCTCGTCGGTGATCGGGTTGCGAATGCTGTCGCGCGCCGTTCGGCCGACGATCATCTCCTCGAGCGGAACTTCGACCGTTTCGCCTTTATAGATGGTCGTCTTGGTCACGCCGGCGACGGTGTGGCAATCGATCGTCTGGATCATTACGTTCTGGGCCACGTCGCAGAGCTTGCGCGTGAGGTAACCGGAGTCGGCGGTTTTCAGCGCGGTATCCGCCAGACCCTTGCGGGCGCCGTGGGTGGAGCTGAAATACTCCAACACGGACAGGCCTTCACGGAAATTGGATTTGATCGGAGTCTCGATCATCTCGCCGCTGGGCTTGGCCATCAGACCGCGCATGCCGCCAAGTTGCTGCATCTGCGATTTATTACCGCGGGCACCGGAACCGATCATCATCGTGATCGGGTTGAGGTAGCGCAGGTAACCCTTGGCTTTGGCTTCTTCCTTGGAGACCGGGTGACCACCGTCATCGCGGTAGTCGGACTCAAGGCCGGTCATCAGGTCGGTCGCGACGCGCTCGCGGCAGTGCGACCAGATTTCGATCAACTGGGCGTAACGCTCCTGCTCGGTGATGGCGCCGATCTTGTAGTTCTTCTCGACGCGGTCGGCCTTCTTCTGGCCTTCATCGAGGATGACCGCTTTGGTGTCCGGGCTGCGGACGTCTGTGATGCCGAAGCTGAGCGCCGCCAGCGTGCTGCGGCGGAAGCCGAGCGCCTTCATATCGTCGAGCAGGTCGATCGTCGCGGGACGGCCGAGTTTTTCGTAGGTGTCGGCGATCACGCGCGACAGGCCGCGGCTGGTGAGCCCGTAATTGTAGAACGGCATCGCCTTTGGAAGGATGTCATTGAACATGCAGCGGCCGACCGTCGTGAGGATGACGTGGCTTTTGTATTTCGCAGGCATCTCGCGCATCACGTAGTTCGCGTCGCGGCGCTTGCGGTGTTCTTCCAGGTGCTTGAAGCTGACGCCGCCGATCGGGCTGGCGCCGCTCTTGTCATCCGGAATCACTTCTTCGCGATCCGTCAGGCGCACGAAAATCCGCGTGTGCATCGCGATCTTCTTCAGGTCAAACGCCATCAGCGCCTCGGTGGTGCTGTTGAACGAGCTGAACTCGCCTTTGTCGCCTTCACGGTCAACCGTGATGTAGTAGGAACCGAGCACGATGTCCTGCGACGGCGTGATAATCGGGCTGCCGTTGGCGGGTGAGAAAATATTGTGCGGGCTGAGCATCAGCACGTGCGTCTCGGCCTGGGCCTCGAGCGACAGCGGAAGATGGACGGCCATCTGGTCGCCGTCGAAATCGGCGTTGAAACCTTTACACACCAGCGGGTGAATGCGGATGGCGTTGCCTTCCACGAGCACCGGCTCGAACGCCTGGATGCCCATGCGGTGCAGCGTCGGAGCGCGATTCAACAACACCGGGTGGTTGCGAATCACTTCTTCGAGGATATCCCACACTTCGGTATCTTTGCGCTCAAGCATCTTCTTGGCGCTCTTGATCGTGTCGGCGTGGCCGAGCTCCTTGAGCCGGCGAATGATGAACGGCTGATAGAGTTCCAGCGCGATCTTCTTCGGCAAGCCGCATTGGTGCAGTTTGAGCCGCGGACCGACGACGATCACCGAGCGGGCCGAGTAATCGACG
>JACMML010000292.1 GCA_014379105.1 Phycisphaerae bacterium
AGGCGACGCGGCGCTGATCGGGGGAAAGACACTCAGCGCCCCGATCTTCATCGAGAGTTCGTACCGATGCGCCATATACCCGAACGATCCGGCCATGCCACAACACCCGCTGGGGAGCACATGCAGACGGTTGCCGACCATTCGTGAGAGGATCGCGCTGCTGGTCGCGTCGCCCCACAGTGCTTTCTGATGACAATGACCGTGAAGGATGACCGCCCCACCAGCGGACTTTCTGATGGACGGCCGATTCGGATGCGAGTCCCAGTTGCGCTCGACAAAATCCTCGATGAGATACGCTTTGTCCGCCAGCGCGGTGCGCTCCGCCAGCGGCGTTTTTAATTTCAGCGTCAACCAGTCGTCTTTGAACGATGCAAGGCACGACGGCTCGGCGACGAGAATCCCGCGTACTTCAGGATCATCAACGAACGCCTTGAGCTGCCGGAGCGTGCGATCCGCGGTCGTGATGGCCTCTTCGAGAAGACCCACCGAGATCATCGCGCGCCCGCAGCAGCCGACGCGCGGCAGCACCACCTCATAGCCGAGCGCACCAAGCACACGGATCGCTGCTATGCCGATCCGAGGCTCGTTGTACGTCATGAAGCAATCGCCAAACAGGACGACCTTTGGCCGTTGGTTGTTGGTCGCGACGCGACGTTGAAACCGCGAATAGAGTGAGCGATCGTAGCGCGGCAGCGATCGCTGTGCGGCAAGGCCGAGTGTCTTATTGACGAATCTGCGTAACAGCGGCTGTTCCGCCAGCCAGTTTGATGCGCCGGGCATCGCCGATCCAATCTGGTTCAGCCGGCGGATATGTCCGAAGAGCCGGGCGTGCAGAGGCGTTCCCTGGGTGTGATAGCGCTGGGCGGTGTACTCGGCCTTCAACCGGGCGATATCAACATTGCTCGGACATTCGCTACGGCAGGCTTTGCAACTGAGGCACAGATCGAGCGTCTGGATCGTCTCCTGATCCGCAAAATCCGGCTTGCCGGAATCGTCGCGGCGAAGCTGTCCGCTGATCGCCAGACGCAGCGCATTACCGCGGCCGCGTGTGGAGTGGCGCTCGTCGAGCAGGCCGCGGTAGCTCGGGCACATCGTCCCGCCGGCGGTCTTGCGGCAGACGCCGGCGCCGTTACACATCTCGACCGCGCCGGCGAACCCTTCCTGATCTGCGTAATTGAAGAACGTCTCTATCTCGGGGACTTTCACCGGATCCGTGCGAAGATTTTCGGCGATCGATCCAATCTCCCCTGCCGAGACGATCATGCCGGGATTGAGAATGCTGTTGGGATCAAACACGCACTTGATCTGCCGGAAACATTCCATAATCGCCGGGCCATAAAATCGCTCCAGCAACGGCCCGCGTGCGCGCCCATCACCATGCTCGCCGCTCATGACGCCGCCGCAGTCGCGCGCCAGGTCTGCGATCTGCTGGGCAATGGAGATCATCCGGTCGCGGTCGCCGGCGTCATGCAGATCGAGCATCGGACGCACGTGCAGCACGCCCACCGAGACATGCGCCCAATACGCGGCGCGCGTGCCGTGCTCACCGACGATTCGCTTAAACTCCCGCACGAAGCGGGAAAGATTCTTCACCGGAATCGAATTATCTTCCACGAACGTCAACGGCTTGCGGTGAGCGCCCAGTCCGTGCAGCAGCGGCTCGCCGGCCTTTCGCAATGCCCACGCCCGCGCCATCGACGCCGCATCCATGAACAGATTCATCGGCCGCCCGACCATCAGGGCGCGTAGCTGCTGGAATCCGCGAGCGATTGCGTCGTCGTCCGATTCGTTCTGGTATTCCACATAAAGCACCGCCTTGGGCACTTCGGCGCCGATCGGCGGCAACAGATCGAGATATTCTCGGCAGACGTTATTCCCCGCCGCGGCGGTGAGAACCTCTTCATCGAGCAACTCCACCGCAATTGCGCCTGTCGCGAGGATGCCGATAACGCTGTCGATCGATTCTTCGAGCGTGGGAAACGAGATGATCGCCAGACCCTTGGCTCGTGGCAGCGGGTGCAGCTTAAGCTTAGCCGAGACGATCACCCCGAGAGTTCCTTCGCTGCCGCAAATCAGGCCGGACAGATCAAGATCCTCCTCGGGCACGCCGGCATCAAGTTGGTGCAGAATCAGGTCGATCCCGTAGCCGGCGTTGCGGCGGTTGAGCTTGGGAAATCGCGCGCGGATTTCATCGTCGTAATGAGCCGCCAGCGCTACGACTTCACGCGCCAGCCGCAGCGCGATTGGACAGCGTCGACCGGCGCCCGGGTCAAGCCATGTCTTCTCACCGCCGGGCAGGACAATCTCCACGCCGGCGAGATTTTCGCTCGTTCGCCCGTAGCGGAGCGATCGCGCACCGGCGGCGTTATTGCCGATCGCCCCGCCGATGGCGCATTGCGCGGCGGTAGCGGGATCGGGTGCGAAGAACAGATTGCTGTCGCCGCCGGCGAGCCATCGGTTCACCTGATCGATCGATATCCCCGGCTGCACGTGCAAGGTTCGCGCGGCCGGGTCAAAACTGATCACCTCCCGGCACATCTGCGATAAATCGCACACAATCGCCGCATTCACACACTGCCCCGCGAGGCTTGTGCCCCCGCCGCGCCCCAGAACGGGCACGCGGCGGCGATCGCACCACCGCAGCAGATTCCGCACATCCACTTCGTCGGCCGGTACGACAACGCCCAGAGGCTTCACCTGGTAAATAGATGCATCGGTGGCGTACAGCATGCGATCATGCTCACCGAAGCGGACTTGCCCGCGGATCAACCGACGCAGTTCGCCAGCCATGACCTGATCGTCGGCAGCGATTGAGTTTGGAAGAACCGGAAGACTGGGCATTATTCTCAGTCTAACCGCCGGGCACTTGCCTCGCACCAGCGGTGACTTACAGTCGATAGAGTACGTGTTGGAGGTCAGATGGTTCGTGCATTCTGCGCCTTGCTTATTGTTCTCATCTCCACCAGCGCCCAAGCGCAGTGGACGGTGGAACTGACGCGCGAGGCGTCGTTCATCATTCGCTACGACGGCGCGACCGTCGTGCGCGCCAAGTACGTCGCATGGGGACCGGATTGGAAATACGCGGACTTTAAGACCGCAATTGGCAAGAACTACAACGAGACCTGGACGATCACCGGCGATATCGAGTCGCTGAACCTCGGTGTGACTGGGCAGATCGCCTCGACCAAAGACCAGCTTGTATTCAAGTGGACGATGGCCGCGTCCAAGGCATCTGCGAATAACACCGGTGGCGGGATGAGCTTCACCGTCCGGCGTGACGCGCAGGTTTTCGGTAGCGCCGTGCCGCCCCCGGTGATCGACGGAGCGGACTGGTCGTGGACGCCAAAGCCCGGGCAGACGATCAAAGTCCATTTCGATGGCACGAGCCGGGCCAGCTATCTTGAACCGGGCGGCACGTCGGAGATTCGTTCGCTGTTTATCCCGAAGGACATTTCCGCCGGTGAATCGAATGTCACTATGACAATCACGCTTCCAGCCAATACCGAGCGGCGCGATGGCGCGTCCAAACGTTATGGAGAGTTTGACGCCGGAACATGGCTGGCAAAAACGATCGACTACACCGCCTCGCCGATTGACCTGTCGTATCTCAATGACAAGCCGGCCGGGGGGCGCGGGTTCGTCAAAGCCGATGGCGATCACTTTGCGTTTGCCGACGGTACGCCGGTGCGATTCTGGGGCGCGAACGTTGCGGCTTACGCACTGTTCAACGCTGAGAACCGCGCGATCGAGCAGCAGGCCAAGCGGCTGGCGGCGCTGGGGTTCAACCTCATACGCATTCACCATCACGACTCGGCCGAGTGGTCGCCAAGCGTGTTTGTGAAGGACGCCGCCAACACACAGCAACTTGATGAGAAGAACCTCGACCGGCTCGACTACTGGGTGAAATGCCTCAAGGCAGAGGGCATCTACGTCTGGCTCGACCTCCACGTCGGCCGGCCATTCCGCGACGGCGACGGCATCGACGCATTTGACGAACTGACCCCCGGTAAAACCGGCCGCAAGGTGGCCGGGCTCAACTACGTGAACGAGTCGATCACGCAGCGAATGAAGGACTTCGCCACCGCCTATCTCACGCGGACGAACAAGTACACCAATACGCGCTACGTCGATGAGCCGGCGGTGATGGGCGTGTTGATCACCAATGAAAACGACCTGACGCATCATTTCGGAAACGAGATGTTGCCGGATAAGAATCACCCGAAACACGCGGCGTGGTTCAACGCGATGAAGAAACGGATCGCCGCCGAACGCGGACTCGATAACACGCGCGCCGGGCAGACATGGCTCCCCGGCGCGTCCAAGGTTGTGCTCAATCAGATCGAATACGACTGGAACCAGGATTTCATCAAGCACCTGCGGTCTATCGGCGTTAAGGCGCCGATCGCTACGACTAGCATGTGGGGTTCCAACCCGCTGTTCTCTCTTCCGGCGCAAACCGCCGGCGATGTGATTGATGCGCACAGTTATGGGCAGGCCGAATCGCTGTCGAGCAATCCGAAATATGACGATCAATCCGCCCACTGGATCGCGGCCGCTCAATTGGCGGATAAGCCGCTGACGATCACGGAATGGAACACCGAATACCCGCAGCGCGACCGCTTCACCCAGCCGCTGTTCATCGCAGCCAACGCGGCGTTTCAGGGATGGGACGCGCCGATGATCTATGCGTATCAGCAGTCGCCGCTGGTGCCGCAGACGAAGATCGACCCGTTCGGTATATGCAATGACCCGGCATTGGTTTCGCTGATGCCGGCAGCCGCGCTGCTCTACCGCACGCAGCAGGTGAAGCCCGCAAATGAGACGGTGGTTTTTGCGCCCGGCGAAGACCTGCTCACCAAAGCGATCTCGCCGGACAACACGCCGGCGCTGCGCACGCTCTCGGAGCGTCATCGGCTCGTCATCGGGCTCCCGAAGACGCCGCTGCTGCCGTGGCTCGCTGGCGTGGAGAAGTCGGTCCCGAACGATTCGGCATCGCTCGACGCCGGATCGATCACGTCCGACACCAGCGAACTCACGCGCGACTGGAAGACCGGGACATACACGATCAACGCCGCGCAGACCCAGGCGATCATGGGCTGGATCGGCGGCCGCGAGATCGCGCTGGCGGATGTCGCGTTTGACATCGTCACGCCCAAAGCGACCGTCGCGATCTCGTCGCTGGATGGCCAGCCCATTGCGACATCGAAGAAAATGCTGCTTTCGCTGGCGGCGCAGACTCACTTCACCCAGCAGACGAGCCTGGTGCAGACCGAGCCGGTGATCGGCACGATCAGGTTCAAATCGCCGGTCGTCGTTGAACCCCTGTCGCCCAACGGCCGACCGATGGGCAAGTTGCCCGCGGCGAACAACGTCGATCTCACCGGCAAGCTCGCGACGCACTGGTTTCTTCTGACTCGACCTTAGCCGCGAAGGCGATACCATATCGTCATGCAGTTTCGTACTTTCGGGAATTCGGGTTTGTCGGTATCGGTGATCAGCCTTGGCTGCTGGATTTTCGGCGTCGACTGGTGGGGCCATCGCACGCAGGACGATTGCAATCTGCTTTGCTCGTTCAGCCACGAACGCGGCGTCACGTTCTTCGATAATGGCGACGCTTACGGCAATGGCCGGGCCGAAGAGCTGTTCGGGAATTGGATCAAGCACGCGAAAGTTGACCGCTCCAAGATCCAAATCGGCGGCAAATTCGGCTACGATTTTTACTCCGATCCCGGCGTCCCCGGCGCGCACACCGAGCGCAAGCAGGATTTTTCGCCGAAGTTTGTCCGGTTCGCGCTGGAACAATCGCTGAAGCGTCTGCAGACCGATTACATCGATCTGTACATGGCGCACAACATCAAGCTCCCGCAGTTCCGCGACGACCTGTGGCCGGAGCTGGATAAACTGGTGAGCGAAGGAAAGATCAAAACATGGGGCGTCTCCCTCGGCCCGGCTATCGGTTGGCGCGAGGAAGGGTTCAAGGCGATGATCGATCACGGCGCCAAGGCGTGCCAGACGGTCTTCAATCTCTTCGAGCAGCATCCCGGACGAGAGTTCTGCGAAGTGGCGATCAGTCAGAAGGCCGGCATCATCGCACGCGTGCACGACAACAGCTCGGTCCTCAAAGAAGCCATCAAGGCGGATACGGTTATCGGTAAGAACGACCATCGTAAATTCCGGGACGAGAACTGGAAGATTTACGGCGCGAAGAAGGTGGAGTTGATTCGCAAATACGCCAATGAACTCGGCATGAATATTCACGAACTCGCATGCAAATGGCTGTTGCAGCAGGCGGGCCTCACGAGCATCACGGGGACGTTCCTGAATGAAATGGAAGTTCAGGAAGCGGTCAACAGCGTCACCAAGCCGAGTCTTTTGCGGGCACAGATATTGGAAATCTCGAGAGATTACGCGATTGACTGGAACCTCGGCACCGATGCCCACCCGTGCAATCTCAAGAGCAGCGTCGCGCCTTCCGGGCAGGTGCGCAGCGAATACGTACCGCCGCCGGTGCTGATCGCGTGAGGAACTGGAGTCGTAATGCCGCGCTACGTTGTGCTGCATCATCTGGATATCCCCGATCCGCATTACGACCTGATGCTCGACCCGGACGGCGTTTCTCCGCTGCACACCTATCGCGTCATCCAGTGGCCACCGACCGAATCAGACCGGTTTACGCGGATCGATGACCACCGCCGTATTTATCTCGATTATGAAGGCCCGATCTCGGGCGGACGGGGAAGGGTCATTCTAATTGTGCGCGGGATTTATAACTGCTGTGAAGAAACGAAAGACTCGGTTGGAAATACGCTGATCGACCTGGATTGTGGGCCGCGGTTAAAGCTCCCCCTGTTTACCAAACGAAGCGAATAAAAAAGGCGGCGTGGGCCTCTCGGAACCCACGCCACCCAGGGAAGGAGGGCTGTGTGACTTTCTTTCCTATTCATACGATGCAAACGACCGTTTGGTTCTGCAGTGCATGATTTTATTTCCGGATTTTGAAGCAGCCCGGTCTTTTGAGTAAAGACGCCGCCCCGAGGATGAATTAACAAAGATTTCACGGTCGTCCTCCTCAATACCCCTCAGCGTGTTCGGGCGATTCCAACCCCGTTTTCTCGCGTTATTTCAAGGATTGCAGTTCTTTCATGCGTCCGGCCGGGAGAGGCTTGCCGGTCTTGATCAGTTCCATGAATGCGTCGAACAGGTACGCCGCATCGTGCGGGCCGGGGCTGGCCTCGGGGTGGTATTGGACGCTAAACATCGGCTTGGTCGTGTGCCGGAAACCGGCGACGGTGTCGTCGTTCAAATTCACATGGGTCACCACCCCGCCGCTGCGCTCGAGGCTCGCGCGGTCGACCGCAAATCCGTGGTTCTGCGCGGTGATTTCCACCTGGCCGGTATCCATGTTCTTGACCGGCTGATTACCGCCGCGGTGGCCGAATTTCATCTTATATGTGCTCGCGCCGATCGCCCGGCTGAGCAATTGGTGCCCGAGGCAGATGCCGAAGATGGGGACGCGATCCATGACGCCCTGGATCGGCTTCACCGCGTAATCCAGCACGGCCGGGTCGCCGGGACCGTTGCTGACGAACAGGCCGTCTGGCTTGAGCTTCAGGATATCCTCCGCCGTCGCGTCCGGCGGGAGCACCGTCACCTTCACGCCGCGCTCCGACAAATGCCGCAGGATGTTGTGCTTAGCGCCGCAATCCATCGCCACCACGTGCAGCCCGTCGCCGCGGTTTAGATTCCCGAATTTCCACGCTTCGTCATGGTCTTCATTCCAAGAATATGAGCACTCCGGCTTCACCGCCTGCACCCAGTCCGCCCCTTCCATCGCAACGGCCGACCGGGCGCGCTCCACCAGCTTAGCGTCGTCCAATATCTCCGTGCTCAGGATTCCGCGCATCGCGCCGGTAATCCGGATTTTCCGCGTCAGTGCTCGCGTATCGATCCCGCTGATTCCGATGACGTCATTCCGCAGCAGGTAGTCGCTCAGAGATTCCACCGCCCGGTAGTTGCTGTGGACCGGCGAGAGTTCCTTAATCACAAACCCGCTCACATGCGGCCGCTTACTTTCGACGTCCTGCGGGTTGATCCCGTAGTTGCCGATCAGCGGGTAGGTCATCGTAACGATCTGCCCCTTGTAAGACGGATCGGTCAGAATCTCCTGATACCCGGTCATCGAGGTATTAAAGACCACTTCGCCTTCAGACGTCCCGCGCGCACCAAACCCCCGCCCGGTAAACACGCTGCCGTCTTCCAGTGCCAGTTTTACGATCGCGGGTTGATCACTCATGATAGACCTCGATTATAGGGAAACGCGCTGGCACGCAAATTGGGGGGTTGGTGTTTTGGGTTTAGTGTTTGGTAGCTGGTGTTTGGGTTCGTTCGTTCGATTCGCAACGTGACCTCCTAATCGCCCCGTGTCCCCTCAAAGTTGGCTTCGTTCGTCCGGTTCCCTCTCCCCCGGGAGGAGGGCTAGAGTGAGGGGGCTGGCCGACTCAAAAAGCAGATGGTGGGTTCGTTTGTTCGGGAATGGTGGTTGGGGACTGGGGCTTGGGGCTTGGGGATTTGGCTTCGTTCGTTCAAACTGATCTTCCCCGCTCGGCGGACGCTTTGGGTTCGTTCGTACCACACGTTCCATCGCCGATCCCTGCCACCGCCTCGCCGTTCATGTTCGCCCGCTTATCGATCTGTTCCGCACTATTGATACGCCCGCACCAACGCATTGTCGGCGAAAAAGCAGGTATTTTCTTCGCCCTGCCACGCCCCTAAATGCCCGTATCGGCTTCGGGGGTTCATCTGGGGCCGAGTTTCGATATACTCACCTGTCTGTGAGCGAGCGCCATCAAAATACGATAGCCAAAGAGGTTAGCTTCCGGGGGCGCGGGCTCTTTTCCGGCGAGACCGCCGACCTGACGTTTACCCCCGCTGACGTCGGCGCGGGCATCAACTTCGTCCGCCGGCTTGGGGATAAGGTCTCCACGATCCCGGCACTGATTCATAACGTCATCAAGCGCCCGCGCCGGACCTGCCTTAAAAACGGGACGCTGCACATTGAGACCGTCGAGCATTGCCTTGCGGCGCTGACCGGGCTGGGGATCGATAATGCCACCGTAACCATCGCGGGATCGGCCACGGGTGAAGTGCCGATGGGGGACGGCAGCAGTCAGGATTTCATCGATATTCTGGCTCACGCGGGGCTGGTCGAGCAGAGCGAGCGGATCGAGCCGATGATCATTCGCAAGCCGCTACAGGTGCAGATGGGATCGGCCACGCTCGCGGCGCTGCCCGGGCCGACCGATCGGCTGGAGATCATCTACGATTTTGAAGCCGAAGCGCCCGTCGGCCGCCAGATGTTCGCGTTTCACCTGGGGCACGATGATTTCCGCAAGGAGCTCGCACCCGCGCGCACCTTCATCTTCCAACACGAGGCCGAGGAGCTGCGCCGCCGCGGCTTTGGCGAACACCTGACCGCCAAGGACTTGCTAGTGATCTCTCCCACCGGGCCGGTGGATAACACTTTCCGTTTCCCCGACGAGTGCGCGCGTCACAAGATTCTGGACCTGATCGGCGATCTCACGCTGGTCGGCCGACCCATCTTCGGCCGATTGGTCGCGCATAAATCCGGGCACGAGCTGAACCACCTATTGGCCAGGCGTCTGATCGAGCAGGCAGACGACACGTGGCGCGAAAACCTGCTCGGCCGCGACCACTGCGCGCTCGACATCCGTAAGATTCAGCGCATTCTGCCCCACCGTTTTCCGATGCTGCTGGTTGATCGCGTGCTGGAGATCGTCGGCGATACGCGCGCGATCGGGATCAAGAATGTCACCAACAACGACATCTTCTTCCAAGGCCATTATCCCGGCACGCCCATCATGCCCGGCGTGCTGATCGTCGAGGCGCTCGCGCAGCTCGGGGGCATTTTATTGAGCCAGAAACTGGAACACACGGGCAAGCTTGCGGTTCTTTTGAGCATGGATAAGGTGAAAATGAGGAATCCAGTGGTGCCCGGCGATCAGCTCCTGCTCGAAGCCGTGGCCGTGAGGGTGAAGAGCCGAACGGGTCATGTCCGCTGCAAAGCATACGTTCAAGACAAAGTCGCCGCCGAGGCGGATATCAAGTTCATGTTGGTGGACGCTGAACCTGTGTAGTTCGCCACCGTTTAGTTCCGAACCGTGTAATTCGTCGCAATGTCAAAGATTTCTCCGCTAGCTTCGATCGATCCTCATGCCCACATCGGCTGCGACGTGGAGATCGGCCCGTTCTGCGTGATCGGGCCCGATGTCGTCATTCACGACGGCTGCCGGTTGTATAACAATGTCACCGTGCTCGGCCACACCACGCTGGGCAACGGCAATGTGATCTACCCCAACGCCGTCATCGGTACCCCGCCGCAGGACCTGAAATACCGCGGCGGACCGACGCGCGTCGAGATCGGCGAAAACAACCAGATCCGCGAGGCCGTCACCATCCAATGCGGCACTGAGACCGGGGCCGGCATCACGCGCTTGGGCTCGAACAATCTCCTGATGGTCAATTGCCACATCGGCCACGACGCGCAGTTCGGCAGCAAGTGCATCATCGGCAACAACGCGATGGTCGCCGGGCATGTCGAATGCAATGACGGGGTTGCGATGATGGGCGGGGTCGGGATTCACCACTTCGTCACCATCGGCGAATACGCCTACATCGGCGGCTACGCAAGAATCCACCACGACGTCCCGCCGTTCGTCAAAGTCGACGGTGCCGATCGCGTCCGCGCCCTCAACGCCCTGGGCTTAAAGCGTCACGGCTTCAGCGAAGAAGACGTCGAAGCGCTGGAAAACGCCGCCCGCCGGTTGTTCTTCGGCCGCGAAAAACCGTTCAATGTCACCCTCGCCGAGTTCGACCTGATGAACGGGCTAAACCCCCGCGTCAAACGCATGCTCGACTTCCTGCGCCGCCGCAATGAAGGCCGCCACGGGCGGTATCTGGAAGCGCATCGGATGAAGTGATTTTTTCGGGCTATCGTGATCTTCCGGCACAGCGACTCCGCACGTACAAAGTCACGAGGGGAAAATGCCTTACCGGAACTACAAACATCGTAAACCGCGACGCACTAAGCAGTCTCATCGCTCAACCATCATCAAGCAGGGATTGGCGGACGAAGCGGTTGAAGGCATTTTCTCTCTGATTAGTGCGATGTTCCGTGGGATCGGCCGGACGATCGCATTGCTATGGCGAAAAGCGCTGAAGAAACCGAACCATCCCCCGCCCGGGCCGCCATTGCCCTACCGCGATGCCTCAGTCGCAGGACCCGCGAGGGACTTGGTGCAACTAACCAATGCCAATCCGCCTGCGTTACTTCCGTATCGCCGGGCATCGCGGCTGCTCAGCAAAGGGGAGTGGGCAATTTGGCATCCGCTATTTCACGCAGTTCGCGGAAAATACCGTATCTTCTGCAAGGTGCGCCTGGCGGACGTTGTCAGTTGCCCGCGAAAATCCGAGAGATACTGGTTCAGAAAGATCGGCCGATATCACGTTGACTTCGTTCTCTGCGATCCCAGATCGACGATGCCGCTTCTGGTAATAGAGCTCGATGATCGCGGCCACCGTCAGCCCAAACGTAAGGCGCACGATGAATTCAAAGACGCCGTCCTCCGTGCCGCAGGCGTGCCGATCTATCGCGTACCAGCTCAGCAAGCCTACGACCCGGCAGAGCTGTCTGATAGCATTGAACGTCTCATTACTGGGTCCAGTCCATCTGATTGATCAGCAGTCTGCTCGACGCAAGCAGCGCGATCACAAGTCTCACTTAATTTCTAGACCCCGCGACTACGCCGCATTCGACCTTTGGCCGATCGATCGGTCTATCGTGCTTTAGACTCGCGTCCCGAGCCCATATTGCTCGCACAGGCATTACAATCGGCAACTCCGTTTCGCCGGTTTATTGGTGTGTAGTAAAAAGTATAAAATATTCGCATGATCCTCGCGCCCGATGCCCCGTCCGGGAAAATCACCCGCCGTCCGCCAGAAAAACGGGACATGCTCGATCGAGCCCAAAACCAAACTCTTTGGTTGGCCCTCCAATCTCTTTGGTTGGCTCTCCAATCTCTTTAGTTGGCTCACCAAACTCTTTGGTTGGCTCACCAAACTCTTTGGTTGGCCCTCCAATCTCTTTGGTTGGCTCACCAAACTCTTTGGTTGGCCCCCCAAACTCTTTGGTTGCCCCTCCAATCTCTTTGGTTGGCCCTCCAAACTCCTTGGTTGGCCCCCCAAACTCTTTGGGCGCTACACCTTTTTAGTAGTGCAACAAATCATCTGTAATTATCCCAACGTCAGTCGATCGGGGACAACCCTCGCCTGCCGCGGGTAGGCAAGTAGGTTCCGCAGTACGCTGCGGACCGTTCGTGTCGAGGCAATGGTCCGCAGCGTGGTGCGGACCCTACCAACTTCCTGACTTCAAGAAGTCATCGGCGGATTGAACTGCGTCGCGGGCTTATTGACAATTGCTGTCGCGTGGGCATACGTCACACGCGATTTCGCCCTTTGCGGTGCAAGACTGATTAGCCTTCCATCATCTAGCATCAGTGGGGCTCCATTTGTGACTCCATACTGTGTGATGTTCCCCACAACCTCAGGGTCGGGGAAATCGACAAAACACATTTCCAAATTTCCGAGCACGCTAGAGAAATGATCCTTTTTTGCGTTCAGTGCCCGACCTGCGTCATAACTTCGAAATCCTTTGAGGTTAAAAAGTGGTATGTGCCCTTCATCAAGTTTCCTTGCAGCGTGCCACCTAGTAACCATAGCACCGACGTTTCGCTTCAACTTTTTTGCCCAGTCGATAGCATCGGGCAACGGCATACTTCTAAGCCTTTCGTAGACCCAATCTGGAGTGAGCTCTAGGGCAACGTGCCGTTTGACTAAGCGTTCATACGATGCCTGCTCATCACGTGAAACAATCTTCTCGAAACGACTAAGGTTTATTCGAGCGTAGCTTAAATCCAAGCCAACCTCGCGCTTCTGAGTCCACACCTTAATCGCGTGTCCAGAGCATGCGATCTTCAAATCGTCGATCGACAAAGTGTCTATTTCCACACAGTTTTTCACAATCCGTACTACCATTGATTGTTTCACTGAATTTAGGAGCATTGAAATGTCCGTTGTCTCGTTAAGTGAACGGCGTAGTGAGATGAGTTGCTCCGCCGATTGAATCGGATCAGGGACAGAAACAATTCCTCCACTAACTATCCAAGGTATATCAAGCTCTATAGCTGAATGGCGAGGCATCACGAAATCATCGCAAGCATAGCAAGAACCGAAACGGTACATCGCGTTTGACATAAGCCAGTCAAATCTAGCCCGAACCACCGGAATTGGGTTGGGGCGAGATTTAAACTCGCGGAGTTGAGCCACGGAATATACATTCCGGTCTGCTGAGGCGTGATGCAACGCACATAGAGCAATCATTCCGTCTGGGCGCATATGCTCTTCTTTGTGCCACGGCGGGTCGAAATGATGAAATTGCAGGAATGGAATACAGCAGTTAGGGAATGGACAGCCGTAATTTACCTCTCTACGAAGCACGGATTGAACGTTCTCTGATGGCGTTCGCTGCATTGTGATTGTGCTAGACGAGTTGACATCCCAACCCGCTCCTTGAAAGTCGCTACGCCTGTGCTTCGACACCGTCAATTATCGCATTACAATTATGTTTGGCAACTCGATGAACAGACCACATATTCCAACTGATATGGCCAAGGCAATTCGGAAGCGATGCGGATACGGCTGCGTCATTTGCGGCAAGCCAATCTACGAGTATCACCACATCAATGGATACCGCAAAGAAACGGGGCATATTGAGATGGAAATCACGCTCCTCTGTGACGGGTGTCATAGAAAGGAGCGAGGTGGGCTGATTTCGCGCGACGATGTTGTGCGATCAGATGCCAATCCAATAAACAGAACGAATGGGCGGTCAGCACCAGATCAAGTTTGGTATGCGCAGGGTCCTGTTCGAATTCACATCGGAACAAATACGATTCATGCGAACTATTTCGGCGATGACGGCGTGACGATCTTGCTACTCGTCTTAGACGGCCGTCCCGTTCTGCGGCTACGAGAGGAGGATGGCATTTGGCTGCTCTCGGCTCGTATATCAGACGCATGGAATCGGCCATTGGTCCAGATTCATGAGAATGAATTGGTATACCTTGTCGAGGAGACTGACATCACGTTCGTTGGCGGTGTACTGACCGTAGGCCCAGGCAGCCACCCGATGCTGAGGATAAAGTTTCGACCGCCCGACCTGTTTATTCAGGAAGCGGTCTTCGTGTGGAACGGCATATTAGTAATGATTAGTGAAAAAAAGGGGCTTCATCGAATAAACAAGGACTTAGTGATTAGCGGTCTCCAGACAGACTTTCAGGTCGTTTATAACTTCGGGCGAGACCCTGCAAATCGTGGCGGCTTCTTCAGACTAGGCGTTCCGACCCGCTTTTCACCGGTTGAGCTCGAAGGTCAAGTACGCGAAATCCCCGAGAGCATGTTCCCATTGGAGGATATATCAATCGCGGAACGCTTTGACATCTTAGACGAGCCAAGTTCTTAAACGTTACGCGAGAAGAACATGCTCACCCGAATCACCCGCTACACCCTGCTCGTGCTCTGCCTGCTGGTGGCGGGGGTTTGGGGGTGGAGTGCGACGCATATGAGCGGTGTTGCATATCGTGAATACTCCGTAGTCGTGCATTGGGGACGTCTCACCCTTGGTTTCACCCCCATTAACAGTAGCATTGGTCTACGGCCTCTAATCAATCCGTATAAGTATAAGACTGATTACGGTCTTGTTCGGCAATTCGAACCGTTTCGCAGTGGCTGGATCAATATAGACGACGACAATAATGCCACCATCCGCGCGTACCGGATCTGGATTCCATTTGGCTGGTTGCTGCTTCCGATATTAATGGGAACCATTGCCATGTGGTACCGACCCATCCGCAACCGCCTGCGGGGAAAACGCGATACGGGATTTGAAGTCGAAGCGAAAGCACCCTCTCCCTAGCCCGCGTGTCGAGTGACACCTCACGGCGTGCCGGGCAAGGGAACTTCATCTGCGTTCATCTGACTTCGACGAGCTGAGTCGAGTCGCGGTTCCAACTTCCTACTTCCCCGCATCCCCGAACACCTTCACCTCATACACCGTCGGCGGATACCAGTTGTTCGGGTTGTTGTGGAGTTTGGCGTTTTGGATGGTGAGTTTGACGTAGCGGACGGGGGAATCGGCGGTTACGTCGTCGCTGGTGAAGCCGTAGGTTTTGCTGATGACGGGGTCGGCGGCGTTGGTGCGGTCCAGGA